>DAIDJG010000181.1 GCA_027451445.1 Singulisphaera sp.
CCCCCTGTTCGTCGACGCACGTCGCCCGCCGATTTCGATCTATTCTTAGCAGGGCAAACTGGGCAACGGTCCTGGACGCTCGGCGCCCTCGTGGAGTCGTATGCGCACTCCTGGCAACGCCGTAACACCGCGTTGTTGCGAGCGTGCGGCACAAGGTGCCGACCGAAGATTCAAGACGAAAACAAACCCGTCAGCCGCTTGTCGAACCGTTCGCGAAGACCCGACCGATGCGGTCGACTTGAAGCCAGACGCGTCACCAACAGAAAGGGAGAAGGGCTGGCCCATGCGGCCTGAGATCCGTCGCCAGGATACTCACACCCGTTCGGCGCCCCATCGCCGTTACCTGCCAGTCGCCCCTCCGGGCTGGTTCGCTGGCGTGCGCTTGCAGAATGGCCTCTACCCGGATGAGCCCGAGGCCTGCCGGCGCGCGGTTCGTGAATTCCTCCCCGTGCTGGCCCACGTCGGCCTGATGCTGGCGGTCTTCAAGGTCTATCACATCGAGGGCCGAGCGTTTCAGATGCTCGTCGCACTCGCCCTCTGCGCGCTGCCGATCCACTACCTGCTCCCGTTTCGCTGGAAGAAGCCGCTGTTCGTCGCGATCACAGTCGCGGCCCTCTTCCGCATCTTCGGAGCCGTGGCGGCTGGTTCCATCCTGACCCTCGGCGCGGTCCTGATCGGCATCTGCTACCTGCCGATTGCCTGGCGCTACCGTGCCAGCCTCGTCGCGATCGCCACGATCGCGATCGCCTACCTTCGCCCCCGCGCATCGGAGCTGGGAATCCCTGACACCGTTTGGCCGATCCTCGCCAGTATGTTCATGTTCCGGATGATTATATTCCTCTACGAACTCAAACACTCGAAGACGCGGGAATCCCTCAACGACGTCTTGAGCTACTTCTTGGTCCTTCCCAATCTCTGCTTCACGATTTTCCCGGTCGTCGACTACCGCACCATGCAGCGCGGGTTTTTCGCGCAAGACGTCCACGCGATCCAGCGGCGCGGCCTGCGCATGATGTTCCGCGGCACCGTTCACTTGCTCCTCTGGCGGCTCATCGACCACGACTTCTGGTTCCCAGCCGAGGACGTCCATAATCCGTGGACCCTCTCGGCGTATCTCATCTTCAACTATTTGCGTTATCTCCACGTTTCCGGACAGTTCCACATCGCTTGCGGCATGTTGCACCTGTTTGGCTTCCAGCTCCCCGACACGCACCACCATTATTTGCTTGCGACCGGGTTCACCGATTACTGGCGACGCATCAACATCTACTGGAAAGACTTCATGGTGCGCGTGGTGTTCAATCCGGTTGTCTTTCGCTTGAAGCGCTGGCCTCAGCCGTTTGCGCTGGCCGCGGGGACGGTCGCGGTATTTGTGACGACCTGGGCGCTTCACGCGTACCAGTCGTTCTGGCTGCGGCGCACCTGGGGCTTGAGTGTTCCGGATGCGCTCTTCTGGGGTATCCTCGGCGTGCTGGTGCTCGTGAACGTGCAGAACGACGCGAAGCAGAAGAAATCCCCGGCGTGTCGATCGGGCGACGACCCGTTCCGGATCTGCTTCGTCCGGGTGGCCAAGACAGCGGGCACGTTCACGACAATCGCCTTGTTGTGGTCGCTCTGGGGCAGCCCGAGCGTGGGCGAATGGATCCAGATGCTGCTGCGAGGCACAGGGTTTATGTAAGGTCTTTCCCGCAACCATCGCGCGCTTCGGATTGGAGACGAGTGGGCAAGGAGCTCCGGAAACGGATGGAGTCGTGTTCCAATACAACCCTGAAGAGAGCGCCGCGCCGGCTCGCCGGAGCGGGGCTTTTTTGCGCGCCGGGGGCAGCGCGGTGGGCCCAGTATCAGCAAGGTATGTCGGTCGCGCCCGAATGTTTCGCGCTCATGGCGTTCCTCGTGTGTTCGGTTCTCCCAGGTAGCATCCCGTCCCGTTTGCGTGCGACCTTCGCAAGCGACCTGCTCGGGAAAGCGGCATACGAGCGTATGGAGCGCGGCTACTATGAGCGTCTGCTTGCGCCTGACCGATCCCTCGCGGCGCTTGCCGATTCGCCGCTCTCGACGGACCGCAGCAAGCTGCCGAAGGCCGAAGATGTCTTCGGCGAAGTTTCCCGAGTCCTCGATCCGGTCGAAGACCTGCGCGAGCGAGTGCTCAAGCCGTCTCTGACCACCCGGGTTGGCGAAGCGTCCTGGAGCACCAATGCGTTCGGCTTGCGCGACGCGCCGTATGAGATCACGAAGCCGCCCGGAACACTCCGGATGATTCTCGCCGGCGACTCGATTGCCGCCGGTTGGGGCGTCGACGATGGTGCGGAGTTCGAGTCAAGACTTGAACGCAACCTGGACAACCTCTCGCGCGCAGACGGTGGACCGGCCGTCGAGATTCTCAACCTGGCGGCGCCCGGATATAGCCCAGGAGCGCGCTGGGAGCACGTTCGGCGACTCGGCTGGTCGCTGACGCCGGACCTGGTCATCTTCGAAGCCACGCTCGCGGATTTCGGTTGGGACGAACGCCGAATCCGTTGGTTGCTCAGTTGGGGGATCGGCTGGGACTCACCACAGTATCACGAGACGTTGACGGCGGCGGGACTCAAGCCGGGGGCGACGGCAAAAACGTATCAGACCCAGCTCAAGCCGTACCGCGAGGCACTGCTGAGCAATGTTTACCGAGTCGCGGCCGCCGAGTGCCGGGAGCGTGGCGTACCTTGTGTGTGGCTGCTGTTGCCTCGCGTAGGGTGTCCGGACGATCCGGGAGCCCGCCGGCGCTTGCGAGGCCTGGCCGAGGCAGCCGGGTTTTCGGCGATCATCGATTTGAGCGATACCTACGCCGGGATCGATCCTGCGGCGTTGGCAGTCAGCCCTCACGATTACCACCCGAACGCGGATGGCCACGCGCGACTCGCGCGGCGGTTGGACGCTGAGTTCCGCCGGCTGCCCGTTTGGCGGCGGCTCACGGATGCCACAACCCGGGAGGGAGAAACCTCGCCATGACTCAAGGCGTGCTTCCTCGTCCGCGCCCCGCCCAAGGCGTCATCGCTCCATTCCCGCACCCTGCGCGCCTGTGCTTCGCCGCCACGCTGGCGGTGCTGCTGGCGGGCCTCATCCCCCCACCGGCGCGGTGGACCGGGTTGCGAACGATGATGGAGACAGCACGCTCCTCGGAACTGAACCGCTCCGAGCGCGATGCGAACGACACGAGCTACTACGAAGGCTTGATCGGTGGCGGCGGCGGTAACAACGCCGAAGGGACCCGGAGCGAACTCTCCCTGCGACTGCTCGGCAAGCCGGCCGAGTGGACCCGGTTCAACGCGGCCAATGTCACCAAGCATCTCACGGGCGACTTCATTCAGTTCGAGCTCAAGCCGGATCAAAACAAGATCCTCTTCGGCCGGCCGTTTACCACGAATCCGCAAGGGCATCGCGATCACCCGTACACCCTTGAAAAACCGCCCGGCACCTATCGGATCGCCGTGCTCGGATCGTCGATGGACATGGGCTGGGGTGTGGGACCGGAGGAATCGTACGTCAACCTGCTCGAGAAATGGCTCAACGAACACGCCGCGAAGCGCGGGCTCAATCGGCGCTTCGAGGTAATCAATTGCGCGGTCGCGGCGTACGCCCCGCTCCAGCGGCTGGAATCGTTCCGTCGCAAGGCGCTCGCGTACCGGCCCGACATGGTGATCTATTCGGCGACGATGCTCGACATCCGGCTGACCGAAATCCACCTCTGCGACATTTACTCGGACGACGTCAAGGAAATCCCCTACGACTTTCTGCGCCAGATTATCAAGGAATCCGGACTGAACCAGAACGACCTCCGCCGGGATCCACAGGGGCGACTCCTCGACAAGGATCGCATCAAAGCCCGGCTCCGCCCTTACTACTGGGCCATCTACGACGGCACGTTGGGTGCTCTCGCCGCCGACTGCGTGAGCGCAGGACTCCCGTTGGCGTGCGCAATCATCCCGCGCGTCGGCCAGGCGGATTCTCCCGAATCGCGTGCCGAGACGATCGCGCGTCTGCAAGGGATCGCTGCGCACCATGCCATCACGCTCTTCGACCTATCGAACACGTTCGATCATCTCGATCCCTCGCAGCTCGAGATCGCCGCCTGGGACGATCACCCCAACGCCCTGGGACATCGCCGTTTGTTTCTCGCCCTGGCGCGGTCCCTGGCGAAGGACAAAGCGATCTATGACCAATTATTCCCGTCCACGCTCAAAGACCCCACCCAAACGGCGGTGTCTCGTGGACCGGTCTCAGCCGATGCCGCGGAATGACCCGCGTGAAATGAAGAGCCATGATCATGGACGAACCACGACACCTGAGCCAACTTCTCGAACGGGCCGCCGCACGCCGGCCCGATCACCCGGCCGTCGAAGATGAGCAAGGGCGTATCACGACCTACGCCCAACTGTTCCGAGCCGCGGATCGTCTTGCCACCCGGCTGTCGCGCTGGGGGGTCGGTCGAGGCGACCGCGTGGGGTTGGTCTTGCCCAAGAGTCCCATTGCCGTCTCAGCGCTGCACGGGATTCTGCGCGCGGGGGCAGCATACGTTCCTCTTGACGTGAGCGGCCCCTCATCGCGAGGCGTCGGCATCCTGGCGGACGGCGGTGTGAAAGCCGCGGTCGTCACACCGGAGTGGGCAGAGCGCATTCAGCGGAACTGGCCTGGTCCCGGTCCGTGCCCACGGTTGATCGTCGCGGACGAGGAGAGTGATCTCATCGCTTCGGAAGTGACCTGGGACGAGGTGCAGGACGACACCGCACCCTCGCCCCTGGCCCCACCGCGCCTCGCCGGCGATCTGGCGTACATCCTCTACACCTCCGGCTCGACCGGCCAGCCAAAGGGCGTCATGCTCTCACACGCAAATGCGTTCAATTTCCTCGACTGGTGCGATCAAACGCTGGGACCTTGGAACGCCTCGGATCGATTCTCGTCACACGCACCCTTTCACTTTGACCTCTCGGTCTTCGATCTTTTCCAATCGTGCCGCCAGGCGTCCACGCTGGTGCTGATTGGCGAAGCGCTCGGTCGGGACCCCGTGCGGTTGGGAGAATTCCTGACACGAAGCCGCATCAGCGTCTGGTATTCCGCCCCTTCGATCCTGGCATTACTCACGCAGTACAGCAACCGTGTCGAAGCGGTTCCCTCAGCGCCCCGGCTCGTGTTGTTTGCGGGTGAAGTCTTTCCCATCGAGCCGTTACGGCAGCTACGCCGCCTCTGGCCGCACTCCGCAATGTGGAACCTGTACGGTCCAACCGAAACCAACGTCTGCACAGCCTTCCGAATCCCGGACACGATTGCCGACGATCGGATTGCACCGTTCCCGATCGGGTCCGTGTGTTCGCCCTTCCGCGCCCGGGTCGTCGACGACTCAGGTCAGGATGTCGCCGAAGGTGCGTTGGGAGAGCTTGTCATCGCGGGCCCCGGCGTGATGCGCGGATACTTTGGGCGTGCCGATTTGACGGCGAGCGTTTTCTTTCGCGATCGAGACGGCGCGGCCTGGTATCGCACGGGCGACCTCGTGGTCGACGACGGCTTCGGCTGTTTTCATTTCCACGGCCGGCGCGACCGGATGATCAAGAAGCGCGGGTACCGGATCGAACTGGGCGAGATCGAGACCGTGTTCTACCGGCACGAGGGTGTGGACCGTGCCGCCGTGATCGCCAAGCACGACGATTCCGGCGTCTCCGTTGCCGCCTTCATCGCGATGAAACCCGGTTGCAAGGGATCGATCATCGCAATGAAGCAGCATTGTGCGCGTTATCTCCCCGCGTACATGATCCCAGACACAATTACGTTTCTGTCGGACCTCCCGACGACATCGACAGATAAGGTGGATTATCAAGGGCTCAAGCGGCTCGCGACCAGCCCTGCGTGATGTTCAACCATAGATTCCGGATCTTTGCGCATTGTGTGAAAGTGAGTCCCTTCCATGAATCTTCGCCATCTCCTGAGCCGGAAGGGTCTCTTCTACGATGTCTTGCTGCCCGTTTTGCGTACTCTGGGCCCGGCTCGTGCGGATGCGCTGCTGGGACTCTGTGGACGGCTCTCCGGAGCAATCTGGCTTCCCTGGCGTTGGTTGTTAACGCGGAATCTCGCGCACGCTCGTAAGGCAGCCGGTGCTCCCTGGGACGAAATGAGAATTCGCCCACGCCTCGCAGCCAACGTTTGGCGCTTCCTCGCACGCGACTGCATGCTCGATCGGCTGCCCGACAGCCGCGTCGCTGCCTTATTCGACGTTGAAGAGATGTGCTCTCTTCAGGCAGCCTTGTCCGAAGGCCGTGGCGCATTGCTGGTGGGGAGCCATTTCGGCGGACATCTCGCCGCCCTGCACTGGCTTTATCGTCAGGGCCTTCCTTTGAGAGCTCTGGTTCAACGTCCCAACCATATTTCCAGGCGGCTTCGGTCTCAGTTTGACCGTGACGAACCGCTCCCTCAGGCCGGCTTCTTTCTAAGGCGGGACCTCCCACCAGGCCAGTGCGTCGAGCGGTTGTTGCGAGCGCGCGCAGCCCTGCGAGCCGGAATGGCCGTCTATCTCAACGGCGATATCCCGTGGACCGGGCCGAACACGCGGCTGGGCCGACTCCTGGGCCAACCGCTTCGTTTCCTCTCGGTCTGGGCCGACCTGTCCGTCTTAACGGGAGCACCGGTATTTCTCGTGTTTTGCACGCATCTGCCGGGCGGCCGGTTCGGGCTCAAGATCGAATCGTTGGGACCAATCGTGCGGGGCGAGGAAAACGCCGCCGTGCAGCGTTATCTCGCTCGTCTTGAAGCCGAAATCGTGGCTCGTCCGGACGACGCGCCGGCGCACATACTCTGGCCCTGCTTCAGGCCCTCCAACAACATCGACACTCGCTCACGATCCCTCGCCGCACGGCCCAGCCGCCGCGTCGCGGTATTGCCTCATTCGTGAGGCTTTACGGAAACGAAACCGGTGGGATAGGATCGACTGTGAGTTTAATTAGCTCAGCCGCCGAGCGTGCCTTCCGGAAGTGATGTTCGGCTTCTCTCCTCTCGGCGCTTGATGGTAAAACCCTTGGGACAAATCGTACGGTACGAATCGTCCACGACCCCTTAACGACGTGAGACCGGCTCCATGAGTGCCATTCTCGGGATCTCGGCGTACTACCACGACTCGGCCGCGGCGCTCGTCGTCGACGGCCGCATCGTGGCGGCGGCACAGGAAGAACGTTTCACCCGGAAGAAGCACGACCACAACTTCCCCTCGCGAGCCGTCAACTTCTGCCTCGAAGAAGCCGGGCTGAAACCCGCCGACCTCGACTGGGTGGGATTCTACGACAAGCCCCTGCTCAAGTTTGAGCGGTTGCTCGAAACATATATCGCCTACGCCCCGGCCGGCCTCGCGTCGTTTCGAATGGCCATGCCGCTCTGGCTGCGTACGAAACTCTTCTTGCCGAGGGTGATGGGCAAGGAGCTCGGCGGCCACTACTCCAAGCGCTTCGTGTTCACCGAGCATCACGAGTCGCACGCCGCGAGCGCGTTCTTCCCCTCGCCGTTCGACGAAGCCGCTATCCTGACACTCGACGGCGTCGGCGAGTGGGCCACTGCAAGCTTCGGCACGGGAAACGGCAATACGATCGCGCTGACCCACCAACTCCGGTTCCCCCACTCTTTGGGCCTCCTCTACTCGGCCCTCACGTACTACACCGGCTTCAAGGTCAACAGCGGCGAATACAAGGTGATGGGTCTCGCCCCCTACGGCGAGCCCAAGTACGTCGACCTCTTCTACAAGCACCTGATCGATTTGAAGGACGACGGTTCATTCCGTATGGACATGTCGTACTTCAATTACTGCCAGGGTCTGACCATGACCTCGGCGAAGTTCCACAAGCTCTTCGGCGGGCCGCCGCGCAAGGCCGAATCGATGGTCACTCAGCACGAGATGGACCTCGCAGCGTCGCTCCAGGCCGTGACCGAAGAAATCATGCTCCGCACCGCGAGGCACGTCCATGCGGTCACAGGCTCGAAGAACCTGTGTCTTGCCGGCGGCGTCGCGCTCAACTGCGTCGCGAACGGACGGATTCTGCGCGAGGGTCCCTTCGAGAAGGTCTGGATCCAACCCGCCGCGGGCGACGCAGGCGGTGCGCTCGGAGTCGCCCTCTTCATCCATCACCAGTTGCTGGGAAACAAGCGGACGCCATCCCCCACGGATAGCCAGTCGGGCTCACTGCTTGGCCCCGAGTTCTCCGACGACGAGATCGAACGCTACCTCAATTCCCAGGGGGCCACGTTCACCCGCTACGAATCCGACGCGGAGCTCTGCGAAGCCGTCGGCACCGCGCTGGCGGAAGAGAAGGTCGTTGGCTGGTTCCAGGGGCGGATGGAGTTCGGACCTCGTGCTCTGGGAGCTCGCAGCATCATCGGCGACGCCCGCAGTCCCGACATGCAGTCGGTGATGAACCTGAAGATCAAATTCCGCGAGTCGTTCCGCCCCTTCGCGCCTTCGGTGCTGAGGGAACACGTGGACGAGTACTTCGAAATGCGACCCGGCGAGGACAGCCCATACATGCTCCTCGTCGCGCCCGTCCGCGAGGAAAAGCGGCTCCCCGCCGACCCGCGCTCAGCGAACTTGGAGGGGATTGAGAAGCTCAAGCTCCCCCGTAGCGTCATCCCCGCCGTCACCCACGTCGATTACTCCGCGCGAGTCCAGACGGTCGACGCTGCGAGGAACCCGCTGTATGACCAGCTCATCCGCGCCTTCGAGCGACGCACGGGCTGCCCTGTGATCATCAACACCAGCTTCAATGTCCGCGGCGAGCCGATTGTCCATTCGCCGGCCGACGCTTACCGCTGCTTCCTCGCAACAAACATCGACGTCCTCGCGCTCGGCCGTTGCGTGCTGGCCAAGTCCGAGCAACCCACCATGAGCCGCGCCGAAGTCGAAGCGCACCTGGCGCAGTTCCAGCTCGATTGATCGCTTTTTCGAGGAGGGTATCCTGATGTCTCTGGTCTCGATCAACTGGAACCCCGATCGGAAGGCGCTGATCGAGTTTTCCGAGTTCGGCATGTTCTTCCTGGGGATGGTCGCCGCCCCGATGGCCTGTTTCCGCGACCGCCCCACGGTCGCCGTCGTCTTCTGGGTTGCGGCCGTGCTCGGGCGCCTCGTGGGCGTGATGAAGCCCGAATGGCTCAAGCCGATCTACGTCGGCTTGATGGTGGTTACCTGGCCGATCGGGTGGGTGGTCTCGCATCTCACGCTGGGACTGTTATTCTATGGTGTGATCACACCGATCGGACTGATCTTTCGCCTCATGGGTCGCGACCCGATGTCGCGCCAATTTGACCGCTCGGCGTCAACCTATTGGGAAGCGTATAATCCTGACCGTGGAATGAAACGATATCTGCGTCAATTCTAAGCGTAACTTTTCCGCACGTGCTTTTTCGAGGCAACGGTCCCCCCTACTGGCGCCAATCAGAGCCGCGCCTCGAATCTAACCCGGAGAACCGAGGGAGAACCATGAACCCGACGACGAATTCCGCCAGCGCGCTCGAGCCCACTCTTCACGACGCCACACTCGATGTTTCCTCGACCAAGGCCCCCAAGACCAGCCTCGACGACCTTGCCAACGCCCCGCAGCCCAGCCTGGCGGAAGAGTTGTTTGACTTCCTCAAGCACAACAAGAAGTGGTGGCTCACGCCGATCCTGCTCATGCTCGCGCTCTTCGGCATCCTGATGGCGCTCGCAGCGACGGGTGCGGCACCGTTTATCTACACGATGTTCTAAAGGGCCCTAACAAAAGGGGGACAGGCACCTCGAAGACTCGGAGCCAGTCCCCCTTTTGTTAGCATTTCTAAACGGGCGCGGTGAGCGGTCGTTGGGACGATCGATGGCAGATGCGGAATGGCAAATGTCGGAATCGCGACGGCGGGAATCGGTCCACCCGAAGCCCCGCCTTCGAATTTTGCATCCGCCATCTTCCATCTGCCATCTTGCATCCGCCATCTTGCATCTGCCACTCTCCCAACTCGCGATCGGGCCTCTGCCCCGATTGAGTTCTCGTTTCTAGTAAGGTCGATCCCGCATGTCCGTGCTCTCGCTCTACAATCTTCCCGACGGCCCCGAGGAGTCGAGGCTATGCACGGTCTCGCAGCTCACGGCCCAGATCAAGGCCACGCTGGAAATGGAATTCGGCGACGTTGCCGTACGCGCCGAGGTCTCGAATCTCTCGCGGCCCAAGTCCGGACACCTCTATTTTGGGCTGAAAGATGAGGGAGCCTCAATCCGCGCCGTGATGTGGAAGAATGACGCTCAGCGCGTCGTGTTCGACCTCACGGACGGCCTTGCCGTTAAAGTCTGGGGACGCGTCACCGTCTACGCGCCCCGGGGCGACTACCAGATCCAGGTCCGCAAGATTGAGCCTGTGGGGATCGGACCGCTGGAACTCGCGTTCCGGCAGACGGTCGCGCGGCTCTCGGCGGAGGGCCTGTTCGACCCCGCACGGAAACGTCCCCTCCCGCGCAGTCCTCGACGAATCATCGTGGTCACGAGTCCGACAGGTGCCGCGGTCCGCGATTTCTTGCACGTCGTCGGCAGGCGCTGGAAACGAACCGAGATCCTGATCGCACCCGCGAAGGTTCAGGGCCTCGGCGCGGCGGAGGAGATCGCGGCCGGAATCGAACTTGCGAACCGTGTGGCCGGCGCGGATCTCGTGATTGTCGCCCGAGGCGGCGGGAGCCTCGAGGATCTCTGGGCGTTCAATGAAGAGATCGTGGCGCGTGCGATTGTGGCCTCCCGTCTCCCTGTTGTGTCGGCAGTCGGCCACGAGGTCGACGTGACCATCGCCGATCTCGCGGCCGACCGCCGCGCGTTGACTCCTAGCGAGGCCGGGGAAATCTGCGTCCCCGACGGTGCCGAGATCCGCGGAGCCCTGGCCCATCTTGGCGAGCGCATCACGCGCGCGGGCCAGGTGCGGATCGAACGCGCCCGGACCAAACTGGACGCGCTGCGAGACCGCGCCACGCACGCGCTCAGGCGGCGACTCGACGAGCGCAAACATCGGCTCGCGCGGCTGGCCGCCGGCCTCGAGGCCCTCAGTCCGCTGGGAGTGCTCGGACGCGGCTATAGCCTGACCTTTCGTGACGAGGGAGCGACCCTGGTTCGGGCCGCGAATGAGGTTCAAACCGGCGAGTTGATCCAAACCCGGCTCGCGTCGGGCCGTATCGTCAGCCGCGTTGAAGGAGTCTTGCCATGACGGCCCCGGACGACCGTGAATCGAGCTTTGAAGCGGCCCTTGAAGAACTTGAACAGATCGTCGGCGATCTGGAACGCGGGAACCCCGAGCTCTCCGAAGCGTTGAAGAAATACGAGCGCGGTGTACGGCTCCTCGCACAGTGTCATCGCCAGCTCGATTCGGCCGAACAGGCCGTGGCACTGCTCACGGGTGTCGACGAGTCGGGTAACCCCCAGACGGCCCCATTTGATGCCACGGCGACCGCCGAACGTGAATCTCCGACCCCCGCAAAGAAACGGGCATCGTCTCGTGCCGCGTCGACCCTCGCTGACCGGGACATTGAGCCGCCTTTTTGAGCCACCGGCTTGAGAATGGCGCATGAGTTGCCTCTCGTGCCCAAACACGGTTCGTGGTTTCCTAAACCACGAGGGCACGAACGAGGGCTCGCCTCAGCGGCGACCGTCGCTCGTGCCCTTCCGCGTTTTCCCGAGGAGCGACAGGTAACATGCACACCCTCAAGCGATTGGGATGGACTCCGCTCGTGACAGCCGTCTGGATTCTCGGCGCGGTCGAGACCTCGATGGCGCAGATTCCCGGCCTGCCGAATCTGTCGAAGTCCTCAGCGCCCGCCAAAAGTGACGGCTCCGCCAAACCGGCCGCCGCACCCACCAAGGACAACCCCGACGCCACCGTCGCAACGACATCGGGGCCGATCAACATCGAGAAGACGGTTGACGACCGTGTGGTCAAAAAGACCCTGTCCGACCTGATCGCCCAGTATCCAGGCGTTCGGCACGTCACCGTCGTCGTCCACGACGGCGTCGTGACCCTCGAAGGGCAAGTCGAGGACGACGACACGCGAGACGATGTGACTGAATTCACGAGGCGCGTGGAAGGCGTTCGCCTCGTGCTCAACCGCATGAAGACCGACGTCCAGGTGCTCACCGCCCACCAGTTGGCCGCACAGGTTCTGGGCGAAATCTGGACTGCAGTGAGCCGGAAGTGGCTCGTGGTCATTATGGCTGTGGCATTCTTCGCACTCTTCGCGCTGCTGGCCAGGACGTTCAACAAGTACTCCGAGACCCTTCTCTCCGTCTTCGTGACGAACCCTCTGCTCAGATCCGTAGTCGGTTCTTTCGTCGGCTCCCTGCTCATTATCTGCGGGTTGATGGTGGCCCTTTCGATCCTGAACCTGACGCACGCCGTTCTCTCGATTCTCGGTCTCGCGGGCGTCGTGGGATTGGCGATCGGGTTTGCCTTTCGTGACATCACCGAGAACTTCATCGCGTCGATCCTCCTGGGCGTGCGACGGCCGTTTCGCGTCGGCGACTATGTCCAGGTGGCAGGCCAGGCAGGCATCGTCAAGACGCTCAACACCCGAGCCACGGTTCTCGTGACGCTCGAGGGAAACCACGTCCGCATCCCCAACGCAACGATCTTCAAGGAGATCATGGTCAACTCCTCGGCGTCGGCCACGTCCCGAGGTACGTTCGACGTCTTGATTCCGTACTCGGTCTCGACCGCGACGGCGATGGAAGCCATCACCAAGGCCATGCAGTCGCAGGAAGGGATCCTGGCCGACCCACCGCCCCGCGCGCTTGTCGAGGCGTTGGAACTGAACGGCGTGCGGCTCCGCACGTACTACTGGATGCCCTCGGCGGGCGTCGATGGGTTCAAGCTCAACAGCGACGCGAAGCTCAAGGCCAAGGTCGCACTCCAGGAGGCCGGGATCGCTCCGCCTCCGTGGGCTGGCACACTGTCCATCCTCGGACGCGTGCCGATCGATGTCTCTGAGGTCGAAACGCACACCTGCGATAATGCGAGCCTTCGTCCCGGCGTGATCCTCACAAGCGAAGAAGCGGAGGCCAATCTAAGACGAGACCGTCGCGCCGCCGCCAATGCCACGATCGCGCCAAAAAATGGGCACGAAACCCCGATGGAACACGTGATGAGCGAAGCCGAGACGCACGTGAGCGACGAGGGCGAAAATCTGCTGCCAGCGCCTTCGCTGGACGCTCAGGAGCCCTCACAGCCGATTGTGGCGGGTTAGAGGTCCAGGCGAAATCACGACCGCCGTCTCCGCGTTCATTTTGCCTGCGCCTTGGCCGGCGACGGAGCGGCGGCCCCGCCGGGCGGAGCAGGGCGGGCAATCGCAATCCCCAAACCGATCTCATTCGCGGCATCATACGCGAGCACAGCATTCCGGTGCTGCGTGGCGTAGTCGGCGGAGAGCAGCATCGCTTTGCGATGGGTCTCCTCGCGGGCCTTCCGCAGGCGCTCGATCACCGCGCTCATTTCCGCGGCCACGGGTTCGCGGTCGATCTTCATCGTGCCCGAAGGGTCGATCTCGACGACGATGTAGGTGTTCATCAGGTCGTCCATTCCCCGCGACTTCCCTTGCTGCGCCGCGGCGTTTGCCGGGCTCTCGGGGTTCGGCTTGGGAACTTCCAGGCTCTTGTACAGCACCGTGGTCGCGGTGACGAGAAAGAAGAGCACGAGTTGGAAGGCAACGTCGACCATCGCGGCGAGGTCGAGTTCTTCGACGCGGTCAGCCGCACCGCGCGAAAGCGTGAACTCAGCCGCCGCTTCGTCTTCGTCTTGAGGGTCGAATTCCTCGTCCCCGTCCCAGTCTTCCGCCGCCACGACCGGAATCGCCAGTTGGCTGCGGCTTTCCACGTCCCGAACAAAGCTGAACTCGTCGCTCAGGTGCTCCTCATCCTCGTCGTCGACGATCGCATCCGGAAAGGCGGGCTTCGCCTCGACGTCATCATCGTCACCATCGGCGGCGAACGGACGTGGAGGCTCGAAGGGGACAGGTTCATTCTCTTCGAAATATGAAGATCGCAACTGCTCGAGGTCGCGAATGACCTCGAATTCCTGCTCGTGTTCGATGCGAGGAGTTTCGACTCGCTCGGGCACAGGCGGAGCGGGCTCGGGCTCGGGAATCAGCAGGGCCGGCATCTCGGAGAGCCGCGCCCAGGGAACGGTCGTGCCCGCCGGCCGGATGAGATCGTCTTCATTCAGATCACCGCGACTGAGCGCAGCACGCACCTGCGCGGTCGTCAGGCCCCGTTCCACTTCCAATCGACTGCTATGGAAAACGTCCCAGACGTCCACCGTGGCAATGCCTTTCCAGCCGCGCTATTTTTCGGGCTCTTGCACGCCGATGTGAAGCGTAACCCCTTCGACCTCCGTGACCGCAGCCGCGACCTTGAGCACCTCGCCGTGGGGAACCGCCCCATCCGCCTGAAGCACGACCTTCCGCTTCCCCTGGCGCAAGCCGTCCGCCACGGCCTTTTTCGCGTCGTCGAGCGTAACGTCCTTGCCCTCACCATTACCGAGCAAGACTCGCGGAGCTGCGCCGGGTGATGCAGGTTTGAGAAGCGTCAAGAACGTAGCCGCCGTTTCCTCCACACCCACGCCGTGCCGCGCCTGGGGTATTTCAACCTTCTCACCACCGCTCAATTGCATGGAAAAGAGCATGAACGTCATGAGCTGAAACACGACGTCCACCATCGGAGTCATGTCAATGTGCTCGTCGCGTTCTTCCGAAGCCTGCCGACGGAGGAGCATGACAACTCCGTTGAGAACGGGGAGAGGACAAAACCTGACGCGATGGTGCCGACGGGCGAAGAGGCGTCGCGCTCAAGACCGGACCGCTATCGGGGCAGTACCGCACGAACCGTCCCCGACCGGGAGCCGGGGGAATTGCGCGCCGCTGGCGGTTCCAACTGCTCCAGGATCTCGAGAAAGTCTTGGAGTTGTCGCTCGGTGCGATCGCGAAGCTTGCGCAACTTGGCGTGGATATCATTGCCAACGATCATCATGGGCGTCGCGATCAGGAGACCGGATCCCGTCGCCCAAAGCGCCAGACTGATATCCGCGGCCAGCGCGGTGGGATTCACCTTCTCGGAGCCGCCGATCCGGCCAAACGCGCCGATCATCGACGCAACGGTGCCAAGTAGACCGAGCAGTGGTCCCATGCGGACGATCGTCGCGATGGACGCCAGTCGATTCTCCATTCCGGCGATCACCTCGGTGTGAAACTCCATAACCAGAATCTGCTTGATTTTCGCGATCCCTTTTTCGCGGTTGATGAGCGCGACCGCGATCAGTTGCGCCAACGCCGTATGCCAGAAAGGAGGACCTTGACAGACGCCGATAGCGGCATCATATTTGCCACTCTTGCTCAGGTCGTTCACCTGTTGCAGGAGCGGCCCGGCCTGTCCGAGCGACTTCTTGGCAAGCATGCGATAGAGCAAGATCGCATTGTAAACCCCCCAGATCGCCAACAGGGCGAGTGTCGCGTAAATAACGTATCCGAAAGCGTCGATGATCTTGGTAACTTGCATGATGGATCGGTCTCACGGGGCATTGCAAAGCGTAAGCGCCGGAGGAGACGACTCTGGCTGCGACGTTGAGAGTATGGGATCGTCCCACATCCGCCGGGAAGCCGTATCTCATTGTGCCTTGGCCGTTCCCTCTCCCGCAAGGGCGCTGGTGAGGAGGGGTTCCAATGGCTTGCCACCGCGGCGTCGGCGCGCGAGAATGTAATGAGGTCCGGGCTACCGACGGACAACTCAACATCGCACCCCCTAGAGTTTTGCCCATGCCGCGAACCGTGCTGATCGTTGACGATGAGCGCGACACCAACGATATCCTGGCCAGCTTGGTTCGTGCGCGTGAGTTCGAACCGATCCAGCTTTTTTCGGGCGCGCAGGTCGTACAAGAGGTTCAAGAGAAGGCGCCGGATATCATCCTTCTCGACCTGATGTTACCGGACGTTGGTGGCTTCGTGATCTGCGACCAGCTCAAGCGCAGCCGGGCCACCAATCTGATTCCGATCATCATGGTCACCGCCCTGCAGGACGTGAGCCACCGCGCCGCAGGTGTGCGTGTGGGGGCAAACGGCTATCTCACGAAACCGTTTACACCCGACAAGCTTTATCAAACGATGGACGAGGCGCTGAGTTGGCGCAAGGAACACGAGGAGAAGGGAACCGAAGGGGAAATTAACTTTGACGTCCGGAGTGAGTTGACCTATTTGCAGCAGGCCAACGACATGCTTTCGGACCTGTTCCTACGCACCCCGTTGACTGAGCGGCAGATCAAGGATCTGAAACAGGTCATCATGGAGATGGGCGGCAACGCGATCGAGTGGGGCCACGGCAAGAATGCGGAGCTCGTGCTCCGCATCACCTACCGGATCGACCCGAACGCCGTCACGTTGGTCATTCAGGATCAAGGCCCGGGCTTCGACCCCAAGAAGCTACCGCACGCCGCGTCCGACGAAGATCCGATCGGACACCTCGACCTGCGCAACGAGCTCGGCCTGCGCGAGGGCGGGTTTGGGATCATGCTCGCGAAGGGCCTGGTCGACGACTTCCGCTACAACGAGAAGGGGAATCAGGTCACCCTCGTGAAGCGGTTTGACGTGAAGCCGTGAGACAAGCCACTCAGAGCCCTTGCTGGTGTGCAAGGGCGCTGAGTGGTGCGTGAGTTGTCTGGCAACGAAAAAAGTCGCTCACTTCATGCGGTAAACGGCGTCCTCGCCGAGTTCCTCCTCGATCCGCAACAGTTGGTTGTACTTGGCGATACGGTCGGACCGTGAGGCGCTACCGGTCTTGATCTGGCCGGCGTTGGTCGCCACTGCGATATCGGCGATGGTCGCGTCCTCGGTTTCGCCCGAGCGGTGGCTGATCACCGCAGTGTAACCATTACGCTGGGCGAGCTGAACGGCCTCGAACGTTTCGGTCAACGTGCCGATTTGATTCACCTTGACCAGAATACTGTTGGCGCAGCCCTTGGCGATCCCCTCACCAAGGCGCTTGGGGTTCGTGACAAAGAAGTCGTCGCCCACGATCTGACAGCGCCCGCCGAGCGACTTCGTGATCGCGGCGTATCCCGTCCAGTCGTCCTGGTCGAGCGGATCTTCGATCGAGATAATCGGGTACTTATCGACCCATCCGGCGAAGAGTTCGACCATTTCCTGAGTCGAGAAGAGCTTACCAGGATTCGACTTCCAGAACTTGTAGCCCTTCTTCTCGCCCTCGTCGAAGAGCTCCGACGAAGCACAGTCGAGCGCGATTGCGAAATCCTTGTCGCGGCCCGCGGCGTAGCCGGTCTTGTCGATGGCGTCGAGGATGAACTTGATCGCCTCCTCGTTGTCGAGGTTCGGCGCGAAGCCGCCTTCATCGCCGACGGCCGTGTTGTGGCCGGACTTCTTCAGCACGCTCTTGAGGTTGTGGAAAACCTCGGCGACCATCCGGATGCCTTCGGAGAACGTTTTCGCCCCGATAGGCATGACCATGAATTCTTGAAAGTCGATCTTGTTGTCGGCATGCTTGCCGCCGTTGATGATATTCGCCATCGGCACGGGCAGCACGCGGGCGTTGGTCCCGCCGAGATAGCGATAGAGCGGCAAGCCATGCGCAGCGGCCGCGGCTTTCGCGGCGGCCATGGAGACGCCGAGGATGGCGTTGGCGCCGAGCTTTCCTTTGTTTTCGGTACCGTCGGCCGCGATCATGGCCCGGTCGAGCCCGACCTGATCGGCCGCGTCGCGTCCAACGACCGCCTTGGCCAGTGCGGTGTTTACGTTCTTGACGGCCAGCGTGACCCCTTTCCCGAGATACCGCTTCTTGTCGCCGTCGCGGAGCTCGACCGCCTCGTAGGCGCCGGTGCTTGCGCCTGAAGGGACGGCCGCGCGGCCGAGTGTGCCGTCGGCCAGGATCACATCGACTTCAACGGTGGGGTTTCCCCGACTATCCAGAATCTCTCGGCCTCGAACCGCGGCAATCGGTGCGGGATGCGTACTCATCGTCGCGTGCAATCTCCTCGAAGAAAAGCGGTTTTCCATTACGGGGGCCAGGATGTGAGGCTAACCACCCTCCACAACACTTGGCAAGGGGAATGGTCGTCCCGGCCGTCGATCGTAGACCGTCCGGCTGTTGACACGTCCATCCCGATGAGCCGATTGGTGGAGTTCACAGTGGCTCGTGCTGAGGGGTCAGCCCTCAAAGAATAAGCAGCGCGAGGCGGTCCCACCCTTCCGCCGAGGGTAAAAGCAGGGCGGAAAAGGTCTCCAGGGAAAAGGCGGAGACCGCCTCGCGGTGCACCTTCAACGGTGCCAGTTCTCGTCGCGCTCTTGACTGGACATCAAGTGGAATCTCATTCCTTCTGGCAGAGCGCACGGGCTGAGGCTCATGGGATCCTATAAAGAGCCGCGGCCCGACCGCTCTTACCATTCGCGTCGGACGCTCGCCACCGCGAAGGCCGAACCTCGGTGACACCGAGGGAGCCGCCGCAATGCGTCAAACGATTCGGTCGGTACACGAAAAGCGATTGCCTCGATGGTCGTTTGCTTCGAGCTGCTCAAGGTTCAGTGCAGATGGGATTCAGCCGGGGTGTTATGGCAGAGCCTTCATCAGGCCCTTACGTTATCGTCCGGCGGAGACTCCGGCTTGACACTGAGCTGATTTCAGCAAGTGACTCGGTGAAACCGTGCCGTGCCCGCGCAGGCACGCCTTGCCGAAAACATGGACTATCAAACACGCGACTCAGCCGCCGACGGTCTCAGTCCGGCTCCACTCGGCTGCTGTAGCAAAGGAACCACGTATTTCCTGAGAAACGCCGGACAATCGGGCCCCACGTGCCCGCCCATGTATCCGGTGGGGGACATCGCAGGGTGCCAGCGCACCTGGCGGAGCTTGCTGTACTCCGCACCCTGTTCCGGGGCGATGCCCTCGGGGATGCGAAAACCGACCAAACCCGCAGCAACGCTGTGCACCCGATCGATCGTTCCAAAGATCAAAGTGCCTGCGCCCAGGACAAATACATCCAGGGGAGACCAGAACACCGTCATCTCATGACGGACCGCAGTAAGGGCTTTCGAGAGATCGTAAGGCGGCGACAACGCCGACGAAAGCAATACAACGCTTTCCACGGCATCTTGGGGCAGCCGTTCCAATGCCTTGACGACGACCGCCGTCCCACCGGACTTCCCCACAAGGTAAACGGGCGCATGAGGATGAAGTTCTCGAAACTCCTCAACCCTCGTCGCGACTTCAGCCGCCTGCGCCTCCAGGTGGCTGGTATCGGTCAGGTCCGCATGCCAGCGGCCGAAGCCATGCCCCCAGCTCGCGTTGCGCACCTGATAGCGCAGCTTCAAGGACCCCATCACATAACGCAACCCGACCGCGCATAAGTCCAGCCCACCGACGCCGTCCGCCACGTAGACCAGCGCCTCGCTCGCGCCGTTCTGCGACAGATCCGGCGGCTCGCCGTAACAGAGTCGAAAGAACGACTTCAAGAGCTGAGTGTAGACCATGACAACATTCTACGAGAACTGCGTTGCCCTACACCCCGAAAGGTGTTGCGACCGCCCAATTTACGATCCCTTTTCCGGACGCACGACCGGCGGCTCCGTCTCTGCGTCGTTCCACTTCATGGCGCGGGCGTGGCTCATGGGCGCGATTCGAAGGATGATCTCGCCTTTCTGGAAGAGTCGGACCGTACCGGTGGACTGACTGACGACGACCGCCAGGGCATTAGTCGCCGCCGTGATCGCCGCTGCGGCCCAGTGGCGCGTGCCGAGTCCTTTGGGAAGGGTCAACCCTTCGTTCGGAGCATCGACGATCCGGCAGGCCGCCTCCACGGTACCGTCTCGAGCGACGATGAAGGCACCATCCAATTGTGCGATCTCCTTGATCGCCTCACGAACACGCAAGTCCCTCAAGTTTCTATCCTTGCGGCGATAACCCCGGAACGGGTCAAACCCCAGCGTGTGGGTCCGGGCCATCACATTTCGGACGTCGCCGACGACGATGAGCGTGCCTACCGCCTTGCCTTCGCGGCCTTCGCGTCCGATCTCCACGGCCACGTCGACAACCGCCTTCAAGGTTTCAAATGGCACGGAGGTCTCGAGCGCACGCAGGTCGCGCGAGCTGAGCCGTTCGAGGTGCTCGCCGAGGCGGATCACCGTGAGCGAGTCGAGCGTCTCGGCCTCAAAACCGGAATATACGACGGCGATCCGTGCACCGGCCTGGAGTTGGTCGTTCGCCACACCCTCGATCAGGGACAAGGTAATGCGCTCGGCAATCGCCGCTTCGACCTCGTCAACCTCGATCGCCACGAGTCGTGCCTTGCGAACGGCTTCCGCATGCTTCGTCGAGGAGACCGCGACGAGTACCGGCAGGTCGCCGACCACCATCGCGCGGAGGGCTTCCCAGTCCATCGTCCCTTCCGGCAGGACGAGCAGGCCGTCGACCCCCAGGCGCGTCGCCGCCGCGCAGGCCAACTCCAGCAGGCTCGTAGGGGCCTTGGAAGGCATAGCGGGAGTCACGGATAGGGGCCTCATTCCTACGGTCGTCACGAGCTCGGAATCCCGTCCTCGGGTTTCAGCGCACGGGTGAACTGACAGCGATCCCCACGCCAAACGATCGGGGCAAGCCACTGTAAGCCAGCCGAGAGATGCGTGCAACTTCCGTTTTGCACAAGTCAAAATGGGTAAGAGGATTTCTGTCCGATTCTCGTTCATTCGAGGTACAGACCGGTTTCTTCAGCAAAAACTCCTTGATATCTCGACCCCTCCCGGCGCACTCCGAACCTTTCGCGAAAGCGCTGGAATTGATGGACTTTTCGCGATCGGCGCTCACGGTAGGGTTTGACAGGCTCGTCCACGGGTTGCGCTGGGGTCATTCGAAAAACGGATGATAGAGTTGGACGTGTCGATCAGGGGAATCCACTCGCGGGATCGAACATCCCGTTTTCGGACCAGGTGCTCGCGGGAGCCAAGCGTCATGAAACCGCATTTTGGACCACGTCGGGAACGTCGGCGTCCGGGACGGGCGGTGACCCGGCCTGGTTTCGAACGAATGGAATCGCGTCAACTCCTGGCGGTCTTCACGGTGACGTCAGCCTCCGACAGCGGAGCCGGGACACTGCGCGCGGAAATCGAGCTCGCGAACTCGACCGCCGGTCTCAACACGATCGACTTCGCGATCGGAACAGGGCAAAAGACGATCACGGTCAAATCGCCGCTGCCGGAACTCACGAACCCGGTCATCATCGATGGTACCAGTCAGCCCGGATCCTCGGGCCGGCCCGCCATTGAGATCAACGGAGTCGGCATCGTGGGCGATGGCCTCGAAATCGGTGCAGGCGGATCGACGATCGACGGCCTGGTGGTCGACGGCTTTACCGGCTCGCAGATCCACATCATGTCCGGTGCCGACGGTAACACGATCGAGGGCAACTCGCTCGGCACCGACCCGACCGGCACCTTCTCCCGAGCCGGGAGCGGCGCCGGCTTGTTCATCGAATCCGACGGCAACTTGATCGGCGGATTGTCGAGCAATGCGGTGAACGTCATCTCGGGCAACGGCGGCGACGGCGTCACCATCAACGGCTCCAATAACCGGCTCTACGGCAACGTGATCGGCTCGAATGCCGGTGTGAGCAACCCCGTCGCGAACGGTGGCGACGGTGTCCGCATTATTGGCGGAAGCGGCAACTCGATCGGCGGCGCCATCACGGGAGCAGGCAACACGATCTCGGGCAACCGGCAAAACGGTGTCGAGATCTTTACCCCGGGAAACTCGGTCCAGGGGAACGCCATTGGAACCAGCATCGGCGCATCGAGGATCGTTTCCAACATTGGTAACGGCCTCGTCATCGCGAACGCCGCCAACAATACCATTGGCGGTACCGTTCCGTTGGCCGCCAATTCGATCGCAGGCAACGAGGGCAACGGCGTCGTGATCTACGGCACAGGGGCCACCGGGAACCTGGTCTTCGGCAACTTCATCGGCACAGCACTGAACGGCTCGCGCGTCATGGGGAATAGTGGAGATGGTCTGCTCCTCACCGGCGGAGCGTCGCAGAACCAGATCGGCGGCATCTACTCGTCGATGCAGAACGTCATTGGCGGGAACGGTGGCAACGGCATCGACATCAACAACGCCGCGCTCAACGTGATTCAGGGCAATGCCATCGGAACCACGCCGACAGGTTCCCAGGCGCTGGGCAATGCGGGGAGCGGAATCTGGGTTTCCGGCGACTCGAATCTCATCGGCGGTCTGACGCCGGTCATGGCGAACGTAATTCGCAACAATGGAACTGTGGGCGTGACCATCGCCGGTGGCCACCGCAACGCGATTCTCAACAACTCGATCTACAACAACACGCTAAGAGGCATCATCACCGCGCACGGGGCTAACGACCAGATCGCGGCACCCGTCGTGCACTCCGCGACGGCGATCAGTGGAACGACGATCATTCGGGGGGCGATGCGCGAACAGCCGAAAACGGACTATCTGTTGCAATTCTTCAGCAACGCCGCACTCGATCCCTCCGGCTTCGGCGAGGGCCAGACCCTGATCGGTCAGGCAACCATCAACACGCGGCATTCCGGGTACGTCAAGTTCCAGATCATTGTGCCGACCTCAGTGCCAGCGGGCCAGATCATCACCGCAGTTGCGACAGACCCGACTGGCAATTCCTCCGCGTTCTCGAACGGGATCAAGTCGGTCGTTCAAACTGTCGTCAAAATCACGAAACAGCACACATCGCTCCAACAGGCCATCAATCTAACGTCGGGGAACGGCATTCCCACGACCACCACGACGGCGCTCTCCATGACGACCGAGACCTTCTTGTTTGGGACCGGCTTCCGCGGGACAACAGTTGTGGGCACAGTCCCCACGAATATCGTTCCGGGCAACTTCAACATTACGGGACCGAACTCAACCCTCGGGTGAGCCGCGCGTTGAGACTGCTGCGCAAAAAAAACGACGGCCGGCAGTGATGCCGGCACGTCGCTTAGTTGGCTCGGAAGTTGGCCGCGTGACACGATCCCCACAAACCTGTTGAGGATCTAAAGACTCAGGAGTTGTCTTTCGCGTCGTCCTTCTTCGTGTCGTCCTTGGAATCGTCCTTCTTCGCGTCCTCGTCTTTCTTCTTGGCATCCTCCTCAGCCTTCTTTTTGGCCGCTTCCTCCTCAGCCTTCTTGGCATCAGCCTCTTTCTTCTTGGCCTCTTCCTCGGCCTTCTTCTTGGCCTCGGCCTCAGCCTCAGCCTTCTTCTTGGCCTCAGCCTCAGCCTTCTTCTTGGCCTCGGCCTCAGCCTTCTTCTTGGCGGCTTCTTCCTGTTCCTTCTTCATGGCCGCCTCTTTCTTGGCGGCTTCTTCCTTCTTCTTGGCATCGTCGGCGCTCTTGGCGTCCTTGACCGCCTTGATGTGGCGAGCGAGCAAGTTGGCTCGCTGGTCGAACATCTCTTTCAGGCCTTCGGAGGGATTGACAATCCGCACGTCTTTCTGCGCGGTGAACCCCTCGAGCTTGCCATGACCGGTGAACCAGGCCGCGAAGACCTCAGGGCTTACGCCGGTGTGCTTCTTGATCTCCCGGGCATCAACAGCGCGGCCGGTAATCAAGATATCGAGGATCGGCGGTGGGGTGACGGTCGTTTCGACCAGGCCGGCGTCCTCGGCGGCGACAATCGCTTCGGCAACCGCGCGGCGTGCCGCTTCGAGTTTGGCCTCGACCTCAGGCGGGATCGTCGGCAGCGGAGCCTCCTTGGGCTCCTCCTTCTTGGCCTCGTCCTTTTTCGGCTCCTCCTTCTTGGCGTCGTCCTTCTTCGGCTCTTCCTTCTTGGCGTCGTCCTTCTTCGCGTCCTCGGTCTTCGGAGCCTCCTCCTTCTTGACCTCGGGCTTCGCGTCTTTCTTGGCATCGTCCTGAGCGTGCAGGACATTCGACGCGGCCAGGACCAGCACCAGCGACATCATCGCGAACGTGACAAATCGGCGCACCAGGTCATCTCCTTATTCTGCTGGATTTGGGAACAGTACGACCCGTTTCCCTACATCCCGCGTCCGAAGTTTCGGCGCAGTGAATCGTCAAAGTTTAACGGCACCGACGTTCCCTTGCCAGGGGGAGTACTGTCGAGGAGGGCTCGCCCACGCGAAGAGATGTTTCCGTCCATTCGAAACACTCCCTCAAGGGTTCGCGACCGGAGTTCCCTCGGGGAGCCGATCGCGCGCCGGTTGGAGGCTCTCCACTTCGCACTCGTGAAGGTGCTGGAAATTCGCCTCAATGTGTGCGCGCATCGCTGATGCAGCCGCTTCGGCATCACCTACACGAACGGCGTCGAGGATCTTCGCGTGGTGCCCGTGGGCAATTTGGGCACCGTATCGCCCCAGCGTCTTGCGCCGGCTTTCGATCAACAATTCCTGAATGGGAGCGAGAACCAGCCCGAAGAGGGCGTTTCCCGTCGCGTCAGCAAGCGTGGCGTGAAACGCGAGGTCCGCGTCGACGTGCGCCTCCAGCGACTGTGTGGGGTCGGCCAGGATTCCCTGTGTCCCCTCCAAACGGGTGAGATGAGCTTCCGACCGAGTTGCCGCCGCCATGCCGGCAATTGTCGTCTCCAACGGCAAGCGGACCGCTGCGAGTTCCTCCAGCCGAAATTCCCGCTGTCCGAGCAGCCGCCGATATCCTTCCGTGATCGGCCGGCCGCTGGGGATTTCGACCCGCGTCCCCGATCCGTGCACGCTCCGAACCAGCCCGAGGCTTCCCAAACGGCCCAGCGCCTCACGCACCACGCTCCGGCTGACCCCGAGCTGCGCACTGATCTCCCGCTCCGACGGCAAAAGATCGCCGGGCGCACGCTCGCCGGAAAGGATCGACCTTTCGAGTCGCTCGGCCACTTCGGAAACTCGATCGACTCGCGACATCGACGCGCTCTTACCTCGCACGCTACACATCCCCAAGTCTCGATTCCATTTCCAAACGACATGATAGTCCCTCACCGTAACGCCGGCCAGCGCCCGCTGGAAAGTTCGCTCTTCGCTCAACAATCTCTTGACAGGCTGTCGACGGAGCGCTATCGTTCAACTGGTCAGACCAGTTTCGGCTCCGAGACTCTTCCGGGGGATCGGCCTGCATGAAGACGTGGCTTATGGTCGTGCTTGCGTCGAGCCTGGGAGGAATCGCGCGCGCCGCAGACGATGGCTCCTTCACCAAGGAGGTCGCGCCGATCCTGGAGAAGCGCTGCGTCTACTGCCACGGCGAAACGACGCGCAAAGGAAACCTCGCTCTAAGCACCGCCAAGACGATGCTCAAGGGCGGAGACGGGGGTCCCGCAATTGTGCCGGGGAATCCTGACGAAAGCCTCTTGATAGACATGGTGAGCGGCGACAAGCCGGAGATGCCGCAAAAAGCCCCGCCGCTCTCACAACACGAAATCGAGTCGCTCCGTCGTTGGATCGCCGCAGGTGCGCCCTGGCCAGACGGGCTGGCGCTGAAAGACCGGCGTTTCGAGGGTGAGGTCTGGTGGGCGTTTCGCCCTTTGTCACGACCGGCGGTTCCGCGCGTCAAGAATCTGGGCTGGATACGTTCGCCTGTCGAC
Organism: Singulisphaera sp.; assembly: GCA_027451445.1. GTDB lineage: Bacteria > Planctomycetota > Planctomycetia > Isosphaerales > Isosphaeraceae > DAIDJG01. The sequence continues at coordinate 25,589 of DAIDJG010000181.1, forward strand.
GCTTTCGTCCTCAGTACCCTTGAACAGAAGGGGCTCACCCCAGGTCCCGAAGCCGACCGACGCACCCTGATTCGGCGACTGACTTACGACCTCCACGGTCTGCCGCCGACTCCCGACGAGATCGAGGCCTTTCTCAAGGACACCCGACCTGACGCCTACGAGCAACTCGTCGACCGCCTCCTCTCCTCTCCGCGCTATGGCGAGCGCTGGGGTCGCCACTGGCTGGATGTGGTCCATTACGGCGACACCCACGGCTACGACAAGGACAAACGCCGAGACCACGCCTGGCCCTACCGCGATTACGTCATTCGCTGTTTCAATAACGACGTCCCCTACGCTCGCTTCATCCGCGAGCAGCTCGCGGGCGACGTCTTCTTCCCGGGCGATCCGAACGGCATCATCGCCACCGGCTTCATCGCCGCGGGCCCTTGGGATTTCGTCGGGCATGTGGAGCTCCGGGAGGGAACGGTCGACAAGCTCAAGGCCCGGCTCAACGACCGCGACGACATGCTCGCGAACGCAATGTCCACTTTCCAGAGCCTGACCGTCCACTGTGCCCGTTGTCACGACCACAAGTTTGACCCGATCCCTCAGAAAGACTACTACCGCCTGCAAGCCGTCTTCGCGGGCGTCGATCGCGGTGACCGTCCCCGCCCCAGCCCTGACGCCGTCGCCCGCAGGGCGGCCATCGTGGGAAAGCGGGATCAGGCCGCGTCACGTCTCCTGGCGATCGAACGCAAGATTGCCGCGCTTTCCAGCCCCGAGGTTCTGCAGCTCGATCAGACACTCAAGGGACTCCGCCAGCAGCTTGCGGACACGCCGCATCCTGCCCCAGGCAGCGCCAGCCCCACGAATGGTTATCACTCGCACATTCATCCCAAGCCCGAGGCCAACGCCTGGGTCCAGGTGGACCTGGGCCGTTCGCTACCGATCGACGAGGTCCGGCTTGTCCCCGCGCGTCCGACCGACTTCCGCGACGCGCCTGGCTTCGGTTTTCCCACCGCCTTTCGGGTCGAGCTCGCCGATGAGCCGACCTTCGCCAAGTCTCAAATCATCGCCCAGGAATCGCGGCCCGACGTGCCTGACGTCGAGGACGAACCGTTCGTGGTTCGCCCGCCTCGGCCGACTGCGCGTTTCGTCCGTGTATCCGCCTCGCGGCTTTGGAAGCGACTCGAAGACTACGTCTTTGCCCTTGGTGAGCTCGAGGTCATCTCCGACGGCACAAACGTGGCCCGAAACCAGCCGGTACAGGCCCTCGACTCCATCGAAGCCGGCCGCTGGAGCAAGCGCAACCTGGTCGACGGCTTCGATAGCCGTCACATGCGTCCGGCGACCGACGACGTTGCGGAGGGCTTGCGGAACAACCTTCGTTTCGAGATCCACCGCATTGAGCGCGAACGTGCGCGCTCGCTTGATGCTCTGATCGATCCCACTCTCCGCGCCGAACGCGAAACAGCCGCAGCCGAGCTCGCAGCTCTCGAAGCCCAGGTCCAGGCCACTCCGCCCACGGAACTCGTTTATGCCGCTCAGCCACATCCTCCACGGCCCATCCACGTTTTGCGCCGCGGTGATGTCGAGCAGCCCGGCGATGAGGCTCGGCCAGGCGCGTTATCGTGCATCGCCGGACTGGACTTCGAATTTCAGCTCTCGAACCCTTCGGACGAAGGAAGTCGCCGTGCCGCCCTTGCCGATTGGATTGCCAACAGCAGCAATCCTCTAACGTGGCGTTCGATCGTCAACCGCGCATGGCATTATCATTTCGGACGAGGCCTGGTTGACACGCCCAACGACTTCGGTCGCAATGGATCGCTTCCGTCTCACCCCAGCCTCCTCGACTGGCTGGCCGTCGAATTCCGGGATGGCGGCCAGTCATTCAAAGCGCTCGATCGACTCCTGGTCACGAGCTCGGTCTACCGTCAGGCGTCGGCTGACAACTCCTCCCATGCGAAGGTCGACGCCGACAACCGGCTCCTCTGGCGCATGAACCGCCAGCGACTCGATGCGGAAGAGGTGCGCGACAGTGTTCTCGCCGCGAGCGGGGCCCTCGACCTGACTATGGGCGGCCCTGGCTTCGCTCTCTTCCGATTCAAGGACGATCACTCGCCCATTTACGACTACACTGCATCCGAAGTGCTCGACTTGCCGGGCGTCCGGCGGCGGACGGTCTATCGTTTCACCGTACGGAGCGTGCCCAACCCGTTCCTCGACTGCATGGACTCGGCGGATCCCAACGCCAACGTCCCGGTCCGCAACACGACGATCACTGCGCTCCAGGCGCTGGCAATGCTCAATGACCTGTTCGTCGTGAAACAATCGAAGGAGTTTGCGACGCGATTGGAGCGAGAGTTCGACGATCCTCAGAAACAGATCAACGCGGCATTCAAGCTGGTGCTCGGGCGGGCGCCTCGTCTCGACGAGCTTGCCGCATTTGCCACATACTCTCGGCAGCACGGTCTCCCGAATGCATGCCGCCTCCTCTTCAACGCAAATGAGTTTCTGTTCATTGACTGACGTGATCGGATGATGTGCCGGAATGACGACCTAGCGAATTTGTACTGGTGACGTGTGGGAATTTATCATGTTTCGTTCATTGCTTGACCGCCGCACATTCCTTTGGCAACTCGGTGGCGGCCTCGGCGGGATTGCTCTGGCGCACCTTCTCGGCTCTGAGGGCCTCCTTGCCAACGAACAATCCGCACCACGCGCCGAGTTGAACGGCGGCGTACACCACCGCGCCAAGGCCAAGCGTGTTGTCCAACTCTTCATGTCCGGAGCGGCCAGCCAGTGCGATACGTTCGACTACAAACCACTTCTGATCGAGAAGCACGGCCAGCCATTTGACCCGGGCGGCAAGGTTGAGTTGTTTCAGAGCGTGCCAGGGGCGGTCATGAAGAGCCCCTGGGGCTGGAAGCAGTATGGCGATTGCGGCAAATGGATGAGCGACCTGGTGCCGCAATTGGCCTCGTGCGTCGACGAGATGGCGTTCCTGCCCGCCATGATCTCCAAGTCGAACGTGCACGGGCCGGCGACGTTTCTCCAGAGCACGGGGTTCGTGCTGCCCGGATTTCCCAGCATGGGGTCGTGGGTCTCGTACGGGCTTGGGTCGCTGAATCAGGACCTTCCCTCATTCGTGGTCCTTCCCGATTCTCGAGGGTTCGCGCCCAACGGGCCCGGGAACTGGAGTGCGGGGTTCTTGCCCGCGGCGTTTCAGGGGACGATGGTGCGACCGGGGGCGAAGAATCCGATCTTCGACCTCTTTCCGCCCGACGATCCTTCACTGACCCAGGAGAGCCAGCGCGACGGCCTCGCGCTTCTGAACCAGCTCAATCGCGACCACCGCGCGACTCGTGAGGGGGACACGCGACTCGACGCCCGCATCGCTTCGTACGAACTCGCCGCCCGCTTACAGCTCAGCGCCCCCGAAGTCCTCGACTTGAAGGGCGAGTCTGCGGCGACGAAGACCCTGTACGGGCTCGACGAGCCAATCACCGAAGACTTTGGGCGAAACTGCCTCATTGCGCGCCGCCTCCTCGAACGCGGGGTCCGTTTCGTGCAGGTCTGGAGCGGAGCCGACAACGGCTTCCCGCGCCGAAACTGGGACTCTCACGAGGACATCGCCCGCGACCACGGCGAGATGGGCCGCAGCATGGACCGGCCCGCCACCGCATTGATCAAGGACCTGAAAGCGCGCGGACTACTCGACGACACGATCGTGATTTGGACCACCGAGTTTGGCCGGATGCCTTGCAGCCAGGGGGGCAAAGGACGCGACCACAACCCGTTCACGTTCACCTCCTGGCTGGCTGGTGGCGGAATCAAAGGAGGCGTTACCCACGGCGCCAGTGATGCTTGGTCCTACAAGGCCGAGGTGAACCCGACGTACGGCTACGACCTCCACGCCACGGTCCTTTCGCTGCTCGGGATCGACCATGAGCGGTTGACATTCCGCCACAACGGGATCGATCGAAGGCTGACGGACGTGCATGGGCACGTGATCCGCGAGATCGTCACCTGATCGACGCCAGGCGATCCGATCCGAAGAATGCTCTTTACAAAAAAGCCGAAACGAGGGAAAACTCTGCCTCAGCGGCGTGCGTCTTTGCGCCGTTCCTTTCGCCCATCACTTCCGTGCATACTTGCGCCGGGCGGACCGAACAAGGATGGTTCTGATGATCCGCTTTCTGTCGCGCCTCTGGGCTGGGGCTCGCACTTCGCCGCGACCCTCCACGCGTCCCCTCAAAGCCGAGGTCGCTGCGCTCGAGTCGCGGACGTTGCAAACGTTCGTCATCACCGCGCTCCATGCGCAGCCGGAATTCATCTATCCCCCGAACGGCCGGTTCGTGGAGGTCCAGGTGACCGGCAAGGCGATCGAATACCACTTCAACGGCAGGAAAGCGATCTTCGAAGACATGCCCGGCCCAAAGCAAGGAAACTTCCAGGTCACTGACGAATTTGCGCAGATTGAGCCTCAAGGACCTGTCACACCCATTCATACCACAGACAACAATTTCGTCTTCTCGTTCACGACCGAACTTCAGGCCAAGGCCTCGAAGACCTACGCCCGAGGCCGGCGCTACTATATCTCCGTCGGCCTGAAAGACACCGACGGCTGGGGCGGAAAGACCGTCGCAGTCTGGGTTCCCAACTCGCTGACTGCAAAATTCATCGCCGCCAATCAAGAGAACCTGGCGCCCGCAAAACCACTCCCGGCCTCCAACGGGTAGAACTGCGCGATTCAAATCGATCGCTGAGCTCACGTAGGCGTTTCACAATCCGAGGCGGAATGGCGCGTGGTCGCCTTCCGCACTCCAGCAATCGTGCGATCATTCATCGAAATCCGGTTGCCCCCAGCCATAGGGTGCCGTACCCTTAAGCGGTGGGACGGGGCCGCCTGGAAAACCCGTGCGCTGGCTCCTCGCGCATCGACCGTCGTAAACGGACGTTGAGGAGATTCGGCGATGACACAGGCCACGCTCCCGGCAGGCTCGATCTCGGCACCTAACACGTTGCCTCGACCCATCCGACGGATCCTCGGCCGGCTGGATCGGCG
>DAIDJG010000182.1 GCA_027451445.1 Singulisphaera sp.
AGGGCACCCGGCCCCATTGTGCGAGTCGCATCACCGACGATCCTCCCGCTCTGGAGCGCTATTCGGAGGATCGCGATGCATCAGAGAAGTTTTCCAGGTATCCCGGTCAAACGGGGCAACGACCGCGCACCAGAGCGCAGATCCTACCGACGTCCGAAACCGGAAACCCAAACCGTCCCGAGGCGATCGCTGTCCGTCCGCACCGCTCCCTCGTTGCCTTGCCATGGAGTTAATCAGTATTAGGCGGGCGCGACTGCGGTCAGGCCAAGCTCGACACAAAACCGCCTTCGTCGGTCCGGAAGGGGGACAAGCCTCCGCTCGGCCCCCCTGTCGACTGGAATTATAACACACTCAGGAAAGTCTCAAGAGCGACCTATGAAGCGAACGACGCAAACATCCACTCAGTGAAAGGTTGTTCCGATCGTCAACGGGCGCTCTCGCCTTCCACGACTCGCTGGACCTGGTCCACCTGCACATCTGTTAGTTCCGATTTCTGCTGAGACGGCCAGGTGATCGTGACCTGTTCGATTCTTTGCGCCTGTCCGAGTCCAAACGTGAGCGGAAGCTCCGTCGACGACAGATAGCTCTTTGCCGGGAAGAGTTGCCGGCGATACGTTTGGTCGCCAGCTTTGACCTCAACCTTGGCACCAATGGCGCTCCGATTCGATTTGGTCCCGCTCAGGTTCAGGCGGAGCCAGTGATTTTTGTTACCTCCATCGTTCCGGAAAAGGCGCGCGGCGCCTCCGTTGACGGTGAGAACGACATCAAGATCGCCATCACCGTCGACGTCCGCATAAGCGCTCCCACGCCCGACAACGCGCTTGAAGAGGTCGGGACCTGCATTTTCCGCGCCGACGAGCGCGAACAGGGCACGGCCCCGGCGTCCGGTATTCCAGAAGAGTTGGGCCGACTGTTCATAGGTCTGGGTCGCCTGCACCAGGGCAATATCATTTTCCAGGTGTCCGTTGGCCGAGAGCAGGTCAAGCCGTCCATCGAGGTCGTAGTCAAAGAAGAAGAGGCCGAATTTGAGCGGAGGCTGCGTCGGCGCTCCCAATCCATACGAGCTGGCGAGGTCCGAGAACAGTAGCTCCTTGGGACGGTCGCTCACATAGAGGGCGACCATCTCGTTGGCGAAGTTGCCGACGGCCAACCCCAGGCTGCCATCGTTCTTGAAGTCGGCCCAATCGATGCCCATCCCGCCTCTTGGAGAACCGGACGCATCGAACGCTGTGCCCGAGACGATTGCAACTTCTTCAAACTTACCGTCCCCGAGATTGTGGAATAGAAAGTTTTGCACGGTGTCGTTCGCGACGGCCAGGTCCACCAGGCCATCGCCGTCGACGTCGTACGGAGCGACGCCGAGTGCCTTGCCCAGCGGGTCCTTCAACTCGGCTGAGCGGACCTGGATTCCGGAACGCTCGCTCACGTCGACGAACCGGCCGCCATCATTCCGAAGCAGACTACAAAGGGTTCCCCGAAACGCGGACGGCGGACCGTATGCACGGCCCTTGCCCGTCCCACGAAGCTGGAAGGACTGCGAGCGATCAAACTCAGGGGTCCACATGACGTAGCAGCACACGAACAGGTCGAGATCGCCGTCGTTCTCCATGTCGAAAAACGCCGCGCTCGTGAGCCAGCCGTCGGAAGCGCGAGCATTGGCCGCCTGTGTGACGTCTTCGAAGTGACCCTTGCCGTCGTTTCGATAAAGGTGTCCGCCACCGAGCGCGGTGACGTAGAGGTCGACGTTCCCGTCGTTATCATAGTCGCCGACCGCGACGCCCATGCCGAAATACGTGTGGTCGAGCCCCGCGTCTTTCGTGACGTTCTCGAAATGTCCTTTGCCGTCATTCCGGTAGAGACACTGGGTTGGCGCCTTCTCGGACTTCGCCTCCGGCCAGTGCGTGGAGTTGACGAGGAAGAGGTCCTGATCGCCGTCATTGTCGTAGTCGAGAAATGCGACGCCGGACCCCATCGTTTCCGGGAGGAGCTTCTCGCCGGCTGCGCCGCTGGTATGGACAAACTTCAAGCCTGACGATTCGGTGACGTCGACGAACTTGACAGTCGGCAGTGTCTCGGGTTTTGCAACCTCGGGCTTCGCGGGCGCGACAGGCTTCGCGATCACCGGCTGCTCGGTGTTCGGCGCACAACCCGCGTGACTCATCGCAATCACGGCAAGCGATGCGGCCGACAGGCCTTTCCAGAAGTGGGATCGGGGCATCCGGCCTCTATTTCCAAACGACATGTTACTCGCTCTCCTTCTGCTCAGTGGTAGGACGGGCCTCGGCTCGTGTTGCGACATCCACGCCCGGGGCCCCGGCACGATGGAGCGAATGAATGACAATCGATTGGGCATTCTGGTCCGCCGCTGGGTTGTCCCTGCGGGCGTTGGCGATAGCGCGGCCTTCGGCCGATTCGTCGGGCTTGAGCAGGCGGTGGAGCGCTTTGTGCGCCACGGACAACGGCGGCTGGATCGCCGCCACGATGACCTTGGCGTCCGGACGATCCTTGCTCTCTTCCCAGACGGACCCGAGCTGCGACACGACGTCGAAAAGTGGTTCAAGACGCGATTCGTATTCGGGGCGAGGACGATCGAGATAGTTTTTCAGGAGCTGACCGAGGGCGACCGCGCTCTGCACTCGCTCGGCTTGTCCAGCCTTGGCATCCACCACGCGCTCGAGCGATGCGTCGATCATCGCCGATGTGATGGCGCCTTCCTTACTTGCTCCCGTCGTCGGTTCAGCGGAGGCCCCCGGCTCCTCGCTCAAGGCCAACTCGGAGTAGCTCAACCCTAGCCCGTAGTGGGCCGCGACGTTCTCGCTGTCGATTGCCAGAGTGCGGCGGTACGTCGCAATCGCCTTCTTCAAGAAGTCGGCCCGTTCGGGGCTGCGCAAGGGCTCGACCCTCGCCCGGGCATAGTAGGCAGCCCCCAGAGCGTTGATGACCTCGTAGTCGAGACTGAAGTCAAACCCACGCGCTGGGATCTTGGTACTCAGTACGGCCTGGTAGCTCGCGATCGCCTCGTCGATCAATCCATTCCGATCGTTGATCTGCCCGGTGAACCAGTTGATTACCCAGGGGGCGGCGGGCTCCTTGTGGGCCGCGGCCTTCTCGAGCGCCGCCTGTGCGTCCGGAATCCGGCCCTCCCGTAGGTAGACGCGTGCGAGGTTGACCCAGCCGTCCGCCCGGCCAAGCTCGGCGACTTTCTGGAACACCGGCTCCGCCTGCTTCAACTCGCCCTTTTGACCTCCCTTGTCGGCCCCTTCCAGGAAGAGCCCAATCCCGTAATCATTCCAGCGCTGCCATTCGGGCTTGATCGGCGAGTCGGGATTGTCAGCCTTCGGACCACCCTCGATCGCCAGTTTGACCGAATCCGTCGCCATGACCACGACGGGGAGTTTCGGCCCTTCCCCTTTGCCGTAGATGTAGTCGAGGTACTTCCGGTCGAACTTCCGATAGTTGACCTTCGCTTCCAGCGTGATCGGCACGTCGAGCTTCGCCGGCACGTCGAGTCCAAAATGCACGACCTGCCCCGCGCCCGGCGGGATCTGTTTGTTGTAGAGCGGCACAAAGATATCTTGCGGGTTCCGGCGGTCGATCCGTTTCCCGTCGCGGTCGAGCATGTAGACGTTGATGAAGTGCGAATACGGGTCGACGGTCCCGTCAGGCCCGATTCCACCCGAGCGCCCGATGACGCGATCGCCCGCTCGCGCGACCAACTCGACCCAGATCTCGTTCGAGTCGACGGTGCCCTGGCTGAACGGATGCCCGAGGCCGAGCGTACGCACGACCACTTCCACCAGATACGGCTGCCCCGCCTTTACGGGCGGGACCTGCGGCCGCAACGGACCGACGAACGCACCGTCGACACCACCCCCTTCGCGCAGGGCGAAGATGTCGACGCGCACCTTCTTGTCCTTGAGATACTTCGCGTGCGTCTCCTCGGCCGACGTCGCACCCAGGATGGACGCCAGGCCCGTGTTCGCGGCCGGGAAGAAGTGATTGTGGATCTCGCGGCCGCCCTGACCGTCAAAGTCGCGGGCACCGAAATCGTTGGAAGCCACGAGGTTCATGTGGCAGTCCGTGCAACTCCCCTTGGCGACCTCCGGATAGTAGAAGCTCCGTGCGCCATGGCCCGAGACTCCTGAGAGCAGGAACGTGTCGTAATGGTTCTGCCCGCGGAGGAAGTCTTTGTAGTGGTTCAGCGCGTACGGGATGCTCACCTTATGGCACGTCGAACAGAACTCCGCGCTCTTGATCACCGGCTTCAAGAACGTCTTTTTGTGCATCTCGGGCTTCGCCTTCACCAGCGTGTTGTTGATCCACTGGAGCAACGGATCTTTGCTGTAGGCGAAGGGATAGTGCTCCGGCTCCTTGATCGTGTAATCGGCGTTGCCGCGCGTGCTATTGACGTTGGTGATTGAGTGGCAGACCGTGCACGTGATGCCGGCCTGGCTCGTTGGGTTCTTCACGTCGTCATACTTCGGGTCGTCGAATTCACCCGAAAAGAACGGCACGGGATCGTGACACCCCGCACACCAGCGTGCGCCTTGCGTGTTGCCGTCGCGCTCCAGCGAGACCTTGCGCGTCTCGCGCACGCTGCTGAGGTACGCCTTGTTGTTGAACGAGCTGAAGTGG
>DAIDJG010000183.1 GCA_027451445.1 Singulisphaera sp.
AAGATGGACCAGGACATGAACCTGTCCGAGCGACAGTACACCAAGATCAGCGAGTCCCTGGCCGCAAAATGGGACGAGTCGTGGTGTCCCATGCTGGAGAATGTACTGCACCTCGATCAATACTTTCCTCGGATTCCCGACGACTGCGTCGTCCCGTACCTGAACGAGTTGCAGCGAAAGAACTGGACCGCTTCGGCCACAACGCGTCGGACCGTCCAGTACGCCACGGCTCTCCCCGGCCAGATGCCCGACGACCCCCTCGAAGACGAAGAGCTCGTCGAAGCGCGGAAAGCCGAAGCGGCGGGTGAGTCCTCGAACGCTCCCTCAGAACCCCGGCGCACTTCGCCTCGAACGGAGTAATCGCCATGCCACACACACTCAACTCACGACTGCACGCTACGCTGATTGGCGCTTCGGCGGTCATTGCAGCCTCGGGAACCTTCTCCGCGGGGGTTCCGGCGCTCGGCCAGCTCGTGAAATCCGAGGTACCGGCGAAAGGAGCTGCTCCGACGAACGCGAACGCCAGGACCGATCCCCTCGACCTGGTTCGCGACGAGGCCAGCCGGTTCGCGAAGAAAAAGGCAGCCCTGATCGAGAGACTGAAGTCGAACGCGCAAACTGCGCCGATTCAAGGCGAAGTCCGGAAGCTGCGTATCGAGCGAGCAAGACTCGAAGCTCTGAGATTGGCGGTGCCATTTCCTGCCGCTCAAGTGGTTCCGGCGGTTCAAGCCACTACACGACAGCAGCAGTTCGACGCTCTCTTCAAACGTTGGACCCTCCAATTACGTCCCGTCTTACGGGTGGAATACCATTTCGTGCGGAATCTTTGCACGTTGACGAAGGAGCAGCGGATCCAAATCGCGCGCGATGGGGAGCGACTCTTGCAGGAGCTCGCGCTCGAATGTGCGGAGGCACAGTCCGGAGGATCGCAGGCGGGCGTTATCGTCATACGTCACCCCCAGGAATCTCGCAACCGCCTCCAGGCGTGCCTCGTCAAGTCGTTGAAGTCGCACGTCTCCGTCGAGCAAGCCGATCGGTACCAAGCGGAGCTTACCAGGCGGAACGCGTACTTCCGCCGGGCCGCGCTCGATAACCTGGTCGTAAAACTGGACGAGGACCTTGCCCTCGCAGACGAACAGCGCGAGAAAATTAGCGAGTCGCTCGCGGCGCATTGGGATGAGGCCTGGTGCTCATCCTTTGAGACGGTTCTGAACCTGAACGCTTACTTTCCGCCGATCCCGGATTCCTACGTCGTAAGATTCCTCACCCCCAAGCAAAGACAGATCTGGGACGCCTCGGCCAACACGCGCCGGACCGTCCAATTCGGCGTCTCCACGAGGGGTTTGATGGAGGAGGACCCGCTCGAAGACGAAGAACTGACCGAGGCCCGAAAAACCGAAACCCCGGCTGAGACCATTCCATAGCCGTCCGAGACATCCAAACGGTTGCTTATGCACGATCAATCCAAAAACGACCCGGGCTTTCTTCTGACCGCCACCAACTTCGCGGCTGCGTTCGCATTGGCATTTGCATTGTGCTCGGCAACGCGAGCCCAAGCAGAGCAAGGCGCCGATCCGCCGAAGCCGCCGGTCGATTCGAACACTACGAATCCGAAGCACGCCGATGCGGCTCGGCGGTTGGGCATCGGTGGGAGACGACCCAACGATCCGGCTGTGAGGCATGTGCTCAATGCGATGGTCGTCAATCAGAAAGAGAGGGAGCGTCTCGTTCTTCAGTCGTTGCGCCATACCCGCCCGATTTTTCACGGCGAATATCACTTCGTTCGGTGTGTCTGTGCATTGACGAAGGAGCAGCAACATCAAGTCGCGCAAGAGGGAGAAACCACCATCCGCGAAGCCGCCACCGAGTTCGCGAACCGAAGCCTCGACTCGCGCGGGCAAGCCTTGCTCAGACCCCAGGAGATTCGGGGCCGTCTCCAGTATCGCTTTATGCGGGTATTGCAGACGTTCCTCACCGCAGAAGGCGTCGCGCGCTATCGGACCGAGGTCCAGGGCAGGAATGCAAGCTTCCGGCAAGCGGCGATCCGGAACCTCGTCGCGGATCTGGATCAGGACCTTGCGCTGTCGGAGGAGCAGCGTCTCCAGATCGGTGAATCGCTGAGCGAGCACTGGAACGACTACTGGAGCCCGAGTCTCGAGCTGACTCCCGATGCCAATGATGACTTCCCTCCGATCGCGGATCGATTCATTGTGCCTTATCTGAACGCCGCACAAGAGAAGAGCTGGCAGGCCTCCGCCGGGGCACGCAGGTCGATTCTCTACGGGGTTCCGCTCGACGATGCGGTCGTCGACCAACCGCCCGAAGATGATGCACTGACGTGGGCCCGGAGAGCCGCAAGCCAGCGGGAAGAGATCAACTAGCCGAACGAGACGACACCAGCACGGCAACCACAATCGGGAACGACCGCCATGAACCTGTCCCTTACACGCAGCCTTCTGCCCACTGCCCTCCTGCTCACGGTGATCGCTCCTGTCACGACCGTCCAGGCCCAAGCCCAGATTCAGTTGAAAATGCAGGCGAGGCCAGCGCCAGCGGTCGTCGAGGAGGACGAAGAGGAGGGCGACGGTGCGCCCGTCCAGGGACCGACGTTTTACTTGAACGAAGCCACGTTCAATGGATGGGCGTTTGGCAACAACCGGAGCGCGGAGTCCGTGCGCGATAAGCTCGAGTCGTTCCTCGCCTTGAAGGTCGAAGAGCTCGAGCGCACCTGCGAAATCACGCCCGACCAGAAGACGAAGTTGCAGCTCGCGGGCAAGGGCGACATTGCGCGGTTCTTTGATCAGGTCGAAGCGAAGAAACGGAAGTACCTCAACGTTCCGCAGGACCAGAACAAGATCAACGAGATCCTTCAGGAGATCCGCCCCCTCCAGACGTCGTTCGTCAGCGACCCGTTCGTCAGGAACACCTTGTTTGCCAGGACCGTCAAGACGATCCTCACTCCGGACCAGGTCGCCCGCTTCGCGAAGGCCGAGCTCGAGAAGAAACGGTTCCGCTACAAGGCGAAGGTCGAGTTGACGGTCGCTCAGTTGGACCAGGCGGTCGGGTTCAGCAACGATCAGCGCGAGCAGTTGTTGAAGCTGCTCCTGACGGAAACCCTTCCCCCCAAGACGTTCGGCCCGTACGACTTTCACGTCGTGATGTTCCAGGCGTCGCGCCTTCCCGAAGACAAATTCAAGGGCTCCGTCGGCCTCGATGAGACGCAATGGGGTTTGCTGAAGCGCCGTTTCGATCAGTCCAGGGTCTACGAGAAGTTCATCCTCGCCAACGATCTTCTCGAGCCCGCAGCACCCGGATACCAGCCGGTCCCGGCACCGCCCAGCGGGGCCAAAGTGCCTCCCATCAAAGCGGGCCGAATCACTTTCCCCTGACGGCGATCGCTACGGCACGGTGATCTGACATCAATAACTGGTTTCCATCGCACGGCTCCTCTGGTCCCGCAACATGACAACGAGAGCGATTCACGTTCGGATTGCAGCCGGTGGCGCATCGTCCCCCACCCTTCGCAAGTGGGGAGAACCTCAAAACTCCCCCCCTTGGGAAGGGGGGGTTGGGGGGGTGGGGATGAGACGTTCGCTGTGTCCAATTGAGCCACGAATCGTTCTCCCGCGCTCAGCGGTTGATGGACACAGCACCAGCCGAATACGATCGCTGACTCCCCACCCCCCCAACCCCCCCTTCCCAAGGGGGGGAGTTTTATGTTTGCACGTCGGGGGCGGACGGTTGGGCGGGGTCGCGGCGCTGCTGATCGCGGCCATCCTCGTTCTTCCCAGCGTGGCCCGCGCCCAACTGCCCGTCGAGCGGCACGGTGAAGTCGTCCCCCGCGACGTGCGCGAGATGTACGATCGAGGACTCCAGTTTCTCGCCACCTCGCAGACCGATAGCGGCGAATGGACCGGAGGTCAGCAAGGGCCCGGCTGCACCGGCCTGGCGTTGATGGCCTTCCTCGCGTCGGGAGAGGACCCCAACTTCGGACTCTACAGCAACAACGTCCGCCGCGCCCTGCGCAGCATCATCAACACCCAGCAAGCCGACACGGGGATCATCGGCAACAGCATGTATCATCATGGCTTCGCGATGCTCTCGCTGGCTGAGGCTTATGGCGCCGTCGACGAACGCAACCTCTGGCCCGATTCCAAGGGGCCTCGCTCCATCGGGCAGGCATTGGAATTGGCCGTGCGAGGGGCGGTGACCTCGCAGGCCAAGAACCCCTTCGGTGCCTGGCGGTATTCGCCCGACTCCAGCGACGCCGACACATCCGTCAGCGGCTCCGTGCTGGTGGGCCTGCTCGCGGCCCGCAACGCCGGCATCGAGGTGCCGGACGCGGCGATCGACAAGGCGATCGCGTATTACCGCCAAATGACCTCGAAAACCGGGCAGGTCGCCTACGCGGGCGGAATGGGCGGCTTCGATGAGTCACTCGCACGCATCTCGATCGGGACGCTCGTCTACGCCATCGCGCGGCGCAAGGACCTGTCGGAGTACAAGGCAACCATCGGTCATCTCAAGGAACGGCTCGAACAGCCGGCCTCGGGTTATCTCGAGTACACTCGCTACTACCAGGCCCAGGCCCTGTTCCAGGGCGATGTCGAGGCCTGGGAGAAGTGGAACAAGCTGCTGATCCGCCAACTGAAAACGTCCCAGAAGTCGAACGGTAGTTTCCCTGGCCAGTTCGGCGACTCGTTCGGCACGTCGATGTCGCTGCTGGCCATTGCCCTGAATTATCGCTTCTTGCCGATCTACGAACGCTAGCACGGAGCCGAGCCTCTATGCATCAACCACGATTGAGACTCGCCGTCGCCCTGATGGCCTGGTTGGCTTGCACCACTGTTCGAGCCGAAGAGGCCCCGAGCGCCGTCCTGCACCTCACCAACGGCGGCTTCGTGTCCGGCGCGCTCCGCGACTCGCCGCAGCCCGGCCTCCTGCGCTGGCAAGGGGCCTCGTTTGTGAAACCGTTCGAATTCCGCACGAGTGAAATCAATAACGTCCAGTTTCCGATCCCCGGCGAATCGCCCCAATCGAGCGCCGACTGGTGCTTCGAGGTGACGGGCAACGATGTGATCTTCGGCACGCTGGTCGAGCTGAATGAACAGGACATCACGCTCGACGTTCCGCGCCTGGGACGCATGCAGCTTCGGCGTGACCACGTCCATCGATTTTTTCGCGCCAAGGAAAGCACCGAGCTGATCTACCAGGGGCCCATCGGCCTCAACGGCTGGAATGAGCCGACGCCCAAGGACGGCTGGCGCGAGGAAGCGGGGCACCTGGTGTCCGACCAACCGGAGGCCTCGGTACAGGGTGGTTTCATCGTCCCGGTCCGGTCGATCATCGAGCTGGAGCTCTCGTGGAAACATCAACCGAAGTTCCGACTCGCCATCGGCGCCCGCGAGCCGAATAAGCCGGCCGAGACTCTCTACAAGATTGAGGTTTGGGACCGCTCGATCGCTGCGCTCTGGGAGCAGGACGAACACGCGGATCTGGCCCCCGTCGGCGAGACCGACGCGGGCGCCGGCAAGCTTCATCTGCGGATCTACCTGGATCAAGAGGCCGGGCGATTCCTCGTCATGACTCCCACCGGCGCCAGGTCGGCCGATCTGAAAGTGCCTCACGCGGTCGCTGCCGAGAACGCAACCCTCTCCTTGACCAACGTCCAGGGAGACGTGCGCCTGGAGTCGCTGATCATCAGCCGATGGACCGGTACTCCGCCCCAGGAGATCCGCGGCGATCAGCCGTACTTTCAGCGCGGGGATGGTACGATCGGCTCCGGAGAGATCACGGCGTATCACGCACCCTCCAAGGAGTTCGTGGTCCGCGATACAAAAGGCGAATCGCGGATCGCCGCGGATCAAGTCACCAGTGTGGTCCTCTCAAAGCGAACGCCCGTCGAGCCCCGGCCGTTCCGCACTCTTTACCAGGACCGCACCACCCTGAGCGGCGAGCTGGTCAAAGTCAGCGACGGCATTTTGTCGTTGTCGCACCCGGCGTCCAGGGAGGCGCTGAAGTTGCCAGTGGCTGGTTTGCGGTCGCTCATGGTCCTTCATCGCGCTCCACCCGACGACCCGAAACCCCAGCCTAACGCCACCACTTCTGGACGCGAGCGTACCGCGACGAAGGAGAAAGCAGCGACATCCTCGACCAAGGAGGAGCGGGTGGCTACGCTCGAGCTCGAAGGGGTCCGTCTGCCCGGGGGTCTGGTCGATGGGAAGGGTGAAGCCGGAACCAGTTGTTTGACCTGGGAACCCCAGGGCAGCACGACCGCCGCCGCGCTTCGGCTTGGGGTCTCCGGCCGAGTGACGTATCGACAGCCAGCCCCGACACCGGCTCCCGTTGCGCGCCGGCAACCGGCCGTCGTCCAGCGAGTCTTCATCAACAACAACCCAGTGGTCATGCAAAGGATCGCGCCCGTCACCCGCTTCACTCTCCCCGAAATCACACAGCCCGCGATCCATCTGCGTCCGGGCGACATCGTGCCGGCCGATGTCACGGCGATCGACGAGAAAGGCGTCTGGTTCGAGTCGCGCTTTGCGGACGGGAAGTTCGTCGCCCACGATCAAATCAAAGCCGTGGAGCTCGCGACCGAGGGACCCAACACGACGGCGCTGTCGAAGTCGAAACGTGACCGGCTGCTGACGTTACCCCGCATGCAAAAGGAGAACCCGCCCACTCAATTGCTCCGCACAAAGTCCGGCGACTACCTGCGGGGGCGGATCGTGAAGATGGACGACAAGGTGATCCAGGTCGAAGTCCGGCTGGAGACGAAGGAGCTGCCGCGCGACCGGATCTCGCGGATCATCTGGCTACACCCCGAGGAGCTCGCGACCGCCGCCGAGCCCCCGAAGCCCGTGCAGGACGATCCCGCGCTCCCCTTGCGGGTGCAGACCGTCCGCAAGGACGGCACACGCTACACCTTCCGCGCCGAGAGCGTCGAGGACTCGACCCTCTCGGGCACGAGCGACGTCCTCGGACCCCGCAACGTCCGGCTGGACGAGATCAACCTGATCCTCTTCGGCAACACCATCGAAGAGGCTGCGTCCCACCTCGCGTATCAGCAATGGAAGCTCCAAAACGCCGTTGAGCCCAAGGTGGCCCAGAGCGACAGCGGCGGTGGCGGCTCGCCCGGAACCGAGTCGATGCTCGTCGGCAAACCCGCGCCCGATTTCGAGCTGGACCTCCTGGATGGCAAGCGGTTCCATCTGGACGAGAACCGGGGGAAGCTCATCGTCCTCGACTTCTGGGCCACCTGGTGCGGCCCTTGCCTGCAAGCGATGCCCCAGGTCAAGCGCGTGACGGACGAGTTCCCCGAGAAAGACGTGAAACTGATCGCCGTCAACCTGCAAGAAGCGCCCAAGGCCATCACCGCCATGATGGAACGGCACAAATTCCACATGACCGTCGCCCTCGATCGCGACGGCGTCGTGGCCCAAAAATACAGCGCCAATGCGATCCCCCAGACGGTCGTCATCAAGCCCGATGGGACGATCGCGCGGTTGTTCGTGGGGAGCAGCCCGCAACTCGGTGATCAACTGCGCGAGGCGATCAAGGCGGTCCTGGAGGCGCCGGCAGGCAAGTAAGTTTTGAAATTACGCTTCGCCGTGGATCCTCGCGTTATCCCCCAACCGAGGCCGCAGGACTCATCGGAAGCGCCACGCCGATCATACTGTCGCGTGAAACCAGTTCCACCAGTTGCTCCTCCGACATCCCCTCCGTGTCCGCGGGCCTCATCGGGAGCACGAGGTAGCGCAGGTCTGCCGTACTATCGTGGACGTGAACCGGAACACCTTCGGGCAGCTCGGTCCCAAACTCGGCCAGCACGGCCCGCGGCTCGCGCACTGCGCGGGACCGGTAGGCCCGGCTCTTGTACCAATCGGGCGGCAGGCCCAGGATCCGCCTCGGGTAGCACGAGCAGAGCGTGCAGACGACGAGGTTATGACGCTCCGGCGTGTTTTCGATCACGACGAGCTGCGTCGGTCCCGGATCGATGCCCAGCTCGCGCACGGCGGCCGGTGCATCGTTCAGGAGCCGTTGCTTGTACGACGAATCGACCCACGCCCGCGCTACGATGCGGGCGCCGTGCGAGGGCACCCAGGAGTCGATCATTTCCAGGACACGCCGCAGGTCGGCCGTATCGAAGACCCCCTTCTCGAGCAACAACTCGCGCACGGCTGTTTCGAGGCGCTGCGACTCGGTGACCGGCAGATCTTCCACATCGGGCCGCTTCAAGTGCGGATGGGCCGGGCTGTCATGGTCATGATCGTCGTGCATGGGAACCTCGTTCGCGGCTCAGGCAGGCTCCAGCCAGTGCTCGTAGATCTCGATTTCGACGCGATCGGAGGCCGGGCCCGAATAGTCGGCCCAAACGTCTGACTGGCGAAACCGAACGCGATAGAGCGGCTGCGCAGGCAAGCCCGGCCGGCCGTACGCCAACTCCTCCGGGTTCGCGTACGGTCCGCAAACCCTCTCGATCTCTCCGGTCAGCCCGCGAATATAGTACGGCGTGCGAATATGTCCCGGCGACTCACCCAGGCGCACCACGACGCGGTCCCCCGGCGCGAAACGCGCGTTCATGACACACCCTGCTCGCGGAGCCGCACCTCGTCAAGCTTCCGACCGAGCTCGTCGATCGTCAGCACACCTTTCTCCAGGAGCAAATTCACCATGGCCGCGATCCAGCACTCGTAGTAACCCAGCCGGTCGTACTCCTCACCTCCGAGCCCTTCGATCGCTCTCCGCAGCTCGTCCACACGCAGAATCCTGCGCTCCGGGGCCGCGAGCAACTGAAAGATCGCGTCGACCCGTTTCTCCCACGGTTCCAGCTCTCGCTCGGTGCGATCAATCGCACCGGCCGGCCGGCCGCCGAGGTCGTGGTGAGCTCGCATGGGGATGGCTCCTCCGAAACTCGACAACCTTCACCTGACCCTCGTGTCGCATCTTACCGTGCGTCGAGTGCCTTGAAAACGTTGCCGGCTCCCGGGCGGAGACCGAATCATTGGGTCGGCATTTGAGGAACGGACTCGTGACTTTTCGCGGCCAGGGATGAAACACGGACTTCAATTTGAAGCATTCCTGATCCGTGTTTCATCCGTGTTTCATCCGTGGCCGAAATCTCTTCGCTCGTCAGAGGCCGACGGATCGCGGAAACATCACGGCGGTTGCCACGTGCGACGACTTATTCACATGTGGCCGAACGCGGTCAGATCCCGTTTTGTGGTCGTTTCGAGTTCGAATGCATGACTTCGAGTGTGTCCCCTGGCCAATTTCTGCCAACAAAAACCCCGACATGCAAGGGCGGGACACCCTCGCATGGCGGGGCCGGAACAGAGAAGAGGCCGGCGGCGCGGTCGACCGATGATGAGCCACCGAGCGGATCAAAGGGCTCCGAAGTCCGCTCAGTGCTTCCGGAGATTGCCATACGTCGACCGCGCCGATTGGCAATGACACGCAATCCCGATGCCGATTAGGGTATTGCCCTGATCCGTGGGGAAAAACGGAAGCCGCCCGCTCGGAATTGTTACCTGGAATGCCCAAAGCCTACGAGAAACTCAACGCGTCAAACCTTTATCGTGCATGACCCTGAGTGAGACTGCATCTTACTCACTCGGTTGCTCGGGTGGATCGTGTTCGCTTTCCACATGGCAACTACGCCTAATCGAAACATGAACACCCGTTTCCGTTTTCGCGTCAAATCGAGGCCACAACATCCCGCTTACTGCCGCCCCAGGTTCTTCCCGCGCACCATCGCCGGGGGTCGTGACTGCGAGCGCTTATGGAGTGTCCTCTCCGCCTCCTCGGGACAATGCTCCTGCAACCAGACGCGGAGTGGAACGTCCCCGTCCACAGGGTCGTACGTGCCGTTCGCCGACAGCCCTGCCCCCAGGATCTGGCGGCCGATGGGGTCGAGCTGGGGGTAGAGGTGAGCGACGGTCATCTCGTCCTTGGGACGGAGCCAGCGATAGCTGTAACCGTACCAGATGACCTTGCGCGTCTGTTCGCAGAGGTTTGGACTCCGCGAGTGCCAGATCCGACGATCGATGATCACGGCCGTCCCGGGCTTCACACACAAGGGCTCGGCCCCTTCGGGGTTCGAAACGCCGTCCGCCGGACAGTCGATCTCATCGTGCAAATGCGAGCCGGGGACAACCAGAGTGTTGCCGCGGTCAGGCTCACGGACGTCGGTCAGGTAGTAACCGACCTTGAGCGAGAGCCTCGGGCGCGGATGCGTCTCGATCTCGTCGTTGACGCGCATGCTGTCTTGGTGCCAGGCCACGCGCCAGGTCAGGGCGGCGTTGTCGGCGGGTGGGGTCACGTCGATGTGCGAGTGGTACAGGTAGATGTTCCAGCCGAGAATACCCCAGACCTTGGGGAACACGGTCGGGCAGTCGATCAGGTCCACGAGGACGGGATCCTCGTGAATGATGTTCGTGATCGACAGCAGCTTGCTCCGATTCGCGTCCGTCCGCGCACGGGCGTCGACCCGATCGACCGCCGCAACCAACCGGGCCGTGGTCGCCGGATCGAGAGCTTCCTCCACGATCAGGTAGCCGTTGTCGTTGAAGAACGTCCGCTCTTGTGACGTGAGGCAATGATTCAGACATTCCGGCGTCATGCACAATCTCCTGACGATGTTCGCGACGTGATCTATTCCTGGGGGCCGGACTTCGTTTCGGCCGACGGCACCGGCCGACGGGTCATGACCAGCTCCATCATGAGCCGTTCACCGGCATCGGCGCTGATCGCAAACTGACGATGGACGACCCGGTTTCCCTTGTCTTCGAGAACGGTCACCGTGCGCGATTGCCGCGCGTCCTTTGCGTCCGTCTCCAGAGACCCGCTGTAGAGTACGATTCTCTCGCCGTCGAAGGGATCCCGGCTGTGCCGGAGCGACATCTTCGTCTGGCGAGAGTCCGTCCAAACGCTCGTGAACTTTCCGGTTGCGGGTTCAAATCCGATCAGGCCGAGACCCGTCGACGTCTTCCCGTCCTGTTCGAACCGGAACTCCGACTGCAAGAACCGTCCGTCATGGATCATCGTCTGGCGGCAGGAGCCTTTCGTGCGCGATGGCTCACCCGAGCGGGGGTGGAACGTCTTGGCGACGTCCCAGTCGCCCACAAAGCGTTCGAGGAACTTCTGGCCGGCGCCCGGCGCTGATCTTGGTTCAAACGCCGCCTGCGGGTCTCTCTGTGTCTTCGGGGGATCCGCGGCGCCCGCCAACAAGCATATCGCCACGGCCAATAGCGCCGAGCATCTCATCAGTCCAGCTCCGGACAGGCAAACGGCGAACCGAGCCAACGCAGCGCAATTATCCTGCCTCGCGCGCTCCAGCGATAGGCCGCGCCGACCGGACTTGCGAAAGTGTTCCGTCCTGCAAGATTGGCGAAGGACGCCGACACGGCCGCGCTTTCGCAAGCCTCACAGCGGTTTACGGTCGCGTTGCGCAGAGCGGGAGGGCGAGGCTCCGTCCGAGCCAGCCTTGATCTATCGGCGAGTCTTCGAGCCGATGGATCATCGCGTGCCGCCCGGCGGACCGCGTCAGCACACGCGATGTTCCGAGGACTCGAAGACTCGTCCTCCGAACAAGGCTGGCTCGGACGGAGCCTCGCCCTCCCAAAACATGCAGGCGCCAAACATAAAACGATGTCGGGTGGTGCGGGTGTGCGCAACGCAAGGGAAAACCGCTCTCAGTGCAGGTCTCGCTGAATCACATGATGCTCATCCAGCTTTTCGACCACGGGCATCACCATCGCCAGCGGGTTGCCGTGTGCGGGAGTCCCGTTGGTGCCGGGGACATGGTGCGGCTTTTTGTGCGAGCCGAACCACTGGATCACGTTGTAGAACACGGGCGTGAGGAAGATACCGAAGATCGTCACGCCGAGCATGCCGCCGAAGACGGCCGTTCCCAGCGAGCGCCTCATCTCGTGGCCGGCGCCTTCGGCAACGACCAACGGCACGACGCCGAAGATGAACGCGAAACTTGTCATCAGGATCGGCCGCAAGCGCAGGCGGCAGCCCTCGAGCACGGCCTCGCGGCGGGAGATCCCGTCCTCCTCGCGCTGTTTGGCGAACTCGACGATCAGAATCGCATTCTTGCTCGCAAGGCCCACCAGCACCACGAAGCCGATCTGCGTGAACAGGCTCACGTCCAGGCCGACCCACTCGATCGCGATGATGGAGCAGAGCAAGCACATCGGCACCACCAGAATCACCGCCAGGGGAAGCTTCCAGCTCTCGTACTGGGCAGCCAGGACGAGGAAGACAAACACGACCGCGAGCCCAAACACCCCGATCGCGGTCCCGCCCGCCTCGCGCTCCATGTAGGCGAGCTCGGTCCAGTCGAAGGCCATCGACCGAGGGAGCTCCCGCTGCGCAATTTCCTGCATCAAGGCGATCGCCCGGCCCGAGCTCGTCCCGGGCGCGGGGTTGCCGGTGATCGCGGCGGACGAATACATGTTGTAGCGCTTGACCATCACCGGCCCGCTCGTGTTCCGCACCTCCATCAGGGTCGCCAGCCGGATCATCTGCCCTTGCGCGTTCGGCACCTGGAGCTGGAGAATCGTCGGGATCTGGTCGCGGAAGTTCTGGTCGGCCTGGACGTTCACTTGCCACGTGCGGCCGAACTCGTTGTAATTATTCACATAGTAAGACCCAAGATAAACCTGAAGGGTGCTGAATAACTCGTTGATCGGCACGCCGAGCGCGACGCACTTGGTCCGGTCGATGTCGAGGTAGACCCACGGCGTGTTCACGCGCGTGCTGTTGAAGAGGCCCTTCAGCTCGGGCGTGGCGTTGCCAAGGTCGACGATCCGGTCGCTATAACGCTGGAGTGCGTCGAGGCCGAGGTTGCCGCGGTCTTCGATGATCATCTTGAAGCCGCCGGTCGTCCCCAGGCCGTCGATTGGCGGGGCGCCGAAGGTGGAGACGATCGCGTTGCGCAACTCTCCTCGACACCGTTCGGTCAACTCCACACCGATGGCGTCGGCCGACAGTTTGTGCGATCGGCGTTTCTCGAACGGCTCCAGCATGATGTACAGCGAGCCCAGGTTCGGTGCGTTCGCGTTCAAGAGCAGCGACTGCCCCGACACACCCACGGTGTGCGCGACCCCCGGGGTCTGTCGGGCGATGTTTTCGATCCGGGCCATCGCTCGCTCGGTGCGCTCGACGGAGGCCGAGTCGGGCAACTGGACGTTCAGGAGAAGGTACCCCTTGTCCTGCTGCGGAACGAACCCCGACGGAGCGCGGTCGAACACGTAATAGGTCAGGCCAAGCAGACCCACATACGCCACGACCACCGCTGCGCTCAGGCGCAGGACCCGCCCGACGATCCGGCCGTAGAGGTTCGTGACCCTGTCAAACGCGCGGTTGAAGCCGCGGAAGAACCAGCCGAGCACCGCGTTCACGGGCCGGATGATGATCAATCCGAGCAACCCGCCGAGCACAACGCCGGGCGTGGCGTAGGCGGTCGTCACGGCCCAGTCCGGCCACCCGTTCGTCAGTCGGTCCACTTGCGTGGCGAGGCCCGGCACGTCCGGGCCGAACCAATAGGTGGCCATCCCCCCAAGGACCGCGAAGAACCACCAGGGAAGCGCTTCGTGCTTGTGCTTCTTGCCATGCTCGTCGGTCTGGAAGATGAGGACGGCCCGCGACGGGGTCATCGTCATCGCGTTCACCGCCGAGATGATCGTCGACACCGCGATCGTCACCGCGAACTGGCGGAAGAACTGACCGGTGATCCCCCCCAGGAAGCAGCACGGCACGAACACCGACGTCAGTACCAGCGTGATCGCCAGGATCGGCCCCGTGATCTCTTCCATCGCCTTGATCGTCGCCGTGCGCGCATCGAGTCCCGTGGCGATCAGGCGTTCGATGTTTTCGAGCACCACGATCGCATCATCGACGACGATGCCGATCGCCAGCACCAACCCGAACAGCGTGAGGTTGTTGAGGCTGAAGCCCATCGCCGCCATGATCGCGAACGTGCCGATCAGCGAGACGGGCACGTCGATCATCGGCAAGATCATCGCCCGCCAGTCCTGGAGGAAGATCAAGACAACGATGCCGACAAGGATGACGGCGTCGCGCAAGGTCTTGAACACCTCGTTGACCGACTCGCGGATGAACGGCGTGGTGTCGTAGACGATCTCGTAATCCAGGCCGTCGGGGAAGCGGGACTTCAGCTCCGCCATCTTGGTGTAGACGCCCTTGGCCGTTTCGAGCGCATTGGAACCGGGCAACTGGTAGATCGAAACGGCGACGGACGGTTTGCCGTCCAGCGTGCAGGTCTGGTCGTACTGGCGGGACCCGAGCTCGACACGGGCGACGTCGCGGAGACGGACGATGCCCGTGGCCTGCGAAGGGGATGGGGCCATCACGCCCGTGCTTTCCTTCGAGGTCGTACGACGCTCCTGTCCCGGTCCGCTGGCCTCGCTCGCCTTGACGATGATCGCGGCGAACTGCTCCGGTTCGACGAGCCGGCCCAGGGTGTTGATGGTCAACTGAAACTGCTGCCCCGGCGGCGCCGGCTGCGCGCCGATCTGGCCGGCGGCGACCTGAAGGTTTTGCTGGCCGATGGCGTTGACGACGTCCATCGCGCTGAGGTTCAGCGCGGCGAGCTTGTCGGGGTCGAGCCAGGCACGCAGGCTATAGTCGCGCTGGCCGAGGTAGGTGATGCCCGCAACACCCGGCAGTCGGCCCAATTCGTCCTTGATGTAGATGGTCGCATAGTTGCTCAGGAACGTGCCGTCGTAACGGTTGTCCGGCGAGACGAGGTTGACGATCATCAGCGTGTTCGGCGACATCTTCTTCACGCTGATCCCCTCGTTCTGCACGAGTGCGGGGATCACCGGCAAGGCCAGCGACACGCGGTTCTGCACCAGGACCTGGGCCATGTCGGTGTCCATGCCCAGGCGAAAGGTAACGGTCAGGGTATAGGCGCCGTCGTTGGTGCACTGCGACGACATGTAGAGCATGTTCTCGACGCCGCTGACCTGCTCTTCGATCGGCGCCGCGACGGTGTCGCGCAGGGTCTGCGCGTTGGCCCCGGGATAGAGCGCCGTGACGAGCACGGTGGGGGGCGTGACCTCGGGATACTGCGCCACCGGCAAGGTGAACACCGCCACTCCGCCCGCCAGGACGAAGACGAGTGAGATCACCACCGCAAAGATCGGGCGATCGATGAAGAAGCGGGCGATCACAGTAGGACGTCCCCCTGTATGGCGGTGGGCGAGGAGCGCTGGCGGCGGAGCGGCGGAACTTCATAACTCCCCCCCTTGGGAAGGGGGGGCAGGGGGGGTGGGCATTGGCCGGCCGATGAACGCGATTCGGCTCCGAACCGCTTGACGGCGTTCGACAGTTCAAAGGCAACGGGATCAGACGAATGCGAGCGTTGAATCCCCACCCCCCCTACCCCCCCTTCCCAAGGGGGGGAGTAATATGTTCGCTCGCTTCGGAGGGAGCAGTGCGGAGTATGTGCATTCGCAATCGCGTCGATCATCGGAACGCCTCCTCCGTCTCCGCCTTCTCGGCCGCCCGGCGCCTGGGCAGCGCGTGCGCCCCCAGCACCGCCAACGGCGCCAGGATCCCCGCGATCGCGCCGCCGCCGAGACCCCAGTACAGGCTCACAACGCCCAACCGGTTGAGCAGCCAGCCCGTCCCCATTGCCAGGAGCGTGCTCACAATCACGGAGCCCAGCCAACGGACCGCGGACGTCAGGCGCATCCCCGATTCGCCCGTCGCGCGGATCACGGAATAAAACACCGGGGTCAGGAAGATCCCGAACAGGGTCACGCCGATCATCCCGCTGAACACGGCGACCCCGAGCGATCGCCGCATTTCGGACCCGGCTCCCGAGGCAACAACCAGCGGCACCACGCCGAAAATAAACGCCAGCGACGTCATCAAGATCGGCCGCAGCCGCAGCTTGCACGAACGCAGCGTCGCGTCGTACCGCGACATCCCTTCATCCTGCAACTGCTTTGCGAACTCGACGATCAGGATCGCGTTCTTGCACGCCAAGCCCACCAGGACGACCAGTCCGATCTGCACGAACACATTGACGTCTCGACCGGAGTACAACACGCCCGAAACCGAACAGAGCAGACAGAGCGGCACCACCAGGATCACCGCCAAGGGCAGCGACCAGCTCTCGTAGAGCGCCGCGAGCGCCAGGAAGACGCTCACCGCGGCCAGCGAGAAGACGTAGATCGCTGAGTTGCCCGCGCGGATCTGCATGAACACCAGCTCGGTCCACTCGGCCCTCATCGACAGCGGCAGGGTCTCGGCCGCAACGGCGTTGACGGCCTTGATCGCATCGCCCGAGCTCAACCCCGGGGGAATGCTGCCGCTGATCGTTGCCGACTCGTAAAGGTTGTAGCGCGTGACTGAGATCGGGCCACCCACCTCGTCGACCTTGACCAGGGTTCCGAGCGGAACCATCTCGCCCCACCTGTTTCGCACCTTCAGCAGGTTGATGTCCTCGATCTGGTTGCGATAGGCGCCATCCACCTGGATGGTGACCTGCCAGAGCCGGCCGAACTCGTTGAAGCTGTTGACGTACAACGAGCCCAGATACATCGAGAGCGTCTGGTTCACGTCGTCGAATGTGAGGCCGAGCGACTGCACCTTGGTCCGGTCCACCGCCAGAAAGAGCTGGGGCGCGTTCGAGCGGAACTGGGTCGCGGCCAGTCCGGACCCCCCGCTGCGTCCGCCGATCGGCCGCCCCGCGGCTATGGCTCTGGCGGCGGCGGCGGTAAAGAGCGGATGGGCGTTGAGCCTGCGGGTCAACTCGTCGGTCTGAGCCTGGAGCGCCTCGAGGCCGAGGCTCGCGCGGTCCTCGACGACGATCTTGTAACCCCCCGCCGCCCCCAGGCCGGGAATCGGCGACGAGTTATACACGTTGACCCGGGCATCCTTGACCTGGCTCGCGAACGCCGGCCGCAGCCGTGCCATCACCGCCTCGGCGTGCAGTTTCGGCTTGCCGCGCCGCTCGTCGAACGGCTTGAGCACGATGAACATGGCGCCAAAGTTCGAGCTGCTGGCCTGCGCAATGAACGACATCCCCGAGAACGTCACGGTGTGCTTGACTGCCGGGTCTTTCATGCAGATGTCGACCAACGTCGCCATGGCCTCCTGCGTGCGCTGAAGCGACGCGGAATCGGGCAACTGGACGTTGACGATCAGCCGCCCCTGGTCCTGCGTTGGTATGAAGCCCGTGGGAGCATCGTCGAAGACCGCGTACGTCAGCGCGATCAGGCCGCCGTACGCGAGCAGGACGATCGCACTCAGCCGGAGCGCACGGCCGACGATCCAGCCGTAGACCCACGTCGCCCCGTCGAACACCGCATTGAACCCACGGAAAAACCATCCCAGCACCACGTTCACGGGCCGGATGACGAGCCGCCCGACGAGGCCTCCGGCGAGAGCACCCGGAACGAACGCCAACGCGGCCGGCACCCAGCTCGGCCAGTCATCAGGCACAAGCGCCTCGAGCTCAGGCCGTTCGCTCAAATACCGGATCGTGATCAACCCCCCGAGCGCCGCGAACGCCCACCACGGCAGCGCCTCCTTCTTGTGTGCGTGCGCCCGTTCGCCCGCCCGGAAGATCAAGACCGCCCTCGAGGGGGTCATTGTCATGGCGTTGACCGCAGAGATGATCGTCGATGCCGCGATCGTCACCGCGAACTGCCGGAAGAACTGACCGGTGATTCCTTCCAGGAAGCAGCACGGCACGAACACCGAGCAGAGCGCCAGCGTGATCGCCAGGATCGGCCCGGTGATCTCCTCCATCGCCTTGATCGTCGCCGAGCGTGCATCCAGCCCCGTGCCAATCAGGCGCTCGGTGTTCTCGAGCACGACGATCGCATCGTCGACCACGATGCCAATCGCCAGCACCAGCCCGAAGAGGGTCAGGTTGTTGAGGCTGAACCCCAGCACGGCCATGACCGCGAACGTACCAATGAGCGACACGGGCACGTCGATCATCGGCAGGATCATCGCCCGCCAGTCCTGGAGGAAAATCAGCACAACGAGGCCGACAATGATCACCGCGTCGCGCAAGGTTTTGAACACCTCGAAGACCGAGTCATGCACGTACGTGGTCGTATCGTAACCAATCGCGTACTCAACCCCGTCCGGGAAGCGGGCCTTGAGCTCTTCCATCTTGGCGCGGACGCGGTCGCCCACGGTGAGCGCATTGGTGCCGGGAAGCTGGTAGACGGAGAGCCCGACGGAGGGATAGCCGTCGAAGCTGCACGCCTGGTTATAGTTCTGGGCACCGAGCTCAAGCGTGGCGACATCACGGAGCCGGGTGATCGGCCTCGAAGGCTCGCGCCCCGTGCTTTCACCGACCTTCACGATGATATTGCCGAACTGTTCGGGGTCCGTGAGCCGGCCCAGTGTGGAGACCGGGAACTGGAACGGCTGGGTGCTGGGCGCGGGCTGCTGGCCGACCTGCCCAGCAGGCGCATCAATGTTCTGGCTCCGGATGGCGGCGGCCACGTCCATGGCCGTCATGTTGCGCGCGGCCAGGCTCTGGGGGTTCAGCCACGCGCGAACGCTATAGTCGCGCTGGCCCATGTAGTTGATGTCGGACACCCCCTCGACGCGCAGGAGCTCGTCGCGGACGTAGATCGTGGCGAAGTTGCTCAGGTAGACGTCGTCGTAGCGGCCGTCGGGCGAGTAGAAGTTCACGATAAGCAGCATGTCGGGCGTGCGCT
Source organism: Singulisphaera sp. (assembly GCA_027451445.1). Taxonomy (GTDB): domain Bacteria; phylum Planctomycetota; class Planctomycetia; order Isosphaerales; family Isosphaeraceae; genus DAIDJG01. The sequence continues at coordinate 18,723 of DAIDJG010000183.1, forward strand.
TGCGGATCGTGATCCCCTGGTTCTGCACCGAGGTCGGAAGCTGCGGCTTCGCCAGGGCGACCCGGTTCTGCACCATCACCAGGGCAGTGTTCACATCAACGCCAATATCGAACGTAACGGTCAGCGTATACGAGCCATCGTTCCCCATCTGCGAGGACATGTAGAGCATGCCCTCGATCCCGTTGACCTGCTGCTCGATCGGCGCCGCGACGGTATCGGCCACGACGGGGGCGCTCGCACCCGGATATTTCATCGTGATCGAGATGCCCGGCGGCGTGATGCGGGGATACTGCGCCATCGGCAGCGTATAGAGCGCAATGCCGCCGAGCAGCGTGATGACCACCGAGAGGACCGTCGCGAAGATCGGCCGGTCGATGAAGAACCGTGCGATCATAGGTCGCGCCCTTCCTTGCGGCTCTCCTTCTTCGTCTTGGTCTTGCCGGCCGGCGCCGGCTCGCGCGAGGACGTGCGGCCGGCGAGCGTCGGCATCGGTACCTTTTCCGCCTCAACCGTCATCTTCGGCCGCACTTGCAGCAGCCCGCTGGTCACGATCCAGTCGTCGGGCTTCAGCCCGTCCTCGATCACGCGCAACCCATCGCTCTGCTGCGATCCGGTCGTCACGCGCCGGTATTGCACCTTCTTGTTGGCGTCGAGCACGTAGACAAACTTCATCCCCTGGTCCGACGACACCGCCCGGTCGATCACGAGGAGCGCCTGGTGGGGCTTGCCGATCGGCAAGCGGATCCGCACGAACATCCCCGGCGAGAGCAAGCGCACGCCTCCCCCCTTGGGCTCGGGGTTCGGGAACACGCCGCGGACCGAGATACTTCCGGTGGTCGGCGTGACCTGGTTGTCGAAGAAGTTCACCGACCCCTCATGCGGGAACCCCACCTCCCCTTGAAGCCCCATCAACACGGGCAGCGTGATGCTCCCGTTCTGGTCGCGTCCGATCTTCCCCTCGTTGATCGCGTTCCGGATCCGCAGCAGCGTGGGCTCGTCCACGTCGAAATAGGCGTGGATCGGGTCGAGCGAAACGACTGTGGTCAGCAGCGTTTGGTCCTGGTTCACGAGGTTGCCCAGGGTCAGATAGTAGCGGCTGACCAGCCCGCTGACCGGGGCGGTCACTCGGGTAAACTCCAGGTTGAGCTCCGCACTCTCGAGTGTCTTCTCCGCCCACTTCACACGCGCGTCGTTCTCCTCGACGGCGGCGAGGTCCTGCTCGACTTGCTGCACACTGACGGAGTTCGGCACGCGGGAATTGATGTCCTTATCACGGTTGTAAATCGCCTTCGCCGTCTTCAACTGCGATCGATAGAGGTTGACCTGAGCCCTCGAGATCTCAACCACCGCCTTGTACGGCCTGGGGTCGATCTCGAACAGCAGATCCCCCGCCTTCACCTCCGAGCCTTCCTGGAATGGCATCTTGATCAGATAACCTGTCACTCGCGCACGGATGTCGACGGATTGGATCGCGTTGATCCGACCGGTGAAATCGACAAAGTCGGTCACCTCGCGCTGGACGGGCTGGCTGACCGGGACCACCGTAGGAGGCGCAGGGGGGACGGCCGTCGCGGCGCTTTGCTTACAACCGCTGAGAGTCAGCAAAAGGAAGCCCGAAAGCCCCAGAGCAAGCAAACCGCGGACCATGGAGGACCCCTTCGCGGAGAGAAGCGTCGGATTAGACGCGATTGCGGCAGGATTATGATTCAAATGCGGCAGGATCGGAGCTTTGGCCCCACTTTCCGCTCCTTGACGCTCTAAGATACCGCGAATAATGTCGTTGTAGCCCTTCATCGTTTTTTTCGCCGGGTGTGATCGATGGGGGGAGGGCGTTGTGGTGGGGGAAGGACCCGAGCCATGGACGATCGGGGCAGGGGAGAGCTCATCTCCTCAGTTTATAACGAGTTGCGCCTGGTTGCCAGCCGCCTGATGAGCCGGGAGCGCCCCGACCACACGCTGACGGCGACCGCGGTGGTGAACGAAGCGGTGATCCGCCTGGTGGCCGACGCCGTATTCGAGCGGTCGCCCGAGCCCGGATCTGTTCGCGTGGCCGCCTCGCGCGTGATGCGCGAGGTTCTGATTGACCACGCCCGCCGCCGCGCCGCCGCGCGTCGGGGAGGCGCCTACCGTCGCGTTCCCCTCGCCCTCGCCTCCAGCGCCGTCGAAGCGCGCGACCTGGACGCCGCGGCCGTTCACGAAGCCCTCGACCAGCTCTCCGCGCTCAATCAGCGCCAGGGCCAGGTCGTCACCCTCCGCTACTTCGCCGGTCTGACCGTTCCCGAAGTTGCCAAGGCGCTGGGGGTGTCCGTGGTCACCGTCGAACGCGACTGGCGGATCGCCCGCGCGTGGCTCCACGGGCAGCTCCGAGACCGGGTGGATTGATACCAATTTCTGAGTGAGCGGTGGTCGAAATCGGCGAGGTGTTTGTAAGCGGTCGGTCAGCGGCGCTCGCGTCTCGCGACTTACAGCGGTTTACGGTCGCGTTGCGCACACGGGAGGGCGAGGCTCCGTCCGAGCCAGCCTTGAGCTATCGGCGAGTCTTCGAGCCGATGGATCATCGCGTGTCGCCCCGGGGAACCGCGTCATCACACGCGATGTTCAGAGGACTCGAAGACTCGTCCTCCGAACAAGGCTGGCTCGGACGGAGCCTCGCCCTCCCAA
>DAIDJG010000184.1 GCA_027451445.1 Singulisphaera sp.
TCTCGGGTGCTACGGGGCCGACCTCCACGAGACCCCGAACCTCGACCGCCTCGCGCGCGAGGGTGTGCGCTTCACAGACGCGTACGCGATGTCGGTCTGCTCGCCGACCCGCGCCATGGTCATGACAGGCAAGCACGCGGCGCGCTTGCACATGACGATCTGGTCCGAGGGATCACTCGACGGGCCGAAGAACCGGAAGCTACTCCAGGCTGACTCGCGCCATGATCTCCCGCACACCGAAACGACGCTGGCGAAACGTCTGCAAGAGGCCGGATATCTCACCGCGGCGGTCGGCAAGTGGCACCTTGGCGACGCCCGCCACTACCCCGAAACGCACGGTTTCGACGTCAACATCGGCGGCACGCTCTGGGGAGCGCCTCAAACGTTTTTCTGGCCCTATCGCGGCAGCGGCCGGTTTGGCGCGGAGTTCCGTTATGTGCCGCACCTCGAATTCGGCAAACCGGGCGAGTATCTCACCGATCGTTTGACCGACGAGGCGCTCGGCGTCATGGATCGGGCGGGTGACCGGCCGTTCTTCTTGTACCTCGCTCATCATGCGCCTCACACGCCGATCGAGGCCAAGCCGGACGACGTCAGCCATTTCCAGGCCAAGTTGCGACCCGGGCTGACGCACCGTAATGCGACGTATGCCGCCATGATCAAAAGCCTGGATGATAGCGTGGGCCGCGTGCTCGATCGCCTGAGCGATCGTGGCCTGCAGCAGAACACGATCGTGATCTTCGCGAGCGACAATGGCGGCTATGTCGGCAACGACAAGTCGAGTGGTTTCGCCAATCCGATCACGGACAACACGCCGCTTCGCTCGGGGAAGGGCTCGCTCTACGAAGGGGGGATTCGCGTGCCGCTCCTCGTGCGCTGGCCGGGCGTGACGGCGGAGAATGCCGTGTGCGCCGAGCCGGTGATCCTCGCCGACCTGTTCCCCACGTGCCTGCGCGCGGTCGGCGTGGCGCCCCCGGCCGAAGGGATCGACGGGCGTGATCTTGCACCCTTGTTGCGCGATCCATCATCCCGGCTCGAACGGGATGCGTTGTACTTTCACTACCCTCATTACTACCACAATACCACGCCCGTTGGCGCCGTCCGTGCCCGCGATTGGAAGCTGCTGGAATACTTCGAGGACGAGCGCGTCGAGTTGTACAATCTTGCTGCGGACGGCTCCGAACGCAACGACCTGGCGCGGCAGATGCCCGAGAAGGCCGCCGAGCTGCGTGGCAAGCTGAAGATGTGGCGGAACGACGTTGATGCGGCAATGCCCCGGCCGAATCCCGACTTCAAGGGTCCCCGGTCGTGAACGCGAGCAAGATACTATGTATAGTGACCACATAAGAACATGGTCTGCTCGCATCGCGTCGGCGGCGGTCTGGGTCGTTCTGGCTCTGTCCGCGACGACGTCGGTCCGTGCAGCGGGGACAGACGACGTCGCCTGGTTCGAGTCGAAGGTTCGGCCGTTGCTGGCCGAGCGGTGCTATGGATGCCACGGTGCGTCGAAGCAAAAAGGCGGTCTGCGCCTCGACTCCAGGGACGGATGGCAGAAAGGGGGCGCGAATGGGACTGCGGTCGTGCCGGGCGACCCCGAGGCCAGCCTGCTCGTCAAGGCCGTGCGGTACACGGACGAGGATTTGCAGATGCCCCCCAAGCGCAAGCTCGCGCCGGGCGAGATTGCGATCCTCGAAGAGTGGGTGAAGCGAGGTGCGCCGGATCCTCGCGACTCCAGCGCGGCCAGTACGCCCGCGAAGAACTGGCTCGAAATCTTCGAGGCGAGGAAGCAGTGGTGGAACCTCCAACCCGTGCGCAACCCCCTCGCGCCCACCGTCGACGATCCGGCCTGGTCGCGCTCGGCGGTCGATGCCTACCTGCGCCGGCATATGGAGCAAAAGGGGCTGACCCCGTCGCCTCTGGCCGACCCTCGCACACTGATCCGCCGCGCCGCGCTCGTGCTCACGGGATTGCCACCGTCGCCCGAAGAGGTTGATGCTTATGTTGCAGCCGCGCAGCAAAGTGCGACAGCGTATGAGGCGCTCGTCGACCGCCTGCTCGCCTCGCCCCATTTCGGCGAGCGCTTTGCGAGGCACTGGCTCGATGTTGTCCACTTCAGCGAGACCAACGGCTGCGAATTCAACTACGATGTGCCCTTCGCCTGGCGCTATCGGGATTACGTCATCCGCGCCTTCAACGATGACCTGCCGTACGATCAGTTCGTGCGCGAGCACATCGCCGGCGACCTCCTCGCCGAACCGCGCTGGAATTCCGAGGGCCGATTCAACGAGTCGGTCATCGGCACCGCCTTTTTCCGCTTCGGCGAGGTGAGCCAGCAGAGTTGCGTGGAGTTCCCGGTAGTCGGGTTCGACATCGCGGATGGACAGGTCGATACGCTCTCGAAGGCGTTCCAGGCCACGACGGTCGCCTGCGCGCGGTGTCACGATCACAAGCTCGATGCAATCTCGACGAAGGATTACTACGCCCTGCTCGGGATCATCCGCAGCTCGCGGTCGGTGCAGCACACGCTCGACTCACCCGATGTGAATCGAGAGCCACTGGCGAAGCTCAGCGCACTCAAGCAGGGCCTCCGGCGCGAGCTCGCTGAGGTTTGGAAAGCCGAGGCGGCGGCGATTGACGCGGCGAAACTGTCGAAGCTCGATGTCGCCGGCAGCGAAAAGAATCCCGAGCCGTTCGATCCCGTCCGCATGTGGCGCCGCCTTGCCGCGGCCGACAAGACGGCCGAGGAGTGGAAGCGGCTTGAGGGCGAGCTCAGCAAGGAATTCACCCTGCGTCGGGAGTTCAACGGCAAGAACTTCACCACGCTTGCCGACTTTCGCAACGGCACCTTCAGCGGCTGGACGACCGACGGCATGGGCTTGCGGGCCGGACCCGGCAAGAGTGGCGACTTCGCAGTCGCGGCCGAAGGGGACGCCGCCCTCAAGATGCTGCTCCCCGCGGGGGCCTTCACGTTTGCACTGTCTGATAAGCTCAACGGCGTAGTTCGCTCTCCCACACTCAAGCGCACTCGCGGCAACGTCAGCTTTGAAGTCGTGGGCGGCCACAACAGCCTCGCCCGCCTGGTCTTCAACAACTGCCAGCTCGCCGATCATAAAAAGTCGCTGCACCATACCGAGTGGACCTGGCTCACGGTCGGCTTCCCCGGCAACACGGACCGCCTCTTTCCGTACGCGGAGCTCATGACGTTCTGGGACAACCCGAAGTTTCCCGAGCCCCAGGGAGACGCGGACAAGGCCTCCGGCGTCCAGCGCGGACCGTGGAGCGAGCACGCCAAGAATCCGAGAACGTGGTGGGGCGTGCGCCGAGTGGTGCTGCACAACGGCAACGAGCCGCCGAAAGACGAGTTGACCTATCTTGCACGGCTCTTCGAGGGGCCCGCGCCCTCGAGTAAGGAGGAGGCCGGCGCGCGTTACGCCGCGGTTGCGCGGCAGGCTGTCGAAGCGTTCGCCGCCGATCGCGCGACGGACGACGACGTGCGCTGGCTCGATTGGTTCCTGAAGCAGAAGCTGCTCTCGAACCGACGCGACGTCTCGCCGGAGCTTGCCAGGCTCACCGCGGAATACCGCGACATTGAGCGCGATCAGATCGCCTTGCCGCGTACCATGCCCGGCCTCGCCGACGAAGGGGAGGGCTTCGACCAGCCGCTCCTTGTCCGGGGCGATCTGACCAAGCCGGGTGAGCCCGTCGAGCGCCGGTACCTGGAAGCCCTCGCCCGCACCGAGTTCGACACGCACGGCAGCGGGCGACGCGCTTTGGCCGAGGCGATCGCGAGCCCTGACAACCCACTCACCGCGCGCGTGATGGTGAACCGGGTCTGGCAATGGATTTTCGGCGCGGGGCTCGTGCGCACACCCGACGATTTCGGCCATCTGGGCGAGCTCCCCTCGGATCCCGAGTTGCTCGACGACGTGACGCGACGGTTCATCGACGAAGGCTGGTCCGTCAAGAAACTGGTGCGCGTGCTGATGTTAACACGTGCGTTCCAGACCGACTCGGCCCCCACGCCCGAGGCCAAGCAGCGCGACCCGGAGAACGTCGCGCTTTCGCACTACTCGGCCCGCCGCGCGGAGGCCGAGGCCGTGCGCGACGCCATCCTCGCCGCCTCGGGCCGGCTCGATCGCACCCTGTTCGGCCCAAGCGTTCATCCCTATCGCGAGAAGACCGACCCGAGCATGCGGCTCTTCGCCGGCCCGCTCGACGGCGATGGTCGGCGCAGCATCTACCTCAAGGTCCAGCTCATGGAGGCCATGCGATTCCTGAGCGCGTTCAACCTCCCCGGCGGCAAGGTCACGCAGGGCCGGCGCGATACGAGCAACGTCCCAGCCCAGAGCCTCGCGTTGCTCAACGATCCCTTCGTCCTCGCCATGGCCGACGTCTGGGCCGGCCGTTTGATGAAGGACGGTAGCCACGATGCCGCCACGCGCATTGACATGATGTTTCGCACGGCCCTCGGCCGCCCGCCGTCGGACAACGAGCGAGCACGCTTCACCGCGGCCGTAGGTCAGTTCGCGCGGTTGCGCGGCGCGTCCGAAAACCAGACATTGAACAATCGGGCCGTCTGGAAAGACGCGGCGCACGCCATCTTCAATTTCAAGGAATTTATCTTCATACCATGAATAATTCACCTTCAACGGGCGCAAGTTGCGGCTGTCCGGGCCATGCGGCGGCACCCCTGACGCGGCGAGGACTGCTCAAGGCGGGCGCGACGGGATTCGGCTGGACGGCCCTCGCGGCGCTCATCCAGGACCCGGCCTTCGCCGCCAGCCCCGCACTGCCAAAGCCTCACTTTACGCCGCGTGCGCGGAGTGTGATTTTCCTGTTCATGGACGGCGGTGTCTCGCATGTTGACACCTTCGACCCCAAGCCCGAACTCACCCGGCGCGACGGACAACCGTCCACAGTCAACCCGGGCCGCAAGTGGGTCAAGAGCCCCTGGAAGTTCTCTCAGTACGGCGAGAGCGGGATGTGGGTGAGCGAGCTGTTCCCGCACATCGCCTCCTGCGCGGACGACCTGACGGTCATTCGCTCGATGAAGGCCGACCTGCCGATCCATTCGACGGGCAACCTCTTCCTCCACACCGGCCATAACCTGGCGGGCCGCCCCAGCCTGGGCTCATGGATCAGCTACGGCCTGGGTACCGAGAACGCGAACCTGCCCGGTTATGTCGTGCTCGGCTTCGGCCATCTGCCGCCGGGAGGATCCGAGGTCTTCGCCAGCGGTTTCCTCCCCGCGCTCCATGAGCCGACGATGATCCGCGCTGAGGGTCGTCCGCTCGAAAACATCGCGCCGGCCGATCCCTTGCCGCTTCAAAACGCCAAACTCGACCTCTTCGCCGCGCAGGATGCCGACTTCTCCGCCCGGCTCGCGGGCAATGAAGCGGTCGAGAGTGCGATCCGCAATTATGAACTCGCGGCACGCATGCAAATGCTCGTCCCCGACGTCCTCGACGAAGCTCACGAAAGCAAGCCGATCCGCGACCTCTACGGCCTCGACGATCCCGACCTGCACACCCGACTCTATGCGAAACAGTGTCTCCGTGCGCGACGACTGGTCGAATCCGGTGTGCGGTTCGTGCAGGTCAACTGCCCGCCCGGCCGCGGCAGCGGTGTCTGGGATCAGCACGATGCGCTCAAGAAGGAGCACGAAAAGAACGCCCGCCATACGGATCGCGCCATCGCGGCGCTCATCAAGGACCTCAAGCAGCGCGGTCTCCTGGAATCAACGCTCATTGTCTGGGCAGGCGAGTTCGGTCGGACCCCCCACGCTCCCAAACCCGACGGCCGCGACCACCATACCGAAGGCTTCACCGTGTTCCTCGCCGGCGGCGGTGTGAAAGGTGGCACCGTGTATGGGGCGACCGATGAGTTCGGGGTCAACGCTGTGGAAAATGTCTGCGATATGCACGACCTGCACGCGACGATCCTGCACCTCGCCGGGCTCGATCACGAGCGCTTGACGTACCGTTACTCGGGGCGAGATTTCCGCCTGACGGATGTTCATGGGAATGTGATCAAAGGAGTACTCGCGTGAGCGATCGTGGTGTGATCGGTCCTCAATTCGGTGGCTTTTCCCGCATTGATCGCGACGCTTTTCCCTTTTCGACAGCGCGTAACACGCGCAGCATGTTCCCCCCGAGGATCTTCTCGATATCCCCCTCCTTGTAGCCGCGCTGGACGAGTCCGACGGTGAAAAGCGGCCAGTTTGTCCAGGCCAGGGTGAGTTGCTGCTCGGGCATCATCACGAGCCCGTTCTTGGGCCAGAGGGCCTCGAAGCGAGTCCGTGTCCGCCGCGTTGGCGTGCCGGGCCTGTCCAGCTTCGGCGTGGGCGCCATGTAGGCGGTGTCGGTACCGATGGCGACATGATCGAGGCCGAACGTCCGCACCAGGTAGTCGATGTGGTCGAGAAACGCAGTGATTCCGCCTCCCAGGAACGCGGAGATGCAGCAGATTCCGACGAGCCCTCCGCCGTCGACGATCGCGCGGATCACCTCGTCGGGCTTGCAGCGGATGTGGTGGTGGACGGCGTCGCAAGCGCTATGGCTGGCGACGATGGGGAGCTTCGACGCCTTCGCCGCTTCGAGGCTCGTCCGCCAGCCGGAGTGCGCGACGTCGACGAGCACGCCCACTCGGTTCATCTCGGCGATGGCCGCACGGCCGAGCTCACTGAGACCGCCGTTAGCCGTCTCGGCGCAGCCGTCGCCGAGCATGTTGCGACGATTGTAGGTCAGGTGCATCATCCGGATGCCAAGCTGATAGAATAGCCGCACGTAACCGAGCTCCTCCTCTGTCGACTCCCAGCGCTGTGCGAGAGGGACACCGTTCCCCGTGAGGTAAAGGCAATGGCGCTTTTCCTTCTTGGCCGCGAGGATGTCGTCGGGCGTAACGGCCTTGGAGACGAAGGAGCGGAGTGAATCGGTGACGTAGGTGAAGCGAGCCAGGCGTTTGAGGAGCCGTTGCGGATCCTGGCCCTCCTCGCCCGCGTTTTGAAAGATGCACGTGACGCCGGCAGCCTCCCACGCGGCCTTGAAGAGGCCAAGCTGCGCCGGGTCGTTGACGCAGCGGGTCATGCCCATCTCTTCGCGGAGATCGTTTAACTCCGCCTCGGATGCGCCCGCGTCCTCTGCCTCACGGATGGCGACCGGGTCGAGGGCCGCTCGCGGGGCGAAGCCGTAGACGTCGAAGACGACGGAGTGCGCGTGGAGTTCGAGCCCGTGCTCCAGCTCCCTCGCTGAGGGCTTCAGGGCCTTCAGGCCGGCCTCGCGCGAGCGATTCATGGTGTCATCAAGGAGCGTCGACGTGTCCTCAGCGCCTCTTGCGGCGACCGTGGCAACCGCAAGACCCGTCGTGGCGGTCAAGAATTCCCGGCGATTCATGCGCTTCCTCGTATCGGTGGCAGCCGTATTCACCAGAGAAAGTAGACGCTACGATCGCTGCCGGCCCCTCAATCCGCGAGCGACGTCTCCGCAATGGGAGGCGACACCTTGGCATCATCCTCCTCGGGTGGCTCGGGTAGCCACATCGCGATCACGGTCGCAGGCAGAAAAAGACTCCCGGCGATCAGCAGAGCGGTCCGGTAGTCGCCGACCTTGATGGCGAGGCCGAAAATCACGGTTCCTGCGGCGGCGGCGAGGCGGCCGATGTTGTAGCAGAAACCGGCGCCCGTCGTGCGAAGAAGGGTTGGGAACAGAGGAGGAAGATACATCGTAAACAGCGCGAAGATACCGCCGCTCGCACCCATGATCGGCAGGAGCAACAGCAACGTCTTGTGGTCGCGAGGCACGCCGTAGCTCGCCATCATCGCGACGAAGTACACCAGGCAGAGCAGCGCGATGGAGCGCCGATATCCCATGAACCGCGCGATCGCGGCCGCAAGAAAATTCCCCGCGATCGCGGCACCCATGACCACGACGTTCGCGAAGCCCGTAAGCTCTCGCTTCTGAACTTCCGAAAGGGTGACAATCTCCGGAAGATTGCGCAACTGTTGTTGATACCAGAACAAGAAGGCCCAATGCCCCGTCAGAGTGACGGCGCAAATCAGGATGATCAGGATCGACGTGCGCCGGACGTCACCGCGGAACAGGTCAGCGATCCCTGGCTGTTTGTCCTTGGCGGCTTCCTTCGCGCTCTGCCATTCCTCGGTCTCGGGAACGGCGCTGCGGATCCAGAACACGAGCAGGGCCGGGAACACCCCCACGAGGAACACCACGCGAGGGCTAAAACTCGACAGGAGCACGATCGGCACCGAGGCCAGCAACACCCCGATATTCACCCCAGTTTGCAGCACCGCGGCGATCCAGGGCCGCCAGCGGCTGGGCCAGGTCTCGGAGAGCAGCGACGCACCCACCGCCCACTCGCCGCCGATGCCAAGCGCAGCGACAAACCGAACAATGAGCAATTGCCACCACGTTTGCGCAAAGAACGCCAGGCCTGTAAAGGTGGCATACGTAAGGATCGTCAGGCTAAGGGCCCGGCTCCGGCCGATGCGGTCCCCCACGCGACCAAAGAACCCGCCACCCAACGCCCAGCCGACCAGGAACGCAGCCTGGATCCAGGAACTGTAACTGCGCACCGTGGGGTCGCTTTGATCGCTGACACCCGTCAGCTCGGCCACAAACGGCGCAGCGACGAGCACGTACAGGTGCATATCCAGGCCATCGAACAACCACCCGAGCCACGCGGCGATTCCCGACTTCCACTGATGCGACGACAGGTCGCGCAGACTCCGAATCTCCTTGCGTTCGATCGCGACCGTCTCATCTAGGGACATGGAACCACCTGTGCAGGGTTGATCGCCTGGTACTTCCCCTTGTTCGCCGTGATCTCGAACGCCTGGGGCACGGCTTCAAGACCGTTCAAAACATGAGTGATCGTCGGCTTGAGCCGTACGCGCCCCGAGGCAACCAGCCGCACCGTGTACTCGAGGTGGGCCAGGGTACTGATGTCGGGATAGAGCAGCCGAAGACTGCGCTGGCGCATCAGGTCGACGTCCAGCTCCAGCGGGGCGCCGAAGAACGACACACCGATCACCTTGCCGCCGTCGCGCACCGATTCGAGCGCTTGTAACATCGATTTCGTGCCCGCGAGCCCTTGTTTCGGGCTGCCACCAGCGCACTCAAAAACAATGTCGGCCCCGTTGCCGCCGGTGTGGTCGCGGATCACGGCAAGAGGATCATCGGTCTTCGCGTTGATGGCGACATCCGCCCCCAACTCGCGGGAAACATGACAGGCCTCGTCGCGTACGTCCACCGTGATGATCACCCCCGCACCGCTGTTCCGGGCGATCTGCATGCACTCCAGGCCCATGCTCCCCTGGCCAAAGATCACGACCGAGTCGCCCATGCCGATACCCGCGGTCTCGACAGCCGCGACGCTGTCGCTCAACGACTGCAAGCAGGCGGCCTCGCTGTTCGAAATCCGGTCGTCGACGCGCACGAGCGCCACTTCGGGGAGGATGGCCCGCTCGGAGAAGCAGCCCGGAAGCTGAAAGCCGACGATCGGCCCTTTGCGGCAAAGGTGGTTACGGCCGTCCAGACAGAACGGGCACGAGCCGCACGGCAGCTTCGCCCGCGCCGCGACGCGGTCGCCCACCTGGACTCGGCTCACGCCCGCGCCAAGCTCGACGACCCGGGCGCAGAACTCATGCCCGAAGAGCTGGACCGGAGCCTCAGTTTCAAGCCTGCGTTTGACGGACTCGTATGCGAGCGTAGGAATGCCAAAGGCGAGCTGTGCTTCCGTCACGCTGGGTTGCACGCAGAGCGGCTCGACGATCACGTGGCCCGGCCGGCAGACGGGCTCGGGCACGTCGTCGAGTCGCATATCGCCGAAGCCGTAGAATCGCCAGGCTTTCACGGGCGAGCCCTCATGTTTAGATCAATCGTGTAAACTTCTGGAGCGAGTGGCAGTCCGCCGGCACCGCGCCCAGCCGCCCTCCCGCCGACCACACCACCTCGCCCACGTAGAGGTCGCCACGCGAGTCAAGACGGAGGTCATGAGGCGCGTAGAAGTCGCCCGCGGCACAGGGGTTCTCTCCGCCGCCCCAACGGGCCAGGACCCGGCCTTCCGAATCAAAGATGCTGATCCGGCCACCTGTAGCGTCGGCGCTCGGTGCAGTCGTTCCGGGCCACATCCCCGCGCGGTAGCCCAGCTCGGCCACGTAGACGACGCCCTGCGCATCGACGACCACCTGGCAAGGACGAGCGATCTCCGTCCATTCGCGGAGGAAGCGCCCTTCCGGGCTGAAGAACTGCAACCGGCTATTCTCGCGATCGGCAACAACGACCGTGCCGTCCGGCCCCACAGCGATTCCGTGCGGGATCCGAAACTGGCCGGGCTCGCCGCCCGGCTCACCCCACGAGAGCTCGTGCCGGCCGTCAGCCGAGAACTTGTGAACGCGCGCGTTACCGTAGCCGTCGGCGATGTAGAGGGAGCCGTCCGCGGCCAGCGCGAGGTTAGTCGGGTAGTGAAACGGCGGCCCAGCATTGACGATCGTGCGGAAGTCGAGGCTGGTGGCCCCGGTGGCGGACGGACAACCGCTCGTGCCCAGAGTCATCAAGAGCGTGCCATTCGCGGTGAATTTCTTGACGGTGTGGTCAAGATCATCGGTGCAATAGACGGTGTCGTTCGGGCCGATCGTGATCCCGTGGGGCCGCACGAACTGACCTTCGCCCCAGGAACCTACGAACCGGCCGTCGTGGTCGAAGATGATGACGGGGTGCTCGCCCCGGTTGAAGACGAAGACACGGTCGCGAGAATCGATGGCGACGCCGGCAACTTCCACGAAGCGCCAACCTTCAGGTAACGTCTCCCAACGCTCAACGACTTCGTATCGTGGCCGGGACGTCGGCTCCGTCGCGATGGTATTCATGCGGCTTGCTCCCGGCCGGTTTGGCGCAAAGAAAACGAAGGGATTCGCGTATAGTGGGCACTGCCCGCCTTTTTATATGAAAAACGGTGGGTCATGCCCACCCTACGCCGTCGCGATCACTTGGCCCACGGAATGTGATACCCCGTCGCGTTGAGCCGGATCCGGTACAGGCTCTTGTCCACGGTGATGTACAGCATGTTCTTCTCATCGCCGATGCCAAAGTCGCAGTTGCTCGGGTTGCCGGTCGGCTCGCGTGCACCCGCCTGCGACGTACCGGTCTTGATGAAAGCCACTTCCTTTCCGGTCGGATCGATCACCAGAATTCCCGGCCGGCTCGGCGTGCGGGCGGCGAGATAGATGCGGCCCTCCGTATCGACCGTCATGCCGTCACTACCCTCCTCGTCGCCGAAGTCGACGATCGTCTTCCGAGGTCCCGCCACGAGGCCGTCCGAGCCGAGCGGAAACGCGTAGACCTTCATCGCCCCTTTCTTGGGTGGAGGGGCCGTGGGGTCGATGCGATCGGTGCCGTTGTTGTGGTCAGCAACGTAGAGCGTCTTCTGATCGGGACTGATGGCGATGCCGTTCGGCTTCTCGATGTCGTGAGTGACCTCGGCAACGGTGCCGTCCGTGTCGATCCGGTAAACAGCGCGGTGCTCGAGCTCGCGAGGCTCGGTGCCCAGGTATCGGGGGTCCGTAAAGTAAATGCGCCCGCGTTCGTCGATGCAGAGGTCGTTGCAGGCGTTGTAGCGTTTCCCCTTATAGAGATCGGTCAGCACTTCCCTGCGCCCCGTCCTCACATCCCAGCGCGACACCGCGCGGCCGCCGCCATCGGAGCCTTCGCACGCAATGAGGTAACCCTGGGCGTCGAACATCAGGCCGTTCGACTTGTGGCTGTCCTCGGCGAAGACCGTCGTCTTCATCGACTTGGGATCGAACCGCATGATCATCCCCTTATCGTCGCCGAAGGGGATTTCCGAGAAGTACATCGTGCCGTCGGGCGCCGCACAGATCCCTTCGGTCAGGCCCCCCTTGATGGGGGCCGAGCGAGTGTACAGCAGCTCGAGCTTCGAGCCCGGCGGCACCAGGTCCTCCGCCGCGACCAGCGACGGTGCGGAAACGCAGACAAGCATCATCAGGAGCCGCGAGAATGCAGACCAGCGCATCGGGAGCATCTCCTTCGACGTTGGAGTCAGGCGAGGATCTCCTTGACGACCCGGGCCTCTAAGACCCCGGTCAACTTCTCTTTCAAGCCGTTATGCGTCACGAACAACTCATCATGATGCAGGCCGAGCAGGTGCAGGATCGTCGCGTGCCAGTCGGGCACGCTGACCTTGCCTTCGACCGCCGCGAGACCAATGTCGTCGGTCGCGCCGAAGGTGGTTCCCCCTTTGATACCCGCCCCGGCCATCCAGCTACAGAACGCGTTCTTGTTGTGGTCTCGACCCGCGTTCGCCTCGTTCCGGTCCGCGGGCAACTGCGCGATCGGGAGCCGGCCGAACTCGCCTCCCCAGATCACCAGCGTGCTCTCGAGCAGTCCCCGCCGCTTCAGGTCCTGAAGCAAGCCGGCGATAGGCAGGTCGGTCCGCTCGCACGCGGCCTTCAACCCCGAGGCGAGGGAGGTGTGGTTATCCCAGATCTGTGCGTTGATGTAAAGCTGCACGAACCGCACCCCGCGCTCCACCAACCGCCGCGCGATCAGGCAGCGCCGGCCGTACGAATCGGTCGGCTCCCGGCCGATCCCGTAGAGAGAGCGCGTCTCGGCACTCTCTTGCCCCAGGTCGAGCGCGTCGCTCGCAGCGAGCTGCATGTGCGCAGCGAGCTCGTAGCTGGCGATCCTCGCGGCCAGGTTGGGCTGGTTCGGCCGCTTGGCCTGATGGATCCGATCGAGCCGAGTCAGCAGGTCGCGCTCGAGCCGATCGACCTCCGGCGGGGGCTCAACGTCGGGCCGTAGGTTCAGGACTGGCGAACCTGAAGACCGGAACCGGGTCCCTTGAAACATTGGCGAGAGGAACCCGGACTGCCAGTTCTCCACACCATTGATCGGCAACCCCAACGGATCGTCGAGGACCACGTACGCCGGCAGATTCTGGTTCTCCGAGCCGAGCCCGAACACCACCCAAGAACCGAGCGACGGCCGGCCCGGTCCCGTCTTGCCCGACTGGATCAGGTAAATGGCCGGCTCGTGCGTGAGATTGGTCGTGAACAACGAACGCACCAGCGCGATGTCGTCCACCTGGCGGGCGAGGTGCGGCAGGGCGTCCGAGACCCACATGCCGCACTCGCCGTGCTGCGCAAACCGGAACGAGCTGCGCATCATCGTACCGGCGTCGCGCGCGTTCTCGACCTCACCGGCAATCTTGTCGAAGAGCGGCTCACCGTGATGTTTGTCGAGCATCGGCTTGGGGTCGAACAGATCCATCTGGCTCGGCCCGCCATTCATGAACAGGTGAATGACCGACTTCGCCTTCGGCTTGAAGTGCGGCCGGCGCGGACGCAGGTCGAGCGGCGGCGTGGAGAGCACGTCTGTGCCACCGTAGAGATCGCGGCTCAGGAGTGACGCGAGCGCGGCGCCGTAGACGCCGCCGGCAATGTGCTCGAAGAACCCGCGGCGGCTAATGGTCACTCTGCGGTGACAGGCGTGGTAAAGCGGTGACATCAATACTCCCTCCCCCCTTGTGGG
>DAIDJG010000185.1 GCA_027451445.1 Singulisphaera sp.
CCGCACGAGGGACCTGAGCGCATTGACGAGCCACCAGGTAAAATCACCCAATATGCGCGCTGAAAGCGCACAAAAAGTGGAAGGAAGAGCGCAGCGCGGTCTGAGGCCACTTTTCACCATCCCAGGGCTGGGGTGGGGGGGACGTCGCACGGCGATAGGTTACCCGGAACCCCCCACCCCAACCCTCCCCCACAAGGGGGGAGGGAGTTCTAATGCTTCTGCACTTTGATAGGTTGTCACCATGCGCAATACAACCGTTTGGCGCTCTAAGCCATGATTCGATCAGCGCCGATCCTTGTCGTCCCCCGGGCTTCCCTTGGCGCCTTCCGCGGTCCGAGGGCGCTCGCGTCCGCGGAGATCGCCGTTAAGGACATGATGCTCGAGCGACCGGTGCTTGAGGATGGTGAACACGACCTTACCGTCGTCTTCGTACGCGTCGGCCATGAGCGACTCGAAGTGCTCCAGGCCGCGGATCGTTTCGCCGTCGACCTTGACGATGACGTCGTGGGCTTCCAGGTGATCCTGTGCGGCCGGCGATTTCGGGTCGACGCTCGTGATATGAAACCCGTGGTGCAGGCCGATCGGCTGGGTATACCCCTGCAAGCCATAGCGCTCCACGGCCAGGGAATGACGGTTGGGCGCCGCGGCGGTCGCGAGCACGGGCACGATCAGGGTCAGACCGAGGAGGGCCGCCAGACTGGCGAAGGGACGGGGCATGGGAGTCTCCTGCCGTGGACTCGTAACGGGTGGGGGAAGGACCGGACCAGCCGCTCGGCCCGGGATCTTTGAAGAGGAAGATCGGTCAGAACCCTCGAAAGATTCAGTCAAACCAGCAGGACCGCCCCCATCCGGACAACCGATTCACAACCGTGCCTGTCGGGCTGAAATCTCGGCGCAGGGTCTTCCAGCGACTACACTTAGTGGTTCATCCGGCAAGTTCCTGTAGGGTGGGTCGGAACGCCGCGCAGCGGCGCGAGGCCCACCGGTCAGCGCGATCGCTTAACCCCCCGTGGGCCTCACCGCCCTACCGGACGGCTCCGACCCACCCTACCTGTGAACCGAGTTGCCGGATGAACCACTTAGAAGATCGAGAGCGCGGAGTGCGCGTCCGTCAGCCCACGAGTTTTGGGATCACGTGTGATGTCTGGAACGATTCTTGATGAAATCGTGGCCTCGAAGCGCCGGGAAGTGGCCGCCGGGCGGCAGCGGATCCCCCTGGAGGAGCTGGAGGATCAGGCCGCCGCTGCGCCTCCGGTGCGCGACTTCCGCGCGGCCCTGGCCGGCCCGGGGCCGATCCAGCTCATCGCCGAGGTGAAGAAGGCCAGTCCTTCGGCCAAGGTCATCCGCGCCGATTTCGACCCGATCGCCATCGCCCGGACCTACCAGGACCACGGCGCCGCCTGTTTGAGCGTCCTCACCGACGTCCCCTACTTCCAGGGGCACCTCTCTTACCTGGCTCGCATCCGTGCCGCGGTGGCCTTGCCGCTCTTGCGCAAGGATTTCATCATCGACGAATACCAGGTCGTCGAGGCCCGCCTTGCCGGTGCCGATGCGATCCTCTTGATTGCCGAGATCCTCGACGACGCGACGCTGGCTCACCTGCTCGCCCGTGCCCGAGGCCTGGGCATGTCGGCCCTGGTCGAGTTCCACGACGAGGCGAATTTGCCCCGCGTCCTCGCCTCCGGCGCAGATCTTGTCGGCATCAACAATCGCGACCTCAAGCGCTTCGTTACGGACCTTGATCTGACCTTGCGCCTCCGCGACCGCATCCCCTCTGATGTCCTCCTCGTCAGCGAGAGCGGCATCCGCTGCCGGCACGACGTCGAGCGTCTCGAACAGGCCGGCGTCTCCGCGATCCTTGTGGGCGAGCACCTCATGCGGGCCGACGACATCGGGCTGGCCGTGGAGCGGCTTTTGGGACTCGCTCCCGAGGAGGTGACGCGCTCTTGAGGTCGACACGGGTACGCTCGCCCTCGGCGGCTCCAACACCTACAGTGGCACCACCGTCAGCGCCGGCAATAACCTCGGGATCGGCGGGTTGATCATCGACAACGCCAACGAACAAGCCCTTGCCAGCCTCCTTGCGGACTGGTGCCACTATACGTCCTTCGGTCTTTCAAGCGGGATTTGAAGCGGCCATGCCCGAAATCAGGGCCCACAGCTCACCTTATTGCTTTTCACTTAAGAGGAAATATATTCGTAACAGACCATGTCCAGATCGCTCGGCTTCAAGCTCTTCATGCTCGTGGCCGGCTGGCGGTCCTTGGCGAACTGATCAGCCAGCAGGCCGACTGAGGATAGCAGGTTCGCGTCGTCGCGCACGGTCGACCACGCCTCGTAGATCTCCTTCAACTTTACGTGAAGTGCCCGACCCATGGGCTGCCCGAGGAACGCGATGCAGACCTTGGCCCGCTCTCGGTCGACTGACCTGCGGCGCAGGCAGTTCTTCAATTCTTCGGTGACGGTTTGCTGGATCGCATCGACCGCCGTCGGCGCGGCGGCCTTGGCTTCGGCTTCTTGATCAGCGGTAAGGATGTTCTCGATCACTTTGTCCTGCAAGGCGAAAACATCCATATTGGTGACGTACCTCGGCTCATCGGGCTGGCAAGCGATACGGTCCGCGATCTCGAAGCGGTTCTCGCTAATCTCGTGGGTTCGTCCATCGATGTACCGCCAGAAATGCCGCTTGCCGATCCCATCCTTGCGCGGTGCTTGAAAATAGAAGAACATGCCGTGACACCTGTCCCGGCGAAGCCCCGAGTGAATACCGTTCGGCAAATCGATCAACTGAGCGGCACCGTCCCGGTTCAGCATGTCCTTCAGATCCCTCAGAAGCTTCTCCGGTCCAGCCAGTTCCGCACGCTCTTCTTCCTCATCGAGCGCCGTATTGTCACCTTCCAGGATGCGTCGAAGCGTGTTGAAAGTCCGGGGATGCACAACCTCGCCCAGGACACTGGCGTCAAGCAGGCCCAGGTCGTCGATCGTGGAAATGCGCGTGGTGAGCCTCTCGACCAAACGTAATAGCGCTTCGAGCTCCTTCTCGGGGAACATGTTGTAAATGGCGATCTCGGTGTGCTCGCTTCCAATGCGGTCGATGCGGCCGTTCCGCTGCACGAGCCGGATTGGATTCCAGGTGAGGTCGTAGTTGACGATGATCCCGCAGTCCTGAAGATTCTGCCCCTCAGAGAGCACGTCCGTGCTCACAAGGACGTCGATCTCCTTGTCGCCCTCGGGGATCGACTTATCGCTGGCGACGGGCGCGAACAACCCAAGGATGTAAGGACGTTCGCTCGGATGGTTGCCGCTGTCGATTCTGCGAATGTGCGGATCGCCCGCTCCCTTTAACCATTTCGCGTTGGCCGGGGACGTGAGCTTCCGATGCAGGTAACGGGCCGTATCCTTGAAGGTGCTGAAAATCAGGACTTTCTTGCCCTTCAGGTCCCCCGCCAGGAGATCCATGAGCTTCGCCAGCTTGCCGTCTTTCTCTCCGATCTCCTGTGTGCGGTCGTGTAGATCACGCAAGGCCTTCACATCCGCCTCAACGTCATGCCGAAGACGGCGCAGGTCGTATTCGTTTCGATCCACCGTGGGCAAACTTTCGAGGTATGCCTTCGCCTCAGCCACGGCGTCCAGCTCATCGGCAAGGCTACCCGCAGCCTGATCGTCCTCTTCGTCTCGGACCAGGTACCGGATGACTCTCTGGAAATCCCTCGATGTGACCAGCTTGCCGTCGAGCAGGTAGTCGAGGTAAGTCTCCTCGAACGTAAGTGCCCGTCTCAAACTCAGGCGAAACGCCTCGATGCTCGATTCCAGACGTTTGAGGAACCGCGTTTTGAAGATGCCCACCAGAGCGATCTCCCGGCCCTCTTCCCACCTGTGGTCCTTGTCGTCCTTGATCGCCTCTTTCTTACGATAGGACTCGATCTTGTAGGGGGCGAGCGTCAACCCTTCGATGGCCGTGACGATCTCGTTGTAAAGGCCGCCATACGTTGCGCCAAGGCTGTACGAGACGCTGTGGAGTTTCCGCTCGGGAAATACCACCGGTTTCCCCTTGATTGTCGCATTCGGGTAAGCGGCACGGATGTAAGGTCGAGTATTTCGGACCATCACCTCCTCAAGCAGGTTGAACAAGGCAACCCCCGCCGCCGCGCCCTGCTGATTCACCTGTTTACGTGCGCGCTTGAAGTAGGCATTGAGGTCTCCGATACCCGCTTCTCGGAAATAATCCGGCTGGCTCTGAGTGAACAGACGAATCTGGCTGGCCAGGTCGAAGATGTCGTTGTTGATCGGCGTTGCGGACAGCAGGATGAGCTTCTTGCGGTCGCCGTCCCGTCCCCTTCCGCCGTTGAGCTGGATGATGGTGTCGAGGGCCAGGTAGCGGTTGGCCTTGTCGTTGCGAAAGTTGTGACTCTCATCGACCAAAATCACGTCGAAGTCGGCGTAGGGCTGCGCATCGAAGTTCGCCCTGCCAAGTTCCTCGCTGCCGAGGATCGTCGCCGCGATGGTTGCTGATCCGAGTTCCTTCGTCCACATGTCCCGCAACGACGCCGAGCAAACGACGAGCGCCTTCTGACGGCGGTGGTACGCGAAGTCCTCCAGCAGCTTTTTACCGATCCATGTCTTGCCCAGCCCCACCGAGTCCGCGATCAGCACGCCGTCGTAGCGGGCGAGGATACGGCGTGCCTTCTTGACGGAGTCGTCCTGGAACTCCGCCAGATCGACAGCGCTTCGTCCGAACTCGGGAGCGTCCGCGCCAAATTCGTCCTTGAAGTACTCGTAGAGGGCCTTGATATAGACCTGATACGGCGTGTATTCCTTGCCGCCGAACTTGCTGGCGTCGAGCAAGTCGATGAGTTCGGCCTTGAAGTCAATCGATTCCGACCACTGCTCCTCGTACCACGCCATCAGGTCAGCGATGGCCCGTGCGCCAACCTCGCTCTTGATGCCGCGGCGGGCATCGTCGGGAACCTCGACTGTAGGCAGGTCCGCGCCCGTCTCACGCCCCTTGCTGTAGCCCAGGTACGCAACCTTCTGCGCGGCGTCCGCATCACGGGCGTCCTCCGCCGGCAACAGAACCCGGTGCACCAGATTCAGCTCGCGGTTCGTGGCCAGCCCCGGGCCCGTGAAGTTGCTCGAGCCGACGACGGCCGCGTAGGGCCGCATTCGGTCGGCAAGATTCTCCCGCCCGATCTTGTCTTGATGGAAGAGATAAGCCTTGGCGTGAAGGAACCCCTTGTCGAACAGGCGGATCTCGACTTTCTCAGCCTGGAGATAGGCGATCAGGTCCTCAACGAGCTTCAACGTCTCCTCAGTAAATGGCTCAGCCTCCAGATCGCCCTTGATCTGCGCCTTGAGCCTGCGCGGATCGACCTTCAGTCCCACGTCGGCCCCTGACTGAGGATCGGTCCCGAGCAGGAGACGAAACGCTCCCAGTTTGTGGAGACCCGCTTTGACCATCCTGTAACCGCTGATGGAGAAATACGCCGTCGCGATGTCGAGCGGCATCCCTACACTCTCGGCGAGGAGGTGGTTCAGCGCATCCGACAGTCGGCAGTGGACGTTATCGATCACGAACGGGATGGCCATGGCGTATTCCCTGGGCTCAAACGTGCCCGGACATGCCGGGAAGTTCTGGCGTCAACGCTAAATAACCTTGCGGGAACTTGGGACGCGCCGGGAACCCCCGACCCCACCTGCCTTGTGCGGGTGGTGAAGAAGGTCGGTGGCTAGAGCGCTTAACGGTTGGGTTGCACACGATCGGCCACCGACGGTCCTCGCTCTCTATTATCCTAAACTTTTGAACTTGCCTTAACGTTACGGGCATGAGAAAGTTTCCTCCCTCCCCCCATCGTGGGGGAGGGCTGGGGTGGGGGGGCGTCGCATCGCAATGGGTTGCACGGAACCCCCCACCCCAACCCTCCCCCACAAGGGGGGAGGGAGTTCTGATGCTTCTGTGTTTTGATTCGTTGTCATTGTGCGCAATCCAACCGTTTGGCGCTCTAGACCCGTTCGACCCACACTTTACGACCCCACCTGCCTTGTGCGGGTGGTGAAGAAGGTCGGTGGCTAAACAACGACCTCGAGCCAAACGGTATTCCTTCGCGCGGTCGCCCGTCTAGCCAGTGACCTCCTTCACCAGCCACACAAGGTGGCTGGGGTCGGGAAGATGATGAAGCGGGTTTCCTCGATGCTAGCCAGTGACCTCCTTCACCAGCCACACAAGGTGGCTGGGGTCGGGGACACATGACACCACCGGGTCCCAGGTTCGTGCAAGGCTATTCAGGTACGAACGTTTTGGTCTTGGCTTACCTGTTCCATCCGTCGCGCAGCTTCTGCGCCTCCATACGGATCTCGTGCGGAACGTAATATCTGTAACGATCGACCGGTTCTTCGGTCAGCGGCTTGAGCCGGGGAAGGAGCTTCGATACCTCGATTGGCTTTGACTCGCCCTTCACTTTCACTCGGATGGCGTTCTTGACGCTCTGTTCGTCGCTCGCCTTCTCGGGGAAATAAGGTTGGTTGTATTTGCCCTTCACATGATCGCGCAGGCAGTACATCTCCGGGGGCGCAAACGCCGTCCGCTCGCTGACGAGCTTCGCCAGGGCTTCCTCCCAATCGGCGTGGTCGGATGCGAGCGGGTTGGCAAACATGGGGGCTTCGACCATCGCCAACCGCCTGCGCTCCAGGAAACGCCTCGCCAGGTCGCTCAGCGCCTTGTCGGGATGTTGCGTCCACGCCTGGATCTGAGAGAGGACGGTAAACTCCTCGATGGCGAGGTACTGACCAACGCTGGCCCTGGATTTGGCCGGGTCGGTTCGCGCCAGCGCGTCCGCTTCCCAGAAGCTCTCGATCGCGGGGACGAGTTGCACATCGTCACCCTGGTCATAGAACCCGCGCGCCCGCGTCCACATCGCCTCGACCATCTTCTCGAAGCCGCGGGTCGTCTTGTGGAGGTAAACGTTCTGGTACATGTAATAGCGGGAGAAGATGTACTCCTCGACCGCCAGCAGCGACTTCTCCCCCCAGACGATGTCCCGGCCCGACTCCTCGTCCTCGTAGAGCTCGAAGGTGTTCAGGAGCCGGAACCAATCGAAGTGCCCGTATCCCGCCCCTGTAAAGAGCGAGTCCCTGCGCAAGTAGTCGATACGATCCATGTCGAGCTGGCTCGACAGCAGATACTTCTGCCATGCCGGCTGGTCGTAATTGTGTTTGTCGATCAGCTCGGCCACGCGGCGCGGGAAGGTATGGTCGAAATGGCGTTTGAGAATCTGGTGGACCTGTGTCTCCGGAGAAAGCAGGATTTCCCTCGTCCAGACCTCGTGGTCGATGCCCAGACAGGGCTCGAACAGGTGAGAGAAGGGTCCGTGCCCAACGTCGTGGATCAGCGCAGCCACAAGGACGGGCGAGCGGCCATGAACCGTCTGGGAGTCGTCCTCCGAGATCTTCGCCAGGTGTCGAAGGGCCTCCTGCGTCACGTGAACGACGCCGAGGCTGTGCGCCAGCCGGTTGTGATCGGCGCCGGGGTAGGTGAGGTAGCTGACACCAAGCTGATGGATGCGACGGAGGCGCTGGACCTCGGGACAGTCGAGCAGGTCGAGGAGCCAGGGGTCCTTCTTGGTGTCGATGCTAATGTAGTTGTAAAGCGGATCGCGAATAATCTTCGAGGACATGTTCGCCCCCGATCACGCAACGACACGACGAGCCAGGCCGCTGGCTCGCTCCACGGCCGGACTGCCGTTCGTCAGGCCCTTGAACTGGCACATCTTCTCGATGGCCATGGGCCAGTCGTGGCCCTGGTTGCGAAAGAAGACAATCGTGGCCGCGTACTCCAGGTCTCGCAGATCCACCTTCAGCAGCCAGTCCTTCCCGGACAGGGCCGATTTCAGGGTATTCGCTTGAGCCTGGCCCGCAGGGGTTGTCTCGAAGTCCGCGAGATTGCGGCGGGCGTTCTCCGAGAGACTGTACGAATACTGCTGCCCGGCGGCGTTCGTGCTTGTATTTTCGCAGAGCAGGTTCGCCAGAACCATCTCGTCCGTCAACCGGGCTACCTCGTGCGAGTACGGACCGTAGTGATGAAGCGTGTACTCCGCTTCAAGGGGGCACCCCG
>DAIDJG010000186.1 GCA_027451445.1 Singulisphaera sp.
GTCCTCGGGGCCCTTCTCGGGGCTCTCGCGGGAGCCTCCGTTTCCGCAGGGTCGGCCGCCGAGATGTCGACAAGCGTCGTCACCGAGACGGCAAGGGCGAGCGAACTCTGGGACCCGTGGCTCGACGCCGAGCGAAGCGCCACGATCGACGAACCGGTGTCCGTCACGGTGATCGTCCAGGACGAGCCGCCGCCGGTCATCGAGCGAACCCGCGTCCGGCCGCGGGTCTACACCTCGGAGGGCGATGAATCGTTGCCGCTCGAGGAGGAGATCGGGCTGATCTTCGCGCGTCACGCCTCGGGAGCCATCCGCATCTCGGGGCCCGGGGGCTCGGGCAAGTCGACAGCGCTGGATCATCTCGCCCGCCTCTTGCCGCCTCACCTTGAGATCACGGTGCTGGACGATGCCAATCCCCAGGTTGTCGCCGGGATGGCGGATCGGAGCCGCGTTGTCTTCGCGACGAGTCGTCCCAGCCCTCCCTGCCTGGCCGAGTTGAAGCTCGCCCCCTGGGAACGCGACGAGTGGATCGAGTATCTGGTCGCGGGCGATCGCAGCCGCTGTGCCTCGGTCATGGGACGGTTGGAACAGCGCCAGTCGGAGTGGGACCTGCTGGAAGGAAGGGCCGAACTCTGGAGCATCGTTCTCGATCGAATTGCGGAGGACGATGGGATCGAGGGCCCCCGACAGGCACTCCGGGCAGAATGGCAACGCCGTTTCGAAGACCACGACTTTCGCCGCCGCGTCGAAGACGCCTGTCTGGCTGTCCTCGTCACGCTCGTGCCCGGACAAACGGCGTCGAGTCTCATTGCCTCTCTGATCCAGCAACCGGAGCACAACTCCTGCGCCCGGTTACTCCGTCATCGCGCGGTCGAGATTCTCGTGGGCGCTGACGTGATCGTGCGCGATCTGGTGGGCGGTGTGAACTGGCCGGTTATGGGGTCTCCGCATCAACGCGATCTCATCCGCGAAGTCGCCTTGCAGATCGCCGAACACCCAACGCCTGTGGATTATCTCCTCCGGCAGTTGGTCGTCGGTGCGGACCGAAAGATTCACCCGATGGCTGCAAGTCTCCTCCACGCGCTCGGCACCGGCTGGAAACCCGATTCGTCGGCGACTGCATTGAACGGGGCCGAGCTGGAAGGCGCCTCTTGGGCGAACGTTGCACTGGAATGCGGGGATCTCAAGAATGCCAACCTGAGCCGCTCTGACCTCCAGGGCGCTCGGCTCATGGGAGCGGGGCTTGAGAACGCGCGCCTCATCGGCGCGAATCTTCGTGACGCAACGCTCCGCGCCGCGGCGCTTCGGGGCACCGATTTGCGCCGCGCTTGCCTCGTCAATGCAGACGCCGACGGTGCCAATTTTCGGGCCGCCTTACTCGAAGCCGCGGACCTCGAGAATGCGAGCCTGAATCATGCGGATCTCCGCGACGCCGAGCTCAACGACGCCCGGCTGACCGGAGCACACCTCGCCCGAGCGAATCTGCTCGAAGCCAAGGTCGACGGCGCGGACTTCACCCGGGCCAACCTTTCTCACACGAACCTCTCGGGCCTGGACCTCTCTCGCACCCGGCTCACCGCGGCCTGCTTCTACTGTGCTCGGCTCGGAGACAGCAACCTCGAGGACATGGTGCTGCCGGACGCGCAATTCGAGGGCGCCAACCTCACGAATGCCTTGCTGACCGGATCGCGCATGCCGGGCGCCAACTTCCGGGGCGCCTGCCTGCGTGCCGCGGGGCTCGCAGAGGTGGAGTGGGAACGGGTCGACCTGCGAGACGCCGATTTGCGTGAGGCAACCTTCCACCTTGGCTCCTCGCGCAGCGGACTTGTCGACAGCCCGATCGCCTGCGAAGGGAGCCGCACCGGTTTCTACACCGACGAGTACAACGAACAGGACTACAAACGTCCCGAGGAGATCCGCAAGGCGAACCTCCGGGGCGCCGACCTGCGCGGGGCCAAGCTCGACGGTGTCGACTTCTACCTCGTCGACCTCCGCGACGCACGGATCGACCTTGAACACATCCCGCATCTCCGCCGCTGCGGGGCAATCCTCGAATCACGATGTTAGAGCGGGTTACGCTCGCGTTCCGCACTATCGGTCGTCCCGTGCGCGCGCCTATTCCTTTTCTTAAGGAGGAAAATATAACTCCCCCCCTTGGGAAGCTGGCGACCCGACACTTTTTTCCTGGTAGAACTCCTTGCAAGGTTTGCACTTATGATCCAACAGGCGGCGATCGCTCGAACAAGGCTGTTTTTCAGCCACCGTCGCCATGTTCGTTCTCGTCGGCT
>DAIDJG010000187.1 GCA_027451445.1 Singulisphaera sp.
GGGCGCCGCCCGTTGGGCGGACGACCCCAGCCACCCGTCCGCATCACCGCGAAACTCAGAGGAAGCAGACGCGAAACTTCAAGGCACCGTACAGGCGCCAGAAGACGGAGAGCGGCGGAATGAGCATCGACGTTACAGCCATCTCCATCACGTGCCCCGGCGCCGGCGAATTGTGCCGAAGCCGCCGCCAGCAGAACTCGCCTGTAAGCACCGCCCAGACCGCAGTCGCGATCGCGCCGGCCGTGGGCAGGCCCGCGATCGTCGCGACTGGAGCCGTCGCCAGGGCGGCGACGATCACGTAGTAATCCCAGGGGGGCGACGCCCGGATATGCCGCCGGTAGTAATCGGGGAATTTTTTGTAGAGAAGTGCATTGAAGAGACTCTTCCGTTGCTGTCGCAGCGAGATGCCCCAGGGTGCGGGACGAATGGGGTGGACGATCTGGGCCTGAGGAGCACGTTCGACCCGGAAACCGTGCTCGAGCAGCGCGAAGTGCAGATCGCTGTCCTCGCGCCACGCGGCGGTGTAGCGTTCGTCGAAGCCGCCGACGGCTTCGAGCGCCGAGCGCCGGACGAAGACGTTTGCTGTGACGAATTGTGCCGTTTCCAGACCGGAGGCATCCCGCTCGTAATCGGTCGGCCGCTCCGGGAGCGGGACGACAACGCGGCCGACGACCGCGTCGGCTCCGGCGTTGATGGCCTTCACACCCGCAGCGAGCCAATGCGCACTGGGCACGCAGTCGTCATCCGTGAACGCGATGATTCGGCCACGCGCCGCACGCCACCCCGCGTTGCGGGCCGCGGCCGGTCCATGGGCCAAGTCCGGAGTCACGTACCGAACGGGAATGGGTGAGCACGCGGACCAGCGATCCACCTGCTGGCGCGTGGAATCGGCCCGCGCGTCGTCCGCGATGATGATTTCGCCGTCCGCCGGGTCGAACTCTTGCATCGAGAGCGCAGTGAGGCAACGGTCGAGCAGGTCGGGTCTCCGACAGGTCGGCACAACAACCGAGACACGCAACATCAGGCGCCTCCCGCCTGCTTTTGGAGCAGGAACGGCCCGATCACGAGTGCATCGAGCGGCGAGGTCCAGAACGACTCGACCGCGTCTCTCGGCGTGCACACGATCGGCTCGCCCCTCGTGTTGAATGATGTGTTGATGAGCACGGGAACCCCCGTGCGCGCAGCGAACGCCTTGATCAGGTCGTAGTAAAGCGCGTGCTGCGACCGGTTGACGGTCTGAATACGCGCTGTGCCGTCGGTGTGCCGGACGGCGGGAATGCGGTCGGCTTTCTCGGGTCGTACGTCATGGACGAAGAGCATGAAGGGCGAGACGTCCGCGTCAACGAACCAGTCGGGCGCAGCCTCTTCCAGCACCACCGGCGCCACCGGCCGGAAGTCTTCGCGATCCTTGATCTCGTTCAGCCGGGCCTGCATCTCGGGCCGGATCGGCGATGCCAGGATCGAGCGTGCCCCCAGGGCGCGTGGGCCAAACTCCATCCGGCCCTGGAACCAGCCGATGACCTGGTCCTGGGCCAGGATGTCGGCCGTCTGTTCCGGGATGTTGTCGAGCTGGCGATACGGGAGCTTCGACCATTGCAGGAACGACTCGATCTCATCAATGCGAAAGCTCGGGCCGAGGTAGGCGTGATGCATCGTGTACGGCCGGCTGCCGTCGGCTCGCTCCTTTGCGGCGATCCAGACCGCCGCGCCCAGGGATGTACCCGCGTCACCCGCCGCGGGCTGGACCCAGATCCGCCGGAACGGACCGCGGTCGCGCACCCGGGCGTTCATCACGCAGTTCAAAGCGACGCCCCCCGCCATGCACAGGTCGTCACAGCCGGAGGTCTGATGCAGCCAGCGGGAAAGCTCGACCACCGTGTCCTCGAGCACAACCTGGAGTGAATGGGCGATGTCGAAATGGCGATCCAGGAGTGGACCGCCACGCTGACGCGCGGGCCCAAAACGTTCTTCCAGCCGCGTGGGCTGGATCGTGTACTGGCCGCCATCCCCAAGGCGTACGATCTCACGGAACTCCGCCGCGAAGCGCGGCTTGCCGAACGAGGCGAGCGCCATGACCTTGTACTCGTCCGACGAACGGAGGAAACCCAGGTAGTCGGTCACGTCTTCGTAGAGCAGGCCCAGGGAGTGCGGCATGTGGACCTGGCCGAGCCATTCGAGGTCGGTTCCGCGGCCGACGGCGTAGCCCGTTGTGGCTTTCTCGCCCCGGCCGTCGAGCGTCATGACGGCGGCCTTCTCGAAGGGCGAGACGTGAAACGCGCTGGCGGCGTGCGCCAGGTGGTGCGCGACGAAGTGCCAGCGAAAGGGTCCGTCGGGCCGGACGCCCCGGAACCGCTCGCGGAGGTGGTGCGGGGCACCGTCGGCGAGCTGCCGAGGGGCATTGACGATCGACGATAGAAAGAGCGGATCCCAGGCCGCTTCCCAGTCCTCGGCGACTGGATGTGCGCTGGGCTCGAGCGGTAGGGTGATCGTGGCATCCCGGCTCCGGCGGCCGAGAAGCAGGTAGGGATCATACGAGTAGGCCACATGATCGACATCCGTGAGCACGATCCCGGCTTGCTTCAGACAGTCGTCGATCGCATGGAACGGATGCTCCCACGTCGAGAAGGGGACCGGACGCTTCGCGTGTTTCCGATGCGTGAACCGTTCTTCCTCCGACGCCGCGACAACGACGCCATCCTGGACTAGACAGGCGGAGGAATCATGGTAGGCCGCATTGATTCCGAGTGTGTACATTCCGCGTTCTCCGTGTCCTTCGGTTTAAAGCGGTTCGCGTCTGTATTGCGCACGACCTCCAATGGGGCGACGCCCTTCCAAATCCGAGGGGAATCCCATAACTCCCCCCTTGGGAAGCTGGCGACCCGACACTTTTTTCCTGGTAGAACTCCTTGCAAGGTTTGCACTTATGATCCAACAGGCGGCGATCGCTCGAACAAGGCTGTTTTTCAGCCACCGTCGCCATGTTCGTTCTCGTCGGCTGGCCAGCCGATGCC
>DAIDJG010000188.1 GCA_027451445.1 Singulisphaera sp.
AAATCCGTCGTAAAAGCCCATGCGGCCGTCCACGGTCTGAGCATCCCAACCAAAGACAGTATCGTCGAGGCACGCATTCGCTTCGATGGCGCATCGATGATCGACGTTGAATTCGACGATCGGCAGTACACCGGAGCCCACTACGGACACATCTGCCGCGCCCAGGTGCGACTCAATGGGGTTACGCTCATCGATGAACGCGACGGTGGCATGCGCAACGATATCTATGAGATGAAGAAAGACGCGACGAAGAAATCCGAAGTCGCCAAGCTTCTCGTCGGTCGTAGTGTCACGTATCCGATGAAGTTGGAACGCGGCAAGTGGTATACGCTCGGCGTC
Source organism: Singulisphaera sp. (assembly GCA_027451445.1). Lineage (GTDB taxonomy): Bacteria > Planctomycetota > Planctomycetia > Isosphaerales > Isosphaeraceae > DAIDJG01. The sequence continues at coordinate 340 of DAIDJG010000188.1, forward strand.
GAAACGGTCGGCGATGAGATGCGAGTTACCCTCGACGGCAAACCGGCAGGTTACCTCAAGTCAAGCGGTATTGGTCATGCGACCAAGTCGAAGATCGAGCTCGGTGTGGCGGGCAAAGGTGGATATTTCGACGATGTCAAGGTGTGGAATGCTGAGCCGAGCAAGCGCTGATGTCGGTCCCGGATCGCGCGCGAATTCTTGAGTGGCCTGCGTTCTCGGAGTCCGCAGGCTTTGGAACGCAGGAGCGTTTCGATCCAGTAGGGCTCATCGAAAGCGTGAGCAAGCTCCACGCGCTCCAAAGCCTTCGGACTGGAACAACCACCCGTGTCCGAGATGAAACGGCCCTGAACGCGGTGGCGTTCCATCTTGACGGCGCCACGATCGCGGATTGCTCCGACGACCAGACCACTCGGCTTTGGCAGATTCAATCCGGTTAGCCTGCAAGTGCGACTCCGGCGCATGACGGCCAGGTTTTGGCGGTGCAGTTCATCGGTTCTTCGTCAATCCGCCGAAAGCATGGCGTCAAGCTCACGAAGCGCATCCAGCGCACCCATCGGCAACCCAATGTGCCCAGAGGGCACCTGCGGTTCCCGGACGTTGATGCGGATGAGTAGTCCTCCCGAAGCGCGGACCGTCTGTTCGCAAAACCGGCGGATCGACGGGACACCGAGACCGGCCCCGCATTCCACCACCACGAGCCGGGAGACGTCGATTGAGCCGAGCCAGGCAATGAGTCGGTCGTGTTGCGTGTCCGAGCGTGCCCCCAGCCAATCCATATCGCCGAACATGAGCACGTTGGGACGTGCGAGGCCTCCGCAGCCGGGGCAATCGGGGAGCGGCTCCGAGGCTCGAAACGTCTCTTCATCGACGGTCACCGAACACGAGTCCGCCGGAAAGATGCGGGCTCCACAACTGCGAAGGCATTGCAGCCAGTGAATTGACCCGTGGATCTCGGCGACGCGGTCGGGATCAAAACCCGCGCGCTGGAACTGGCCGTCGATGTTCGACGTGACCACGAAGCCGCCGCCATTCTTGGAGTCGCCCCACCTTCTGAGGATGGCGAACCCTTCGTGCGGCACGGCTGCGCGGTAGAGGTTCATTCGATGCCCGTAGAATCCCCACGCGAACGGAGGATCGGAGTGGAACCAACTCGGGTTGGCCATCGACGCGAAGTCGAGACCAAGTTTCGCATACGGTGGGTACGCACGCCAGAATCCCTGAGTGCCTCGAAAGTCCGGCAGGCCGCTATCGACACCCATCCCGGCCCCGGCACCGATGAGGAGCGCGTCCGCTCGTCGAAGCGCCTCCGCGGCGCGGCTGAGCTCGGGCTGGAAAGAGCGCGACATGCAATATCCTTTCATGATGAGCGATTTAAAGCTTGCGCAGACATAACCTTTGCGATTCGGCAAGGCCGCAGATTCAAAAATGCCTTGCCATGATTTCCTTCGTTCCCTTCGTTTCCTTCTGTTCAACGTTTTTTGTGTCAAGCAGGAAAAATCCTGAACAGAAGGAAACGAAGGGAATGAAGAGCATTCTGAGGCAATTATAGAAATAGTTAGGTGTCAAATTGTGGATGTAGTTTCTGCGCAAGTCCCAAGTTCGTTGCGTCTGGTCCATTGTAACGAATCGTTCGCCCTCCGTGTCGCGCTCTCTTGTCTAGTTTTTAGGCGAATCCGAGCACGGGATGCGGTACGTACGGCTCCTCGATTCGCGCGACTTCTTCCGGTATCAACCGGAGTGAGAGCGCAGCGATTCCATCCTCCAGATGCTGCGCTTTCGTCGCACCGAGAATGGGCGCGGTCACGGTCGGCTGTTGAAGGAGCCACGCGAGTGCGACCTGGGCGCGGGTGACGCCTCGCGCATTGGCGATCTCGCCAACGCGATCGACGACGACGTGGTCGGCCTCCTCGGTTTTGGCGTAGAGCGTTTTGCCGAACTCGTCCGTACCCGCTCGCTCAGTGCTCGAACGCTCGTTCCAGGGGCGAGCCAGCCTGCCTCGCGCGAGCGGGCTCCAGGGCAGAACGCCGATTCCTTCGGCGGCGCAAAGACCGAGCATCTCACGCTCTTCTTCACGGTAGAGTAAGTTGTAATGGTTCTGCATCGCGACAAAACGCGACCAACCGTGGCGATCGGCGATGTACAGCGCTTTGCAAAACTGCCACGCGTGCATCGACGAGGCTCCGAGATAACGCGCCTTTCCCGCCTTGACGACGTCGTTCAGCGCCTCGAGGGTTTCCTCGATCGGCGTCGTATTGTCCCAGCGATGGATCTGATACAGGTCGACGTAATCGGTGCCGAGCCGCTGAAGGCTCGCGTCGATCTCCCCCAGAATTGCTTTGCGAGAGAGGCCGCGGCCGTTCGGTCCGGGGCGCGTGGGGTAGTAGACTTTGGTGGCGATCACCACTTCCTCCCGCCGGGCCAGATCGCGGAGCGCACGGCCCAGGATCTCCTCGCTGGTACCGTCGGAGTACGAATTGGACGTGTCGAAGAAGTTGATGCCATGTTCCAAAGCACGCGTGAAGAACGGCCGGCTCTGGTCTTCATCCAGTGTCCAGGGGTGAGCGCCGCGCGCCGGTACCCCGTAGCTCATGCAGCCGAGACACAGCCGCGAAACCTTCAGACCGGTTCTACCGAGACTGACGTATTCCATGTTAGGCTTTCTCTGGAGTCCAGGGCGATCGTCATCGGACATTTTGCTCTGCCCAAACGGTCCTGTCGATGCGTGACTCGGTCTCATGCTCCGTTCGTCGGCCGAAGCGAGACATTGGCATCTCGACGGGATTGATGGCCCCATCGCGGAGACTTGTTGATGAATCTGACGGTCGAAGACGCGGAGCAACTCTTACACGAATGGACAGCGAGCCCCTCGTTGCTCGGCCACGCCCGTGCGGTTCAGGCGGCGATGCGACACGCGGCACACCGTTATGGCCGAGGGGAGCCGGACGAGCCGTCGTGGGCGCTCGCCGGGTTGCTCCATGATGCCGACTACGAACGCTGGCCTGACGAGCACCCCGCGCGGATCGTCGCCTGGTTGCGCGACCGCGGCGAGGAGGAAATCGCCCACGCGATCGCGGCCCACGTCTCGCGGACGGGGGTCGCGTGCGAGTCGCCGCTCGACAAGGCTCTGATGGCCTGTGACGAACTTGCGGGCTTCGTCGTCGCCTGCGCACGCGTTCGTCCGGACGGTCTGAATTCGCTTACGCCGTCGAGTGTCCGCAAGAAGCTCAAGGACCGCTCCTTCGCGGCCAAGGTCGATCGCGACGAGATTCAGCATGCCGTGGAACGCCTCGGCGTCAATCCCGATGAGCACATCCAGCTCATCATTGCCGCTCTCCGGCCGCTCGCCGGGGAACTCGGGCTGCCCGTCGGTACAAGTGACTCCGTCGGAGGTTGATGGTTTGAGGTGTGACGGCACAAAGTTCCTATGCCTCCGGCTCTAGCCCGTATCGGTAGAATGGTGATGGGCGTTCCGGGACCGGCGGCCGGTCCTTCTTGGCCTCAGGCTGCCTTCGACAACGGACCAGGACGATTGCCTTTGTCAACGAATGGTCGGGTGGGCAGTCGACTCCGATTCGCCCGCTATCGCGAGGAGCGCCGGCGTGATCCCTCCGCACAGGACGATCCCAGGATCGTCGCAGGCCGAGCTGCGCCCACTCAGCGCTCGCTGCTGACGCTTTACCGCGAGCTCAATTCGGTCCTCGCAGGTAACCGGCTGATGATCGCCGGCGCCCTGGCGATCCTGTCGGTGGTGACCTTCCTCAGGCTCATTCCGCCAGCGGCGACGAAGTTCGTGGTCGACAATGTGCTCCTGGGACGCCCTTTGCCCGCCGGTTTGCCACGCTGGTTGCCGGTGCCGCAACAACCCGAGGCCCGTTTGGTCTGCATCGTCGCGATCGTGTTTGCACTGTCTGCAGCCGGCGCATTGATTGGGCTTTGGGGCCGCTGGTTGGCGACGTTGGCAAGCAAGCGTGTGCAAGTCGCGATGCGTCGCCGTGTTTTCGAGCACGCATCGCGGCTGCCCCTTCACCGCGTCTACCAGTTGAAGGCCGGGGGCGCTGCGAGCTTGTTGCGCGAGGATGCGGGCGGCATCGGCGAGCTGGTGTTCAGCATGCTCTACAACCCCGCGCGGGCCGTTGCTCAGTTCGCGGGTGGACTGATCGTGCTCGCATGGGTCGATTGGCGTTTGCTGCTGGGCTCGCTGCTCCTCGTGCCCGCGGTGTACGGCTCGGACCGGCTCTGGAACCGGAGGCTGCGGCCCCTTTATCGCGACGTTCGCAAGCAACGGCAGGAAATCGACGCCAAGACGACCGAAGCGTTCGGAGGCATGCGTGTGGTGCGTGCCTTCGGACGACAGCGGCGCGAGTCGGCTCGGTTCGTGGGCGCCAGCCATTTCATGGCGCGGCAAGAGCTCTTCGCCTGGTGGTGGAGCCGGATCGTCGAAGTGCTCTGGGACCTCCTGCTCCCCGCGTCGACCGGCGTGCTTCTGCTGTACGGTGGTCTCGAAGTGCTTCGGGGCCGGCTCTCGCCGGGCGACCTCATGATGTTCCTGGTCTACCTCGCAATGCTCATCGAGCCCGTCGCTGTCATCGCCACCAGCCTGACCCAGTTCCAAAGTAACCTGGCGGGATTCGAGCGGGTTCTCGACCTGCTGGCCGAGCCTCGGGAAATGGCGGCCCATCCTGGGACGATCTTCATCCGAAGTTCGACCGTGGCCGGTCGGATTACGCTTGAAGACGTGTCGTTCCGGTATCCCAAGAGCGACGCTCTGGTGTTGCGCGACCTCCAGCTTGACGTCGAGCCCGGTCAAATGATCGCCCTGGTCGGGCGTAGCGGCTCGGGGAAGACGACGCTTTGTAACCTCATCGCACGCTTCTATGACCCAACGGAGGGGACGATCCGGCTCGACGGAATGGACCTGCGCGACATCGATGTCGAGAGTTACCGGCGCCTTCTGGGTATTGTCGAACAAGACGTGTTCCTCTTCGACGGTACGATCGCTGAGAACATTGGCTACGCTCAGAACGGTGCACGGCGCGTCGATATCGAACGCGCTGCGATGGCCGCCAACGCGGCAGAGTTCATTGATGCACTTCCAGAAGGCTACGATACACTGATCGGCGAACGCGGCGTGCGGCTGAGTGGAGGCCAGCGGCAACGCCTCGCGATCGCTCGTGCGGTGCTGGCCGACCCGCGAATCATGATTCTGGACGAGGCGACGAGCAATCTCGACAGCGAAAGCGAGCAGCTCATCCAGCGCAGTCTCTCCACCCTCTTGCAGAACCGCACGTCCTTTATCATCGCCCACCGTCTCAGTACGATTAGCCGGGCCGATCGCATCCTTGTGATGGAAGGAGGCGCGATCGTCGAGTCTGGTACGCACGCTGAGCTCTTGAGCCTGCATGGGCGCTACCACGAGATGGTCGAGCTCCAGCGCGTCCCTTGGTTGTCGGAAGTGTGACGCGCCTGGTTGGGGCGTATCTTGCCAACGCAGGGGTCGCGGGAGATTGACATCGTCCTTCAACCTCAACTCGAACGCCGCACACTCACTTCGTTGCTTTCCGTGCTGCGCCTGGCCTCTTCGCGATGAAGACAACAAGCTTGCCATCGGCCGAGGGACACGGTGAAGAGGGACGTTCGAATTCGGGCATGTACGGGTCAGATGTCCAATGATTTCGGACCGTGAACTGAACCATGCCGATACGGTCCGGTCCAGCGAGCCCGTTTGCGAAAAGCGATTTGCCGTCAGGCGACCAGTTCGCCCGGAACCAACCGGTTCCCACGACGGCCTCAGCGTGCTCTTCGATGTCCATGACGCGAATCTCAGGACGTTCACCGGGCAGGCGGACGCAGTACGCGAGTTTCTTCCCGTCGGGCGACCAACTCGGGCAATCACCGATCGCGATCTCGCGCAAGTCGGATCCATCGGTATTCGCCGTGCAAATCGTGGCTCCCGTGCGCAACCCGCCTCCCGGCCGGCCCCCAAGTGAAAACGCGATCATCTTGCCATCGGGCGACCAGTCCGGCCAGCGGCCGTCGCGAATGCGCGTTTCGTGCGTGCCATCGCGGTCAATTCGGAAGATGCCCCCTTTCCGCGTGGGGTCGTTCGCCTCATCGCGCATGAATAGCAGTGTCTTCCCATCGGGCGACCACCGAGGCGTTGCCCCAACCGCGAGCTTTCGCAGCCCGAGGCCGTCGCGTTGGGCGACCCAGCACTCCGAGGGACTATTGTTGTAACCTTCGCGGTACGCATCGAACGCAACCCACTGGCCGTCAGGCGAGAAGGTCGGCGAGCCAAGCTCGCTGAAACCCGGCAAGACGATCCACGATCCCTCCCGTTTCGGGTCGAGCGGTTCCACACGGATTGTGTGCGGAGTGATGACCAGCTCAGGTTCGTCCTCCGCTCCTTTTTGAACCTGGGCTATTTCACGGTTCGGCGGCTCGGTAGGTCCGGATGTCGATAGCGGCGCGACGCCGTCTCTGCGTCGGGTGAGGTCCGTCGACAGGTCGAGCTGGGGCTTGGCGCTTTTCGCCGGTTCGAGAAGCAAACGGGGCTGCTCGTCGACTGTCGCGACTTCGGTTCGGAGCCGCCGTGTCGCGCGATGCGGACTGTCCCTGGCAACGTCCGCGCTACGGGTTTCAGCCGCAGCAAGAAGGAGTACCGTGCCCAGGCTGACGTGAACGATCCAACGACGCAGAATGCTCATGAGTCTAACCTCCCTCATAACGCCGGGCTGGCGGCGGGCGAGACTCAAACGACCCATCGAACACGAAACACGGATCTCAAGAATTCGACCCGTCATCTCTTGTTTACCGAATCGGAGCTTCCGCGTTAGTTTACGGGACGCGCGTCGTGTGGCAATGACTTTTTCGAAGAATCCAGCGCGCGTTGCGTTCAGAAAGACGGTCCGTTTCGACTTACTGAGACGTTTTGCAATTTCTACGGTCGCCTGCCGCCAGACGCCTCGTCGATGTTCGTCCGCGCTCTCGTAGCGGACAGCGTGCGGGTTCTCGGACACTTGTAAGGCTATGTGTTCCGCGATAGAATTCGGAGACCACCTCGGGGATCGAAGGTGCTCTATATCCTTGTGCCGGTCTAGGAGCCGATGGGGCGAGACTGGACACGAAGACATTGCCAGTAGGTGTCGGGAGGCGTTGATGCGACTGGGCTGGAGTCTGGGTCCCGTTTTCATCTTCGAGTGCATTGCCGTTGCACGCAGGCGCCAGTTTTACCTGCTGCGCGCTCTGCTCGTCCTTGCGCTGCTGGCTGTGCTGGCGTTGATCTGGGCGCCTGCCGAGCGCGTCTTCCGAAGCCAAGGTGATATGGCACAAATTGCGCGCGGGTTTCTGAGGGGGGTTGTCGCAGTTCAGTTGACCGGGATGTTGCTGGCGGCTCCGGCCGCCACGGCCGGCGCGCTGTGTATCGACAAGAGCCGAGGCACACTTTTTCACATCTTCGCAACAGATCTGAACGGTCGAGAGATCGTGCTGGGCAAGCTGGGCGCCCGTCTCGCACCGGTCCTAGCGCTGATGTTATGCGGGATCCCGGTCCTTGCGCTGAGCGGGCTGCTCGGCGGCATCGACTTCAAGACGATGTTCGGTGCATACGTCGTGATCGCCGGCGTCGCGCTCGTGGGATCTTCGTTAGCGCTCATGCTGTCGGTATGGGCTAAGAAAACGCATCAAGCATTGCTGCCCTCCTATACGCTTCTGGGTCTCTGGGCGGTGGCCTTCCCGCGGCTGATCCACCCATTCCGCCCCGCGGCGGGCTGGTCGCCCTTATCTTATTGGATTGGCGTCGTCACGAACCCTTTTATGATCGCACTTGAGCCGTACGACTCGCCTGATGAATTCGGGCTGGCGGATCAAGTGTGCTTCTTCGCGATGACGATTCTGGTCTCAATGTGTTTCGTTGCCATCGCTGCACATCGAATTCGCCCGGTTGTGCTGGGACAGGCCAGCCGGCCAGCCAAGAAGCACCGGCCGGGCCTCGCGGCGCGGATTGTTGCCCTGGTGCCGGGCCCGTCGCTGGACGAGAATCCCGTGCTTTGGCGCGAGTGGCACCGTAAGCGTCCCGCGCACTGGACCGGGCGATTTTGGACCGGCTATGCGTTCGTTACCGGACTGGCCAGCCTGGTGCTCGTCGTGACGTACTTTTTGGACCCATTGCATGGCATCCACCTGATCGCCGCCCAAATCAACGCCTGGGAGATCGCGGTGGGATTGCTGCTTCTGAGCGTTTCGGCGGCCAGTGCGCTGTCGGAGGAACGCGACCGAGGCAGTCTCGACATCATCATGGCGACTCCATTGCCGACGCGCTCGATCGTCGTAGCCAAGTGGTGGGGAACATTCGCCTTGGTTCCGCGACTGATGATATTCCCCGTGTGGGTTATCTGCGCGATGGGTCTGATGAGCGGAAACTGGATGGGTGCGATCTGGATGATACTGCTGATCTTGGCGTACGCATCGGCGATTGTCAGCCTCGGGCTTGCGCTCGGGACGTGGGTCCAGCATCCCGGGCGTGCCGTGGTGGTCGGTGTGTTTGCGTACGCCGTGATTACCGTGGGGTGGCCTCTTCTCATCACCACCGCGGTGAATCTGTTTGGGGTCGTGGGCTGGTTGAGCGATCGTGACCACCGCCTGCTTCTCGGCAGTCCGTTCTATGGCGTGTGGGAGACGACGGAGCACACCGGACGATTTAGCGAAAGCTCTTACGGCTACTATTCTGGGGGCTGGAGGTACACCTGGCTTCAAACTGATCCCAGTTGGCCACTCGCCTGGATCGTTCTGTATCTGGCGGCTGCCGCGTTGCTCTTCGCGATGATCCTGCTGACATTCGACCGTTGCCTGGGACGAGCAACGCGCATACGCCGAGGGCCTTCGGATCCGTCGGAGAACGGCACCGCTCGCGATGGGTCGGCGTGGGAGAACGCAAAACCGTTGGCTTCTCTTGAGGTCGCGCATGAAAGACCTCGATGACGTCTTCGAGCGGCTCCGCTCTTCGGCGTTCCGTCAAAGATTCCGATTGCAGCGCAGGGAGCGCGAGTATCTGGACCGGAAGGGGCTCGAAATCATTCTCGGGCACGGCCGAGACTTCATCGACCAGCGCCTCGCCCCGGCCGATCCCGCGAATGACGGCAAGCAAACGCCGATGCGGAATCACCCGGTCTTCGTCGCGCAGCACGCGACCGCAACGTGCTGCCGGGGTTGCCTTGAGAAGTGGCACGCCATTCCGAAAGGACGCGAGCTCACGGATCGGGAACGCGAGTATGTCCTCGAAGCGATTCAGCGTTGGCTCATGTCGCAGATCGGCCGCTGATTGACGCAAATCCGACCGCCTTGGCACGGCGGCATCAGTGCCTGCCTCCGCACGCCGAGATCGTTTGCCCGGTGATAAAGCTCGATTCCTCGGAGAGGAGAAAGCGCACGACGGACGCGATCTCCTCAGGTTGCGCCATTCGTCCCATCGGCGTAACCGCGACGATCTGGTCGATCAATCCGGGATTGGCGGACCTCGATAGTTCCGTCTCCGTCAGGCCGGGAGCCACACAATTGACGCGGACGTTGTGTGGCGCGAATGCCTCGGCGCAGTGGCGCGTGAACGCGATGACTGCGGCTTTGGCCGTCGCGTAGGGAATCATGTCTTTCTTTTTGACCAGTCCTGCGAGCGACGAGACGTTCACGATCCGTCCAAAACGGCGGGCGATCATCTCGTCCTTCACGGCCCAGGTCGTCAGGAACGTGCCGTCGAGATTGACGTCGAGCATTCGCTTCCAGCGCGCGAAGGTGACCTCTCCATGCGGGACGGTCTCCGCGATTCCCGCGTTGTTGACCAGGAAATCAATCGGTCCCCACCGGGCACGCACGTCGGCCATCATCCGATCCACGTCGTCGGGCGAGGCGACGTTCGCCTGGACGATCAAGCCTTCACCCCCGGCCCCTTCGATCAAACCCAATGTCTCGCGTGCAGCGGCCTCGTTGCGCTCGTAATTGACGGCCACCCTTGCCCCGTGACGCGCGAGGAGCAATGCGATCGCTTTGCCAATGCCTCGCGCACCGCCGGTGACGACGGCCGTACGACCTGCGAAGAGTGGTTCGTTCATGAGTGTGCCAGTTCTTCCAGCAATTGGAGCGACGTTTCCACGATGGTCGGGCCCCATTCGGGAGTGAAACTCGATGGCAACACATAGTTACGTACCGACTCGACCACTTCCATTCCCCCTTCGGCGAACGCTTCCGGCGTCGGGAAATACCCAAGGCAACCGTTGGAGTACCCCAGAAACAGCGTGTGAGCCAGAGGCGACCGGCGCTTGACCTCGAGGCTTAGCTCGGCGAACGGTTCGCCGTTTACCGCGACGATGCCGATATCGTTCAGCCGAAACGCCCAAACTTCGAGCTCGCGGGTGACGGGGCTTCCTGACGCCTGCGTACGAGCTACCAGGTCCGCCCAGTCGTAGAGCCGCTGCGCCACGTTCCGCGCACCAAGCGAGTCGCCCCGTGCCTCGGCGTCATCGCGTGCCTGTCGTCGTTCCTGCAACTGTCGCTCAACCGTCTGCCGGTCGGGCAAGGGTGCGAGCGGAAGAGTCAACGCGCGTGTGGCGACACCGAAGAACTCCACGCACTCCTCGGGCTGCGGCTCGTAGTTCCAGACGGAGAGTGCTGCGACTGACTGCACGATCCTCCTCGGACCGGGACGATTGTGGGTGCGGATCCCGGCCCAGGTCTTCAACGTCTCGCCCGCAAGCATCGCACCGATCCGGAGCGAGTCGTCAAACTGATCGAGCCCACCGCCGCCGATGCCGCATGCGGGGTTGATGTTGGCCGCGGCGCCCTGGAAGAAGAGGCTCGGCGCCCCTGTCGCCGACTCGATGATTTGCCGCGCGGGTCCGATGAAATCCGGCGACAATGCGTGCGTCTTCGGCCCAAGCACCACCGTGTGGCACCCCGCGGCATAAACCGTCGCGATCGTCCGCCCGGACAAATCGTCGATACGGAGCACGCTCACTTCGCGGTCCACCGCGCCGGCGGGGTTCTCGCCAATGATCACCCGGCCGTCGGGCAAACGCTCCCGGCGGTTCACGCCGATAGCAACCGTGCCTCGTCCTGCGCCGATTCTTGCGGGCCGTAGGTCGCGATCGGCCATGCTGGCGAGACCCGCCAGCGACGTTTCGAGCCAGTCGACATACCCCTCCTGAATTTGCTTTTGCTCACCCTCCTCGCGGTTCCATCCGGGCAGCATCGGTCCCAGGTGGGTATGACTCGCGTTGATCAGAACGTGTGACGCCGGGATTCCGAGCCGAGCGGCGATCCGCTCGCGCATTCGGCCCGCGTGCGGGCTCTGAATGAAGAGGATATCGCAAGCGACGAGCACAACTTTTGAGCGGCCGTCGGAGAGGACCAGCGCCGTTGCGGTTAACTCGCGTTCGACGGACTCCGAACAGCTCTCCTGCACCGTGTACCCGACCATGCGGATTCCGATCGGTGGCGTGATCCCGATCCGTGCCACTCCCGCTGACAGTCCGCGCCGGTCGCTCGGAATCGTCATCATGTGGTCTCGTTTCCGTATCGAGGGTCGTTCCAGGATCATGCCGGCTCAATGGCATCATCGCCATTCGCCGATTCTCGAGTATGGCGTGCAAGCAGGGCCATGGCACCTCCGGCGAGCAACGTCAACGCCATCAACACCATTCCACCGGAAAAACTGTGCGTCGCGGCCTTCACCTGGCTGATCATGTTAGGAGCCACGAAACCGCCCAGGTTTCCCACGGCGTTGATCAGTGCAATGCCGCCCGCCGCGGCCGCTCCGGTCAGGAATGAATTCGGCAGGGTCCAGAATGCACCGAACGTGCTGAACATTCCCACGGCCGCGAGTGAAAACGCCAGCATCACCAACCAGGCGGAATCCCAGTAGCCGCTCAGTCCCCAACCGACCGCAGAGAGGAACGCCGGGATTGCCACGTGCCAACGCCGTTCGCCGGTGCGGTCGGAGTGGATGCTGGTCAGCACCATGCAGACGATCGCTAACACGTACGGAATCGCTGACAGCAAGCCGATATGCAGCTTGCTGCTTTGTGGAAAGCGATCGCGGACCAGTTCGGGGAGATAGAGGACGAATCCGTTGGCGCTCATCGCCAGGGTGAAATAAAGCATGCACAGCAACCAGACGCGCGGATTGGCGAGCGTTTGGAGCAAGCTGGCTCCGTGCTGCTTTTGCCGTTGCGCTTCCTCGGCGGCCATCCGCGCCGAGAGCCACGCGCGTTCCTCTGTGGTCAGCCAGCGCGCGGCGTTGGGTCGATCGGTCAACAAAAAAACGACGGCCACGCCCATCAGCACGGTCGGTAGTCCCTCCAGCAGAAACATCCACTGCCAGCCGGGCAATCCCGCGACGCGATCAAGGTACTGCATCAACGCTCCGGAGGCCGGTCCGCCGAGCATGCCCGCGACAGGGGACGCGGTCATGAAACAGGCGGTCGCCTTGGCCCGTTCTCGCGCGGGGAACCAGTACGTGAGGTAGAGGATCATGCCCGGGAAAAAGCCCGCCTCGGCGACGCCCAGCAGGAATCGGAGGATATAGAAACTCCATTCGCCCCGGATGAACATCATCGCTGCGGAAACGGTTCCCCACGCGATCACGATGCGCGCGATCCACAGGCGTGCGCCGGTGCGGTTCAGGATCAGGTTGCTCGGCAACTGGAAGATAAAGTAGCCGATGAAGAAGATGCTTCCACCGACGCCAAAGACCTGCTCGCTCAACTTCAATTCGTCTAACATCTGCAGTCGGGCAAATCCGACGTTCACGCGATTGAGAACATTCAAAACGAAGAGGACGAAAAGCAAGGGGATCAGACGCAATGTCACCTTGCGCATGACCGTGGCTTCGATCCGTTCGTCGATCACGGGTAGGGTCATGGAAGTGGCGGCGTCCTTCCGGAGGTCGGAGCGAGTGGACAACGCGTCGTCAGACTTTAACCGTCATGGGAGTTGCGGTCCACTCAGCACGTCGCCGAGATCCGTGGCCTGCGACAATGCGTACATCCGGGAATTTCCGCTCTCCCTATCTATATGCTCCTGGTAGTTCGCTAGTTTTTTCCGTCCGTGATCGTGATTCTACGCTGCGTTTTCCGGGGTTTTGAAACATTCGTGGGTCGGAAGTTTTTCGTCTATGATGACGGTTGTCGCCGATTCCGTTTCCGGCCGGTTCCTCGGCGCGTTGATCACGTTCCCCATCCGTTCGAGTGTACGCGAGTTGTTTCACGCGAAGAGATTGCCAGCGTTTGCTTCCCGACCGTACGCTTTCCTCTGCCCCGAAGAAGTCCCCCTCGCGATCGATTCCGTCTCAAAGTATCCTGGCGACGTGTTGAGGGCCGAGCTCTGGGACCGGAGCCAAGCGAACCCGCAGCACGTGACCATTTCGGTCCCAATGCCGAGCTCTGAACACTCAGCGCCGAATCGGACTTGCCGCCGATGCCCCCCGCGAATGAAGGAATTGCCCTCATGGCCGACCAACCGCTCCGAATCCTCGTCATCGGCGCCCACCCCGATGACGCCGACATCAAGGCCGGCGGGACGTCGGCGCAGTGGTGTGCCGGCGGGCACGTGGTCCGCCTGGTGAGTTTGACGGATGGCCGCGCGGGGCACCAGACGATGCATGGTCCCGACCTGGCGCGACGACGCCGCGCCGAAGCGCACGCCGCGGCCGCCGTCATTGGAGCGACCTATGACGTGTTGGATCATGCCGACGGCCAGCTCGACGACCGCCTGGAGTACCGTGAAGAATTGATCCGGATGATCCGCACGTTCCGGCCCGACCTGATCATCACACACCGGTCGACCGACTATCACCCGGATCATCGCTTCACGGGATTGCTGGTTCAAGACGCGTCCTACCTCCTCACCGTGCCCGCAGTCGTCCCGAAGGTACCCTACCTGGCGGCTTGTCCGGTCATCCTCTACTTCTCCGACGCGTTTACGAAGCCTTGCCGGTTTGAGCCGCACGTCGTCGTCGCGATTGACGAGGCGTTCGACAAGGTCGTCGCGATGCTGGATTGCCACGAATCCCAGTTCTACGAATGGCTCCCCTACAACGCCGGCTACCTGGATCGGGTTCCGCAAGACCCGGCCGCCCGGCGTGCCTGGCTTGGCGAACGGCTTCGTCAACGGATTGAGCCGCTGGCGGACGTCTATCGGGAAATGGTTGTGCGGACGTACGGCGAGGAGCGAGGCGGGCGGATCCGCTCGATCGAAGCCTTCGAAGTCTCGGAATATGGCGCTCCGCTCGATGCGGCGGCGCAGGCAAGGCTCTTTCCGTTCCTGCCGACCGCGTCCGAAGTGACGTCTCCGTTTACGAAGAAGGAGTGGGTCGATCTGCCGACGGGCGGGCGGTAGACCGTTGTGAGGTCGCCGGCCAGTACAGGGGATCGGAGGAATCATGAACCACTCGGCGCTGCGGGATACGCGTGCGGTGTGCAATCGCATCGTGTTGTGTGCTCTCGTCACTCTCGGCTGCGTCCAGCCGGTGTGCGCTCTCAACGAACCTGCAACGGACGCCGTTCAGCCGCGTGAGGTCATCCCATTGTTCAATGGTCACGATCTCGCTGGCCTGACCACGTGGCTCAAGGACACGAAGCGTGAAGACCCCCGGCACGTGTTCGAGGTCACGGAAGGCATGCTCCATATCTCGGGCGATGGGAACGGTTACATTGGCACCGAGAAGGCCTACCGCGACTATCGACTGATCGTCGAGTACAAATGGGGCAAGCGAACGGACGGGCGGAAATACGTCCGGAATTCAGGGATCCTGCTGCACGCGACCGGCCCCGACGGCGGCGCTGGCGGTGTGTGGATGTCGTCGATCGAATGCCAGCTCGCGCAGGGTTGCGTGGGCGACATGATCGTGATCCGTGGCAAAGACGAGGGTGGCGCGACCATCCCCGTGCGCTTGACCACCCCTGTGATCCTCGGCCCGGACAAGCGACCGCGCTGGAACGAGGCCGGTAAGCCGAGGGAGTTTACCGGTGACCGCCAGCTTTGGTGGTCGCGTCACGATCCCGATTTCCAGGAGCTCCTCGACACGCGCGGCAAGGACGACGTCGAGAGCCCGACCGGCGAGTGGACCCGGGTGGAGTGTGTGTGCGACCGCGACCGGATCTCCATTCGAGTTAACGGACACGAGGTCAACGCGGCCCGGGCGGTGCATCCGGCGGGCGGCAAGCTTCTGCTGCAATCCGAGGGCTTCGAGTTGTTCGTCCGTCGTTTTGAGCTGCATCCCTTGAAACCATGAGCGAGGCCTTACCATGCGACCTGCATCTGCATCGCGTCGTGATTTCCTCAAAACGACCGCCACGGTCGCAACCCTGGCCGCCGTGTCGAACGCTCATGCGGCAGGCAGCGATCTGTTGAAGGTGGGATTGATCGGCTGCGGCGGTCGCGGCACTGGGGCGGCCTCGCAGGCGCTCGCGGCGGACTCGAACGTGCAGCTCGTGGCGATGGCGGACGCGTTCGAGGATCGCCTGACCGAAAGCCTGGAAACCTTGCAGAAATCGGAAACGGTCGGCGCGAAAGTCCAGGTTCCGCCCGACCACCGGTTCGTCGGCTTTGACGCCTACCGGCAACTGCTCGACAGCGGCGTTGACGTGGTGCTGCTCTGCACGCCACCGCATTTCCGCCCGATCCATCTCCGTGCCGCGGTCGAGGCGGGGAAACATGTTTTCGCCGAGAAGCCTGTGGCCGTCGATACACCTGGCGTGCACTCGGTGCTCAAGAGCTGCGCTGTGGCAGCGTCCAGGAAGCTCTCGGTCGTCTCCGGCCTTTGTCTCCGGTCGGATAGCGGCTATCGGGAGACTCTCCGCCGCATTCACGACGGTGCGATCGGCGACATCGTCACGCTCTTTGCGAACGACTACCGCAGCGGCCGCTGGGCCAAGCCTCGACAACCGGACTGGTCCGAGATGCTGTACCAGATGCGCAACTGGTACAACTTCACGTGGCTCTCGGGTGACTTCAATGTCGAGCAGCACGTGCACCACCTCGATGTGTGTTCCTGGGTGATGAAGGAGAAGTACCCCGTCAAGGCGATGGGATTGGGGGGCCGGCAAGTGCTCACAGGACCGGAATACGGCCAGATCTACGACCATTTCTCGGTCGTCTACGAATATGCCGACGGTGCGAAGCTCGTGAGCAACTGCCGTCAGCAGCCGCATACCAAGGGTGACATGAGCGTCGCCGTGTCGGGCAGCCAGGGTCGTGCGGAACTGACCGAGCGCCGAAGAGGCCTGCGCATCCGGTCGGCCGCTGGCGAGTGGATCTACGACGGTCCGGCCAACAACATGTACCAGACGGAGCACGATGACCTGTTCGCCAGCATCCGCAACGGAAAACCGATCAACAACGGCGAGTACATGGCACGAAGCACATTGCTCGCGATCATGGGACGCATGGCCGCATACACGGGCCAGGAGATCACCTGGGAGATGGCCCTGAATTCTCGGGAAGATCTCAGCCCGAGCCGTTACGATTGGGATGGGCAGCCGCCGTCCGCCGAGATCGCGATCCCGGGGCAGGCGAGGTTCGCGTGAAGGGATTCGCGATCGGCGCCGACCGGGAACTCATCGCGAACTGGAAATCTATCAAGTCAACCGCGTTCGATTCTTTTGAAAGGGCTGTTCATGACCCCACGCCCATTTCGGACCAACCTTGTCGCCGGAATTCTTGCTGGCGGGATCCTCGCCTTGGCGATGGGCGGCAGTTCGATAGCGAAAGACGAGTTGCAGCCAGATCGCCTGAACTTTGGGGTCGTGCACCTGGGTGCCCGGGTCCAGGGAAGTGTTCGTGCCTTCGTGGATCCGAAGGAGATTGCGGCATCCAAGGTCAAGGTCGTCGCTCCTGACTTCGTAACCGTCGATTCCGTGAACCAGGGCGTCCAGGAATACGGCGGTGCGCGCAATGCGAGGGGGTACTGCGACATCGCCATCACGGTCGACACGCGCAACGTTGGCAAGTTTTCAATGCCGATGGTGATGTCGCTGGGCGAGCACCGTATCGAGGTGCCGGTGAGTGCCGAGGTTCGACCGCGCAACAAGGCACAGGCTCGCGTCTTGGTCGTCGACACTCCGTTTCAACGTTTCTCGACGAATGATGCGTCGCTCTTCGATCCCTGGCTGAAACTCGTCGAGCGCGGCGGTTTCGATGTCGAGTATCGCGAAATTCGGTTGGCGGATTCCGCGCTGAAAGGGATCGATCTTGCGCAGTTCGACAGTATTCTGCTCGGTGAGTTGGGGATCATCCGGTTGGACAGCGACGATATCGCCGCGCTTCGTCGATACGCGGAAAACGGAGGGCGCGTCATCCTGACCGCAAATCATTTCTTCATGGGCACGGTGCCTAAGGCCAACAAAGTTCTTCTGCAATACGGTCTGGAAATCCAAGATACCGAGAATCCCGTTCAGGGCGCAATTGAGGTCCGCGCGCCTCACATCATTCCTTGTCCCCTGACCGATGGGGTCACGTTGTTGAGTTTTCATCGTCCGTCACCGGCCGTGGTGATCGACCAGGACCGGACAATGGTTCTGGTCGGTTCTCCGAACAAGGCCGACGAGCACTATGTCGCCATTGCCCTCGCGGGGAAGGGACAAATCGTGTCACTCGGCGTATCCCTTTGGTGGTCGTGGGTCGGCAAGGCCGACAACGCGATTCTGTTGGAGAACCTCCTTCGGCGCAAACCGCGGGCGGATTGAGCGGCGGCTCGCCGGAGCGGGTAAAGACTCTCTGAGCTACGGCATGTTGGCTCAATCCGCCTACGAAAAGAGCCGGCCCAACGTCGGTTGACGATGGCCGGCCCAACATTCGCGAACACGATAAAAACCCCTTGGCGCCTAACACTTCGTGTGTCCCAACGAGCGGGATGGGTGGCCGGGGCAAAGGAGAGCGCAGCTCCACGTGCCCCGGTGGGCCGCGAGACGCTTCCGGGGCACGTCGGCCTTCCGGCCTCCTCTGCCCCGGCCACCCCAGGGATCCCACATTCACACACAATCTGTTGGGCGCCAGGAAAAAACCTCGACCAGGGTCGCATGCTTGCCCTACGGCCTGCGACCGCGGTTACCTCTTCTTCAGCGTCTGCACATACTCGACGACGTCAATCAACTCTTCCGCCGTCATCGTTTTTTGCAGGTCCGCCGGCATCAGCGAGATCGGCTGCTTCTTGATCTCGTCGATCTCCGATTTCTTCAGCGTCCGGGAAATAGCGTCGCTTCCTCGGAGAACGAGCTCGGTCGGAGTCTCAGACACTTTAATCCCGCTGATCACATTGCCGTCTGTGGTGGACGCGACCCAGGTCTCAAAGTTGTGGCTGATGCCGGCCGAGGGGAAGAGGATCGACTCGAAGAAGGCTTCACGGCTCAGCTTGGAGCCGATTTCAGAAAGGTCGGGACCCACCTGCTTGCCTTCGCCGTTGACGGTGTGGCACGTGTTGCACTTGGCGAGTCCAGTGAAGACCGCTTTCCCCTTGGTCGCGTTCCCCTTGGACTTGAGCAGCACGGCCAGGGGCGGCAGCGGTTTCTCGTTGCGCGCGGGCGGCGGCGGGAACAGCGTCTCGATTTCGCGGTTGAGACGCTCGTCGCGGAACGGCGTGCTCTGCAATGCGAACGCGGCGGCCTGCGTGAGTTCCGGCGCCAGGGCTTTATCCCGGACCCGCCGCAGCAGCTCGCGTGCGCCTTGGGGTGTCTTTCCAAGTGCCTTGGCGGCTTCCTGGGCGACACCTGTCGGTACGCTCTTCTCGTCGATCAGCGCTGTCAGGAGCGTCGTGGACCGTTGATCGGACGCGTTCCCGAGTGCTCGGGCGAGTCCCGTCGCGGATTCGACGTCCGAACCCTGAAGAACGCCCTTCAACAGCTTTTGCAGACCCCGGTCGAGGAGGACCTTCGCGGCACCGACGCCCGTTTCACTCTCCGGCTGGGTCGCCGCCAGTGCCACGAGCCCCGGATACCGAGACTGGATCTGGAACCGATTGACAAGCGCAACGTAGGTTGGCGTGCCCTTGGTGCGATCGAGGACCTTCTCAAGCGCGGCGAGCTTCTCAGGCTGCTGGGAGACGTTGCCCCCCTCGAGCCGGTTCACCGCCTCCGAGATGATCAGGGCCTGCCGCGCGTCATCGCCGCTCGTGGTGTGAAAGGCGAGTTGCTCCATAACGCCTTGCTTCTTGGCGCCGGTCAGGAAGTCGAAGGCGCGGAAATAGCGAGGGAGTTTCTCGGCAGGGGTTGCGGGATTGCCGATGATCTCCGCGAGCAGCTCGGGCGTTTGCAAGGCGCGCGACCGCCAGATGATGTCTCGGCCCGCTTTGGTCGAGACCGCGTTCGGCACGGCTTTCAGATACGCCGCGAGGCATTCATCCCAGTGCTTGGCCGCACCGATGCCCAGTGCTTCGAGATACCAACGGTCGTCGCCTCGGTACTGCTGCGCGAGCGCGGTCCACGCGGTGGCGGGCGTGGCGTCTTCGTGCAACGCGATCGCCAACTCCCGGCGCACCTTGGCAGACTCCGCGGCGACGTCTCGAGGAGCCCACCGCCAAAGGGGAGTCAATTCGCGGCCCGCGCGGATCGCGACAACCTTGAGGTCGTCCTGATTGCCTCGCACCGCCGCGTCGAGGTACTCGCTGCTCCTTCCGGGCAGCTTGCTCAGGAGCCATAACGCGCGGGCGCGGAACCTCGGGTTCGGATCTTCGCGGAACATCTTCGCGAGGGCGGGTTCGGCCTTCGTCCCAAAGTCATGAAGGGCAGTCCAGGCGAGGTAGCGCGTCTCCTGATTTGGACTCTTGAGCCCCGCGATCGCGCCCTCGACCGTCGTGACGTCGAGCTTTGGCACGGCGTACTTGGCGCCGGGCGGTGCAACGCGGAAGATGCGGCCCTTGTCGATGTCGCCCATGGCGTGCCCGCCGACGCCCGGATCGTACCAGTCGGCCACGATCAACGAGCCGTCGGGGGCGACGCAAACATCGCTGGGACGGAACCACTTGTCGCGGGTCCCTTCAAGGATATTCTCAATCTCTGCCGAGTAGCCAGCGCCTGTCTCTTTCACGGGGTAGGCCCGGCAGACATTCGGCCCCGCATCGCAGTGAATCACCTGGTTGCGGAAGACCTGGGGCAGCAGCGTCCCTTCGTAGACACAGATACCCGTCGGCGATCCCCCGCCCGTCTGCAGCAAGTTGGGCACGACGCCCGGATCGTTTTGATGCCAGTGCCGTAGCGGGATCTCGGTCTCAATGTTCGTGCGAGGGGATTGCCAGCCCGCACCTGTGAGCTCGTCGACGTATCCGTAGTTGCCAAACTCCATCACGTAGTTGATTCGAACGCCTCGGTTGCCATCGTCGTCGTTGTCCGACTGCCACATGGTTCCGAACGAGTCGACGGCCACCTCGTAGATATTGCGGAAGTTATGGGCGAGGGTTTCGAACCCAGTGCCGTCGAGGTTGCAGCGGAAGACCATCCCCTGGCGATAGGGCTTGCCGCCGTCATTGACCGTGTTGCCCGTGCGGTCGACGATCGGCTTGCCGTCCTTATCGTGAACGGCCTTGCCGGAGTTGCCGACGTTCCAGTAGAGCTTGCCGTCAGGTCCAAAAACGAATGCGTGGGTCGAGTGGTCGTGCTGCGGTTGCCCCACCTTGCTGAAGAGAACGTCTTTCTTGTCTGCCTTGCCGTCGCCGTTTTCGTCGGTGAAGATAAAAACGTTCGGGGCGACCGAGACGATGACCTTGTTGCCGAGCACGCAAATGCCGAGCGCGCTATCGATATCGCGCCCCTGGTAGAAGACGGTTTGCTTGTCCGCGACCCCGTCCTGATTGGTGTCTTCGAGGATCAGGATTCGATCGCCTTCGGGTCGTTGCCCGTTGCGACCGCGATAGTTCACGACTTCGCAGACCCAGACGCGGCCCTTGTGGTCGACGTCGATATCGGCCGGGCTCAGGACCATCGGCTCACCGGCGAACAGGGTCGCCTCGAGTCCGGTGGCGACATCCAGGCCCGCGACCGCGTTGTCGAGCTCGTGCGATGCGCTCGTTGGGGCCGCCGCATTCGCAAAACGCGCGGGTGGCTTGTGATCAAACGCGAGGAACTGAACCGTGCTGCCACACCCCTGGTCCGTGCCTCCGTCGTCAAGGCCGGCCCTTGCGATGAATCGGGTATAGCCGGCGGGAAGGTCATAGGCGATAACCGAGGGCGAGTGCGTCCCGATGCCGTAGCTTACTGGCTTGCCATCAATTCGTAAAACGCCACCGGATGCATTGGCATCGACATGAACTTTGCCGTGGCCGGCTGAGGCGGTCTTCCACTTCAGCTCGGTCAGCTTCTTCTCACCCGACGGGCCAACGAGTCGCGGCTCGGCCCAGTCTGCCCAGTCGCAACCGATTCCGTCGCCCGCATCCGTCACGACGAGCCACAGTTCTTTGGCTCCTGTGATATCGACATCAACGTTGACAGCATGACCCGGGGTGCTGGGAGAGACTAACCGGCTGTCGAACAGCGGTTTGGGATCGGCCGCCCTGGCCTCGATGGCTCCCAACGTCAGCGACAGCAACGAGACGACAAATAGCCTACGCAGCATCAGCGATCTCTCCCGCACCTATGGTTCCGAGTCGGCAATCGGTTCTTCGATGATAACACCCATGCAGCATGAAATGACATCCCGACGCCCGGAGAAAGTTGGCTCCGCGCGTCGGGACCTTGACGATTGGCCTTGACGCCAAAGATCACTTCGTCTTGCTGTTCGACTGGTCGATTTGCGCCTGTTGCTTCGCCTTGTCGAAGTTGGCGGGAATCGGCTCGTCGTGGTTCTGGAGCAAGTCGTCAATTGTGACGACGCCAACCTTCACGCCGTCGGACGGCACGTCGAGCCCAGCGGTCCAGACGATGGCGTTAAGGAACAGCTTACGGAACTGGTCCTGGCCCCAGTTCCAGTGCACGTGGCCGCCGGTGCAGCCGAAACCGCGGCCTCCGCCGGGCCGCTCGGTGGCCCACGCCATATGCTGGGGCTCACCCTTGGCGATCGCTTCGCGCACCGCAGGGTTGCCGCTGTGCGTGCCATCCGGGCGGTTGAGGGTCTCCTTCGGCGGTAGGTCCGTGAGGATGGGCGTCACGCCTTCCATGTTGTCACGGAAGCGCATGTGATAGTACCACTCGTCGTTGATCTTGAATGGCTTCACTCCGTGGGTCACAGGGTGGTCGGGGAGCTTCGTGAAGTTGGCCGTCCAGTGCGGGTTGACGGACCAGTTGGGCTCGAAGTATCCGCCGGTCCATTTCAGGAATGCGTCGCCCGACGGTCCCTTCGGCACCTCGACGCCGTAGTGGATGCAGACCACGCCCACCCCTTTATCGAAGAGCGAGTCGAGCTCGCTCAGATGCGCGTTGAACGGGTGTCCGCCGCCGCCGTCGGAATAGATGACGATCGTGCTGGCGCTCGCGAGCTTCTCAGCCGAAGGCCAGCCCTGCTTCTGAAGCGAATGAACCTCAGCCTCCACCGGCAGGCCCGACTCGTTCAGTAGCTTCGCGAGCAGCGAGCAGCCTGCGAGGTGGTCGTGACCACCGAATCCGTGGCTCGCGTTCCCCGCCAGCAGCAAGACCTTCTTCTTGGACGTCTGGGCGCTCTTGGAATCAAGCGCTTTCAGCCGGATGTTGCGGAACTGGACCTTCATGGGCGGACCGGCATGCAGTTGGAGCGCGAGGATCCCCTTGGCACGCTTCTCTGGCCGCTCATCGGTGCAGATCGCGGTGGTCACGCCATTGATCTTGTGCTCGAAGGTGAAACCCTTGGCACTGATTTCGTAGGTGTTCCAGTCTTCCTTCTTGATCTTCGACTGGATTTCCTTGGAGTCGCCGACCGAACCGACGACTTCGATCGTTTGTTTGCCGCTCGCGTCCTTCTTGACGACCGTTTTCTGCCCACGATTGGCCAGCACGCCGCCGAACCCTTCGCCGTAGAGAATACCCGAGTAGGTGTCGCCCCCCTCGATGTCGGCCTGGTAGCCGTTGACGCTCCACTTGGTCGGGTTCTCGGCGCTGCGGTACTGGATCCCCGAGTTGTGGTTGTAGATCTTGTACTCGAGCACGAGCTCAAAGTCGCCAACCTGACCCCCACGCCAGATGCAGAAGGTGTTGCCCTTTGTCGGGTTCTCGGCCGTGGTCGATCCGGTCAGGCAACCGTCCTCAACCTTCCAGAAATCCGGATTCCCGTCCCACCCTTCCAACGTTTTGCCGTCGAAAATCGAGACAAACCCGTCCTGTGCGGCCCCGGTGATGGGGACGGCCAGCAGGCCGACCAGAGCCCAGGCCAATGTTCGAATGCGCATGCGTCGCTCCCGGATTTCAAGCTTCAATTCGCAGATGACCGATACCAACCGGTTTGGTCCCGTTCCTCGCCACCTTGAAGCGAGATTCGAGCAGGCGGGAGCGGCCCGGTCAAGTCTCCAGGGAGATCCAGGGGAGGTCCAAGGTTTTTGCGACCTACCCGAATCAGGTCAAACGGATGGTACGACCTGTCTCGGCTGACTTGCGCGCGGCGTCGAGAATCTCGACCACGATGAGGTTATTGCGTAACGATGAGAGCCCGGCGGGTTTGATCTCACCGCGCACGACAGCGGCGAAGTAGCGCAGGAAGTCGTCCTGGGGCGCCTGGAGCGCCGGCGCCTGGCGAACCTCTTCCGGTTTGCCCGCAAGTTGGACCCGCAGGCCGGTTTGCTCGACGGTCAGAACCTGACCCGTGCGGCCGTAGATCTCCATGTCCTTGCGATTGAAGGGCCAGTTCCAGGAAGCCTGGATAATCGCCTGCGCTCCCGGGTACTCCAAAATGACCGTGGCCTCATCGTCGACCTTCGCGTAGATCTCGGGCTTGAAGCGCTGGGTCACCGCCGTGACCGAGGTCGGACGCGCGTCGTCCATGAGCCAGGTCATCAGGTTGGCCCCATAGCAGCCGAAGTCGAAGAGTGCCCCCGCGCCGTTTTTCTCCGGGTCGGTGAGCCAGGCGAGGAACTCGGGCTGCACGCCGATCTCCCTGGGCCCACGATGGCCGTCGTGGACGACGACTTTGCGGATCTCGCCCAGTGCGTTTTCTTGCTTCGCCAGGGCATACGCCGCGTGATTGGACGGATACCACGTGGTCTCGTAATTCACCAGCACGGGGATGCCGGACTCGACCGACGCACGCTCGATCTCCCGGGCCTGCTCGACGCTGACGGCCAGCGGTTTCTCCATCATCACCGGAATCTTCCGGCGGGCGCACGCTTTCACGACGTCGAGATGGCCCACGGTGCTCGTAAACGCGACCACGGCCTGCGGCTTCGCCTCGTCGAGCATGGCCTCAAGCGTCGGATGAATCTTCGACCAATTGAGGCCAGAGCGTTTGACGTAGCGCCCCGCGACGTCGCGGTTGGGCTCGGAAATGCCGACCAGCTCAATCTCTTTCGAGTCGCGGTAACGGGCCAGGAACCCTGCCGCGTGGCCGTGTTCGAGGCCCGCCATGCCCAGCCGCAATGGGGGCGACGCTGCGCCGCACAGGGTCGCGGCGGCCAGTGTTCCGAGGAATGTTCGTCTCTGCATGAAAGGCTCTCCTCAACTCGCGGCGGTGGCGATCACAATCGTCAGGCTCACTGAAACAACTTCGGCGCGAACGCGTTGAGATAGTGCCGCCAGTTGATCCACGTGTGGCCGCCACCACTGATGTGGACGTCGTGCTTGATTCCTCGTTTCTCCAGCACCTGGGCGAGCGCCTTGGAGCCCGCGACGAGCGAATCCTGATCGCCCACGCAGATCTCCAGCCGCCGGACCGTCCGATTGACCTGGTCGGCCGCTGCGAGGAACGTCTCGTTGCGCTTTTCCCAGTCAGCCGAACTCCCGCGGCCGAGCCCTGCGCTCCAGATCCCGATGTAGCCGAACTGATCGGGATGCGCCGTCAACACTCTGAGCGTCTGGCCCCCACCCATCGACAGCCCTGCGAGGGCGCGATCGGCCGCGGTCGTCTTGACCCGGAAGGTTTTCTCGATCGTGGGTATGACTTCTTTCAATAGCTCGTCCGTGAACCGACTCTGGAGAGCTTCCCTGGCCGCACGGACTTCGGGAGTCGGCTCCGTGCCGGGGGGCGACTGCGGATAGTTCGCGGGGCGCGGCAGGCTGCCGTTGGGCATGACCATGAGCATCGGCACGGCACGTTTTGCGGCGATCAGATTATCGAGAATGAAGCCGGCACGACCGATTGTGCTCCAACCCGAGTCCTCATCGCCGCCGCCGTGCAGCAGGTAGAAGACGGGATAGCGTTCGGTATTCCCTTCGTAGCCTGGCGGCGTGTAGACGTGCATGCGCCGCGCCATCTCGAGCGTACCCGATCGATACCACACGGTGCGAATTTCGCCGTGCGGCACGTCCCCGGTCATCTCAAAATCCGCCTCGCTGCCGGGCACGAGAAACATGCTTTCGTTGCTGTTCAGGCCGGGCTTGATCATCGCGTTCTTAGGGTCGAGAGTACGCACATCGTCTACGATGAATGCGTAGCTGTAGAAGTCCGGAGTGAGTGGCCCGACGGTCCTGGACCAAACGCCTTGCTCATCTTTTGCCATCTTGCCGCGCTCGCCGAAGTCGCCGGTAACCGACACATCGCTTGCCTTGGGGGCGTAGATACGGAACGTGGCCTTGTGATCGTCCGCAACCTCGACCGATTTGAGCGTGTCGTTGGGCGTCGATCGGCGCTGGGCGGAGACCGGGGTGGGAAACAAAATGGCGACGGCGAGCAGCGCCGCACCGAAACCGAACGCCCGTTGAAAGATCATGGCGAAAACCCTTTTCGAGGAGCCGGCCGAGCGCAGGCCAAGTTTCGACCGCGAGGCGCATTTCACAGGAGATTCGAGGCGGACACAAGGGTTTGGGCGGCGCGAATCGCGCGTCATTTTGGCGCAGGCGGCGCTGTGAGCAGGTAGACGGCAAAAGACGCCAGCCAGTGTTCCCCCGCGTAATCCCCGCTCGCCACGTGGCCCAGGGCCGCGGCTGCGTGCTCGGCCGCGGCTTTGGACAGCGTGACACGGGTCGGGTCATCGTCAGACAGAGCCTTGGCGATGCTTTGAAGACACCAGGCGCGGCTCAGGTTCAATCCGTCAAGGTGCACCAGTTGCGGGTCCGAGCGGTCCGTCACAGTGGCCGGTTCGAAGAGCGACTTCGGCTCCCCGCTCGCTGCGCCTGGCAGGAACCGTGCAAACCAGGTATGGAATTCCGCGCGCGGCAACACGCGCCGCATGAGATCGGCCTCAATGAGACAGGGGGAAAAGAAGTCCGCCCCCGACGGTTCCCAACGCGCCGGGGCGTCGGTGTCAGAGCCGAAATAAGAACGCGCTCGCTCCTCGACGAGCGCGCGGAGTTGCGCGTCGCCGACGGTGATGGCGTAATCGTGCGCGAACGCGAGCCCAAAGGCCGTGTTGGGATGCACGCCGGTTCGGATCGCGTACGTCTGCTTTGGAAAGAATTCGAGGTAGCGAGTGGCGACAACGTCGGAGAGCGGCCGCAGCGCACTCGACCAACGCTTCGCGTCGGGATCATCCCAGCCGTGAAGCTCTTCGGCCAACTTCAGGAGCCAGGCCCAGCCGTAGGGCCGCTCGAACGGTGTGCTCTCTTTGCGGGCAAAGTATTCGGCCTCGGCCTTGAGGTTCTCAACGGTGAGGTGGGCGTTGAGCGCGGTGCGAATCTCTTCGGCCTCGGGAAGAGCGGGGAAAACGTGGAGAAGTCTTGCGAGCATCCAGTGGCCGTGAACGGAGGAGTGCCAGTCGTACGAGCCGTAAAACGCCGGGTGGAGTGCCTTCGGACCCTTGATGTCGCCAGCGCCGCTCATCACGTGATCGAGCTTGTTTGGGTATTCCTTGCTGAGGCCCTTGAGCGCAAGTCGAGCGAAGCCGGAGGCCTGCTCTCGGCCCAGAGCGGGTACGGATTCGTCTGCGAAAAGAGTCTGAGTGTTCATGACGAGCACGAGGACGAACAGCGGATGCGTCGCGATTTGGGTCGGGCTAAGTCGGGTCATTGAGCGTGACGTCACAGTTCTGGTCTCCGGCTTGCACCATGAGTAAGCCACCAAGGTTACATGACGGTCGCCCTCAGCTCGGGAAAGACCTTCCCGACTTTTTTGAGCAGGTAGTCGCCGTAGGTACCCTCAAAGGCATGAATATTCGCGTGATCCCAGCGCTCTTCGCGATCGTCCGCGGGAGCCGCTCGACCAGCCAGGGGAATGGGCTGGACAGGTGCGAAGAAGTTCGGATCGAAGAAGAACGGGAACGAGAGGCGGTCGCGAGGCGCCGGATTGCGGACGCGGTGCGGCGTGGAGCGGTAAAGTCCGCCGGTCATACGGTCGAGCATGTCGCCGATGTTGCACACGAACGAGCCCGGAACGGGCGGCGCGGGGACCCAACGCGAGCGCGACTTGACCTCCAGCCCGCCAGCGTCATCTTGTAACACAATCGTAAGTAGGCCGTAGTCGGTATGTTCACCAACGCCCCAAAGGTCCGCGTTCGTAGGCGGCGGGTAGTTGAAGATCCGAAAGAGCGTGAGCGGCTCACCCATGCCGTGGTCGGCGAAGTACGACTCGTTCAGCCCCAGACTGAGCGCGAGGCCAGCCATCAGCCGGCGGCCGAGTGCCGTCAGGGCGGCCATGTACTCGAGCACGGCTTCCCGGAGGCCCCCGGGTTTGAGCGGGAACAGGTTCGGACCATGCAGGGGCGTGCCGGCGAGGACCCGCGGATCGTCTCCAGGCAGCTCGGCTCCAAAGTAGAGGCCCTCCTTCTGGTCCGGTTTGCCGGAGGTCAGCTCATCGCCGACGCGGAAGTATCCCCGCCACGCGCGACCGCCGAGCGCCATGCGGATCTTGAGCTTCGCATCCAGGTCCTGGGCGAAGAACTCGCGGCTGAGAGAGCGCAAGCGAGTTTGGAGCGATTCATCAACACCGTGCCCGACCACGTAGAAGAACCCGCACTCGCGGCAGGCCGCACCGAGGCGATCGGCGACGGCACGTTGGCCGGGTTGACCTGCCACCAGGCTGCTGACATCGATGATCGGGATGTGCGAGAAATCATTCGGAAGACCCATAAAAGTGTCCTCTTCGCTGTGCGGCCGACCCGACCCGGTTTATGGGCGTGCTGGGGTTTCGGGCTTGCTCTCGCGCACCTGCTTGATCAAATCATGCGCAGAACCGACGACTCGCGATTTCACGTCCTCCACGGATCTCGTGGCGCTTTGCATTTCCGCCCTTCGGAGTGCTTGTAAGTTCACCTCTCCGCAATCGACTTGCACCGCCGCCCTCAGCGCCCGATCGTAACCAGTGTTCCGTTCAATGCAACCAACTGTCAGGCGGTCAGCCGATGGGATGGGAAGTGCCGCCCTTGTGAAGCGCGCCACACCCGGATAACGTCACTACTGGTACGGTCTGCAATACCGCGGTGTTCGAGGCGAAGTTTCGTCTTCCCCTCCGGGACCGGCGATGGAGAACGTGATGAAGGTATGTCATCAAGCGTTCGCGAGCTCCGGACGGGCGCTTGCCGTAACTTCGGTCGAGCCCAATCGACCGGCAATTCCGTACGCGCGAAGGCTCGGTAGCCGTTTCTTGTTATTTGGGCTCGCCTGCTACGCGCTGGTTGTCGCCTCCGTCCGAGGTGCTGAGACCGGGCTCCCCACGCCGACGATTCCGTCGGGCTTCGGTGTCAACATTCATTTCACCGATCCCGCCAAGGGAGAAATGGATCGCTTCGCCCAGGCCGGTTACCGCTGGGTTCGCATGGATCTCGCGTGGGGACACGTTGAGCGAACAAAGGGGCAATATGACTTCTCGGCGTATGACCGTCTCCTCGCACATCTCAAGAAAGCGAACGCCCGCGCTCTACTGATCCTGGACTACGCCAATCCCCACTACGACGACGGCGTTGCCCCACACACCGACACCGGACGCGCGGCGTTCTCGCGGTTTGCTTCAGCGGCTGCGGCTCATTTTCGGGGTCAGGGCGTACTCTGGGAGATCTGGAACGAGCCCAACCTGGCGCAGTTCTGGAAGCCCGCTCCCTCTGCCGAAGCCTACGCCAAGCTCGCGGTGGCGACGGCCCGGGCAATCCGCGCGGCGGATCCGGACGCCGTGATCCTCGCACCGGGCTCGTCGCAGTTTCCGTGGGATTTCTTCGAGAACACGTTCCGCGCCGGCCTCCTTGAGCACATCGACGCTGTATCGGTCCACCCGTACCGCGAGACCGCACCGGAAACGGCGGCTGACGACTTCGGCAAGCTCCACGTCCTGATCGCTCGCTACGCCCCATCCGCAAAGCGGTCGCTGCCCGTCGTGTCGTCGGAGTGGGGCTACTCGACGGCCAAGGGCGCTGTGTCCGAAGCGCGACAGGCCCAGTACCTCGTGCGGATGTGGCTGGCGAACCTGGTCGCCGGAGTACCCCTCTCGATCTTCTACGACTGGCGCGACGACGGGGACAATCCCGACGACCGCGAGCACCGCTTCGGCACGGTTCGACGCAACTTCGAGCCGAAACCTTCCTTCGAGGCGGCGCGTTCCCTGATCAGCTCGCTCGACGGCTACTCGCTGCGGCACCGCCTCCAGGGAAAGCATCCTGACGATTGGCGGCTCCTCTTCCAGAAGGGCGACTCCGACGCACTCGCTCTCGTCGTCTGGAACGCAGCACCCTCGGCCGCAGACGCCGAGCAGACGCCGCGCGTGCAACCTGTCGCGCCGAGCGCCGCGGAGTTTGCGGACCTGCGACGACTCTCTTCCGTTCGGCTCGAGCCCAGGACGCTCGTTGAGGACCGTGGACATCCGGCCGCGCTCGGTATTTACACGGCGAACTTCGAGGCGCATCCCGTCCGAGTCGCGATCGTCCCGGATGGTAAGGAGCCCGTGGTGGTCCACGAGACTGACGCGGGTGGGCACAGCAGCAGCCATATCGAACTGCCCGTGGCGCCGATTCGCGCCGAGCGAAGGTCGGTCGATCTGCGGATTCGCTGGAATGACCGATCGCTGCCCGGCGTCGCTCCGCTCGTGTTCTGGCGGACCGACCCGTTGACCGCGACCGCTGCGCCTCACCGCGGTCAGTTGGAGGTCACGATCGAGAACCCCGCGGGAACTCCGTTTGACGGGCGAGTCTCTACTGGCTCCAAGGATCAGGCCGGCTCCTCAGTAGCGATCTCGATCGCAAAAGGTGCGAAGTCGGCCGTTGTCACGCTGCCACTTCCCGCGACCGTCCACCAACTCATGGTGTCAGCGAACGACGGGGCCGTCGTTGCCCAACTTGACCCGAGGCGCTACGTGCCGATGGAGGGATTCCCGACAAGGTCCGGGTCACCGTCGGGTTACCACGCCGTTCTCGCCGTCGATAACAAACCCCAACCGCCCTCGCCCCTGGCGGCGGTTGAAACAAAACCCGAGAGCCCCGCTCCGGTCGCATTGGCCGTCGGTTATCACTTCGACCACGGTTGGCGCTACGAGCAGGCCGTCCCTGACCGCCCGGCAATCATGCCATCCAGTGCTCGGGCTCTGACCCTCTGGGTCCGCTCCGGACCGGACGACGATTACCTGCGCAGCCGTTTCCGCGATCAGACCGGCCAGACGTTCCAGGCGGACCTCGGTCGTCTCGGCTGGAAGGGCTGGCGTTCCCTCACGATTCCTCTCGACGGCTCGGGCTCCGGAGCTCACTGGGGAGGCGCGAACGACGGTGTGCCCCATCCGCCGCTTTCGTGGGACGGTCTGATCCTCATCGACTCCGCCCGTCGCGACCATCCGCATGAGGGCGAGGTCCTGGTTGCGGCGCCGTTTTACATCATGAGCGAGTAACTCACCTCGGCCTCCAGATCGCCGGTTCCCCGGAGACGATGTTCATGACACTGTTCACTGGCATTCGGCAGAGCTCGGTTTTCATAGCGATCGTTCTCACGTTATCCCCAGGTCGCGCATTCCCGCAGAAGGCCGAGACCCCCGATGATCGATTCGACGTCCGCGAGGCCATGATCCCCATGCGGGACGGCATCCATCTCCACACCCGCATCTTCGTGCCCAAGGTCCAGACGAGCCCGCTGCCGTTCATCCTCGTCCGAACGCCATACGGGACCAAGAACGCCGCCGACAACTTCGTCAGCTACCTGAAAGCGATGGCCAACGACGGCTACATCTTCGCGTTCCAGGATCTCCGCGGCAAATTCGAGTCCGAGGGCGTCTTCGTCATGCAGCGCCCGGCGCGACCCCTGGCGGACAGGTCGACAGTGGACGAAGGGACGGACACGTACGACACCATCGACTGGCTGCTCAAGAACGTTGCCAACAACAACGGCCGTGTCGGGATGCTCGGCGTTTCCTACCTGGGCTGGACGACGATCATGGGGGCGCTCGAGCCCCACCCAGCGCTCCGGGCGATCTCGCCGCAGGCGTCGCCGGCCGACATGTGGCTCGGCGACGACTTCCATCACAACGGGGCGTTCCGCCTCAGTTACGGCTTTGAATACGCCTACGAACTGGAGAGCGGCAAAGATTTGAAGCACTTCGATTTCGACCGCCACGACACCTACGACTGGTACCTCTCGCTCGGACCACTTGCGAACGTCAACGCACGCTATTTTCACGCCAAGATCCCGACCTGGAACGATTTCGTCGCCCATCCGGACTATGACATGTTCTGGAAGCGGCAGACGATGATTCCTCATATCCGCGACGTGAAGGTCCCGACCTTGAACGTCGCGGGCTGGTGGGACCAGGAGGATTTTTACGGGCCGGTCCGCATCTACGACGCGCTCGAAAAGCACGACAGCAAGCACCAGAACTTCCTCGTCGTGGGCCCGTGGAACCACGGCGGCTGGAGCCGGCAGCCGGGTGATCGGCTCGGCGCGATCGCGTTCGACAGCGCATCGGCGAAGTACTTTCGTGACGATGTGCAGGCCCCCTGGTTCGCGTACTACCTCAAGGACAAGGGAAAGCTCGATCAGCCCGAGGCCCTGACCTTCGAAGCCGGCACAAACCGCTGGCGGCGCTGGGATGCCTGGCCGCCCAGGGCGAACGTCGAGGACCGTCCGCTCTACTGCGGTCCGGACGAAACCCTCTCATTCCAACGCCCCGCGACCGACTCGAACGATGCGTTCGACGCTTTCGTCTCGGACCCGGCCCACCCCGTTCCCTACCGGCACCGGCCCATCCAGCCGACGTATTTCCCCGGCGGCTCGAAGTGGTATGAGTGGCTCGTCGAAGACCAGCGGTTTGTCGATGATCGCAACGACGTCTTGAGCTGGGAGACCGGCCCGCTCGACAAGGATCTATCCATCGCGGGCGAGGTCGTCGCCCACCTCTTCGCGTCGACGACGGGGAGCGATGCCGACTGGGTCGTCAAGTTGATCGACGTCTACCCCGAACACTATCCCGAAAACTGGGACCTGGCAGGCTATCAGCTCATGGTGTCGAACGAGGTCTTTCGCGGTCGGTACCGCGCCGGTTTCGAGAAGCCCGCGGCGATCGAACCGGGGGCCGTCCTCGACTACAGGTTCAGCCTGCACACACAGAACTACACGTTCCTGAAAGGCCATCGCATCATGATCCAGATTCAGAGCACCTGGTTCCCGATCATCGACCGCAATCCGCAGACGTTCGTGCCCAACATCTTCGAGGCGAAAGCCAGCGATTTCCGAACGGCGACCCATCGGATCCATCGCACGGCGAGCCACGCCTCACACGTGACACTGCCCGTCGTCGTGAAGCCGTCGGAGGCTCGCTAGCGAGCGTTAGTACTGGCCACTCGACGCGAATGATCTTGAGTCAGCACGCAAGACCGAGGCAAGGCGCACCGATGAAGAAACTCACTTGCCGGCATATCGCCATTCTGCTCATCGTATTGACAGGCCATGTCGCGGTCGCCCGAGGCGCAGAGGGCACCGCGTTGGTTCCCACGTCGGGAGGCGATGGGGCGTTCGAGACGGTGCGCGAGGATGGCGCGACGGCCTGGCGCACGGTTCGGAACGATCGGGGTGGCTACTGGCCCTTCCTTTACTTCCGCGTACCGGAAACGGTGAAGCCGGCTGGTGGACCCGTTTATGTCGAGGTCCGTTACAAGGACATGGGAAAAGGCCGGCTCTCGCTGCAATACAACGGGACCAGGGCTGATGATAATTACCGGCAGGCGGAACGTGGGACTGGCCGCATGCTGGCGGGCACGGGCGCGACCCGCACGGCCGTCTTTGAACTGGCCGAGCCCGGATTCCGCCATGCCCAGAACATGAATGCCGATCTGCGCCTCGCCGCAACCAATGGCGATTCGCCGCTGGTCGTTCAGGCTGTGACCCTGCACACGCAACTGCCGGCGGCGTTCCGCGAGCGATTCGCTCGTCCCTGGCTTCAGCCCTACAAGGGGCCGACACGCAAGGACGTCGACGCGACCTCGCTGCGCGGGAAGGTCCTCTGCGGGTACCAGGGCTGGTTCCGCTGTCCGGGTGACGACACGGACCAGGGCTGGGTCCATTGGAGCCGTGACTCGTCGCGGATCGCGCCGGAGACGCTCACCGTCGAGATGTGGCCCGACATGACGGAGTTCACCGACAGCGAGAAGTTCCCCGCGACCGGCTTCCATACGCCCGACGGCGGTCAAGCGTACCTGTTCAGCTCGGCCCATCCGCGCACCGTCGACCGTCACTTTGAATGGATGCGGGAATACGGCATCGACGGCGTCCTCGTGCAGCGGTTCACGACCGGCCTGCGCGACCGGGGCGAGGCGTCGCGCGTGCTCGGCTACGCGCGAGACGCCGCCAACCGGACGGGCCGCGTGTTCGCCGTTGAGTACGACCTCTCCGGGATGCGAGCGGAAGGGATGCCGGAGCGCGTGGCCGAAGACTGGCGCTGGCTCGTCGACGAGATGAAGATCACGTCGGACCCGCGCTACCTGCACCAGGACGGCAAGCCGGTGCTCGCCATCTTCGGTTTCTTCAGCGATCGCTTCGCCGCCAGCGTGGCACACAAGATGATCGACTTCTTCAAGGACGACCCCAAGTACCACGTGTTCCTGGTCGGTGGTCTTCCCTGGCAGTGGCGGACCGACAAGCACGCGGATTGGGCCCGAGCGTATCGCCGGTTCGACGCGATCAAGCCGTGGAACGTAGGCAACACGATGAAGGAGGACGGTGTCGTGCGCGCCTCGACTCGCACGTGGGCCGATGACCTCGCCGAAACGAAGCGTGTGGGAGCCATGTGGATGCCCGTTATCTACCCCGGCTTCTCGTGGGACAATCTTCAGCGCCGATCACCCGGTAGCACCCTCATTTCGCGGCGACGGGGCGAGTTCTTCCGCGAGCAGTTCGTGACCGCCGCGGGCCTCGGTGTTGAGACGGCATTCGTCGCGATGTTCGACGAGGTTGATGAAGGTACGGCCATCTTCAAGGTCACCCGTACGCCGCCAAAACCAGGGCATTTCGTCACGTTTGAGGGCCTGCCCAGCGATACCTACTTGCGACTGACGGGCGAAGGGACGAAGCTCTTGCGGAAGCGATAGCCCCATTCCCACGGAGCGGTCTCAGGATCATGCTGACTTCACAAAGCCGATTCCGTCGCGTCGTTGTAACCGCCGTTTGCGCTGTGGCGTTCGTCAACACGTGCTGCCTGCACGTACTGGCGGACCGTCCGCCTGAGGATCTGGCTCGCTTCTTCTCGCCGCCACAGAGCCTCTCGAACGATCACAACTCATACAAGTCTCTGCTGGTGTTTGATGACAGACGCCCCGTGCGCACGCCGGACGAATGGCGGGGACGTCGCGCCGAGATCCTCAAGACGTGGCACGAGGAGATGGGGCCCTGGCCCAAGCCGATCGAAGGACCGGAATTTGAGATGGTCGAATCGGTCTCCAGGGAAGGCTTCGCACAACGCAAAGTCCGCCTGCGCGTTGCCCCTGATCGAGTCACCGAAGGTTATTTGCTTGTCCCCAACGAGTCAAATCATCGGCCCGCTGTGCTGGTCGTCTACTACGAGCCGGAAACAGCTATTGGTCGCGGCAAGGAAGAGCGTGACTTCGCCCTGCAACTCACGAAGCGGGGGTTTGTCACGCTGTCGATCGGGTTTGATCCCCG
Organism: Singulisphaera sp.; assembly: GCA_027451445.1. GTDB lineage: Bacteria > Planctomycetota > Planctomycetia > Isosphaerales > Isosphaeraceae > DAIDJG01. The sequence continues at coordinate 35,418 of DAIDJG010000188.1, forward strand.
TGTGATCGATCCCGCGAAGAGTGGGCTGGCGCTTCAGCCACTGTCGTACCTGGCGTACGCCGCCTCCAGCGCCTACTCGGCGCTCGCAACGCTCCCGGAAGTCGACGCCAAGCGCGTTGGTGTCATGGGCCATTCGTACGGCGGCAAGTGGGCGCTGTTTGCGGCCTGCCTCGACGAACGGTTCGCGTGCGGTGTCTGGTCGGACCCGGGGATCGTGTTCGACGAGTCGCGTCCGAACGTCAACTACTGGGAGCCGTGGTATCTCGGCTGGGATCCGGAGAGGACCCGTAAACCCGGTATACCGACGCCGGACAACCCGCGCACAGGGGCCTACAAACGGCTTTACGATGCGGGACATGACCTCCACGAGGTGCTGGCGCTCATGGCGCCCCGACCGTTTCTCGTCTCGGGAGGATCGGAAGATCCGCCGGAGCGGTGGCGAGCGCTGAATCAGGTGGTCGCGGTCAACTCTCTTCTGGGTGTCAAGGACCGCGTGGCCATGACCAATCGGGCTGGCCACACCCCCACCCCGGAGTCTAACGAGCAGGTTTATCGGTTCCTCGCCTACGTACTGAAGTAGGCGCTGAGCGTTGGAGGGCCGAAACGCACGCGGCTCCTTTGGTCGGTTCGAGGCCGAAGGATCGCTGACGACCCGCTTAGTTCCCGGCACTCGCGCTTTCGATCAGACGAATGGTTTTGGGATCGGGCCCACTGGGATAATACTTGTCGAGCAGCCGGTGAAACACGGAACCCGGCTGCGACACGTGTGCGAACAAGGTTGCCGACGACCTCAGCTTCATGTCGTCAGGCGATCCGAAGATCTCCAGGGCCGACCGCCCCTCAACGCTCAGGGCGGCGTATGTGCACTCGAACAGTCGAGGCCCGAGGATTGGGTGCGCAAGATACGCAACGGCCTCGTCGACGGACTTGATCGCATACCGTTGGGACATCGAACTGAAGCCGAGCCCTTCGAATTGCGGGAAGATGTACCACATCCAGTGCGATCGCTTCTCGCCGCGCTTGATCTCGTCGAGGGCACGTTGGTAGTCACGCGCCTGCGCTTCGACGAAGCGATCCAGGTTAAACGCGTCGGTCCCGTGAGCGGGTCCCTTCGAACTGGCCATGGCTTCCCTCCGACCGAGCGATCAACAAAGGCGGGAGCACAACCGTGCGTTTCGGCCCTCGCGCGCTGCGGGTCCATCGCGCGCTCCCTCATCTCCCTTATCGTCGATCGGGTGGACATTCCGGTCAATCCCCGGGGGCCAGGAACGGCGTCAATCCCCGAGGATCGGCGGAACGAAACGGTCCCACTCCGTTGTCCCTCAACGGCGCTGCTGGCAACGCGGTGCAAAGTGTGGAATGATTTCGGGTCTGGCGGGTCGAGTGGCTCGCGACGAGTCACACGCGGCAACAGCGTTGACGGACGCACCAAACCTGCGAGCACGATCGCGACGAGACACCTCATGGCACTCTGGCTCACCATCAGTACGCTGTTCGCGGCGAACGCCTTCGCGGCGACGCCGGCACCCAGCGATGGGCGGCTCACATTTTCGGTGAAGCCTGCGGCTTTGGGTGAGCAACTCGTCAGGGTGTCGCTTCCGCTGCCCGCCGGTGCGTTGTTCGAAGGGCAGGGACTTCGCATCTCCGATGGACGGATCGAGCGCCCGGCTGGTGTCCGCGTGCTGACCTGGCACGGGAACACTGAACGGGAAAAACGCTCGGCCCGACGCGCTCTTGTGACGTTTCCCTATACGTTCTCGGAACAGCCGGTTTCGTTCGTCACCAGCGCGACGCCTGCCGTCGCGCAAGAGGGAAAATTCCCCGCGGAGTTCAAGGTCGACGCAACGAGCGTCACGATTCGCTCTCCGAAGGGCCGCACCCTGACAGCGCGTCTCGTCGCCCCCGAAAGAACATCGAAGGATGAGCCTACGATCGAGACGGTCGAATCCAACGCCTATTATCTATGGCGACGTATCCGGGTCCCTGATGCTCAATGGCCGCGGATCATTGAAGTTCGTGCCGACGCGTTGGGCGGTCTGGTGCTCGTGGCCCACCTTCAGCGCAATCTCGTCGGGGATGGCTACGCGCCCGATCTGGGATGGAAGATCGAGAGCGACGCTACCCCGAGCCGATTTGCTGCGACCCCTCGAGATGCTGCCCCCGCGGAACCTCCCTACCATCATCGCTTCAGCACCGGATCCTCCGTGGCCTTCTCCTTCGACGAGGATCGCTATCGCATCGATCATCCCGCTGCTCCGTTCCGACGGCGGGGCGGCATCGATGTTGAAAGGACTCCCGCGGGTGGTTTCGTTTATCAGTACCTCCGCTGCACAGCCGCTGAGAAGGTTCCCATGCAGGAATCGGCCTGGCAACGTGCGGAAGTCGTCATTGCACCGGCAGCGCTTGCACCTCTAACCGCAACGCTCGAATCCCCCCACGAGGAACAGGTCGACTGGCATCTCTGGGACGAACTCTATCAGACCGGTCCGCCGCTCGACCTGACCCAGCAGCCTGATCTCGCCGCGCTCTTACAGTACCACCGTGATGCGATTGTGCGCTCGGCAGCGCGAGGGGACGACTGGGGCAACGTGACGGCCTACAACGACTCACAGGACGCAGGCTACGCCTTCGGCATGAATCGCCTGAACCACTGTCCGGCCATCTTCGAGGACGCCTGGCGGTCCGGCGACCGCCGCCTGCGCGATGTGGCCATTCAGTGGTGCGACAACTTCCATGACCTGTCGATCTGGTGGGGACCGAAGCACACTGGCGGTACTCGCTACAACAACATCCGGGCCATGAACGCCACGCCGCCCGACAACGATGAGCACTTCATGTGGCGCTCGAATCAGTCGGTTGACTTTTGCACGAAGGGTTACGCTTCCTTCTGGCTCGCCTACGAGCAGACGGGAGATCCGCGTATGAAGGAGGCGCTCGACGCACAGATTAACTACGCCGCTGAGCACCTTTACGCCGATCGTGGCGAGGCCCGCAATATCGGCGACGCCGACGACTTCATGCGGCTCTTCAAGGATACGGGCGAACGACGCTACCTGGATCAAGCCCTGCGGCTGTTCCGCGAGCTTCGCTCCAAGCTCTCCGCCGGCGATCTGTTCAGCCAGGGCGGCCAGCCGATCGAGCCGAACCCACCGTTCATCAACGACGATGAAGCGGGGTACCGGCATCCTTTCGCCAAACCGTATATCATCGGGTACGCACTCCTTGGCCTACCTCAACTCGCGAACCACGAACCGGGCGAGCCGAAGCTGCGAGATGTGGTCCACGCCGTCGCTGACTTCATGGCCGAGAGCCAGGATCCCGCCGGAGGCTGGCGTTACCCCCACCCGCGCTCTTCGAACCTGCTCCTTTCGCAGGCCATCGAACACGCCTGGCAACTCGTTCAGGCCGACACGCTACTGGGTCCGCAGGAGAAGCACCTCGACGCGATCGAGCGGGTTCTCCGGCAGCGTTATCATGGTTGGAAGTTGACGGGCCAGATCCCGTCCGGTGTGACCGCCTGGGAGTTCGTCACAGGCAAGGCCCGCGGTTCCTCTAACCTCAACGCGTTGTACAAACACCCGGAAGACCGCGACGCCTCGCGCGACTATACCGAGGGGCGGATGTCGTTCGGCTCCTCGCCTCCAGAGGGGCTCGTCTACTTCCCAGGCGTCCTGGCCTTCTACCTGAAGCATCGATCCGCTTCACGGTTACTCGCCCCTCCCCGCGACGACGACCCGCTGGGCCAACTGCTCGCCCGGGCGAACGCAGTCCGAAAGCGTCGTGATCGGGCTCAATGAATTCCGGAGTGGATTCTGGGAAAAGTTGTATCAATCCGGCCTCTTCGCGCCTTATCACAGTGAAGCAAACAGGAAACGCCACCTGGAGCCGTGCTGATCGCCACAGACCGGTTCGGTGCTGTCTTGAAGGATGTTCATGCGCTCTTTGATGCACGTGCGCTCGGAGGATTACCGGACGCCCGACTGGTCGCGCGAATCACCGACGGGGCGAGGTGCCGGTTGGGGGGCTTGCCGGCGCCCTTGTCGCGATGTCGGAGGCGTCGTCGAGCGTGCCGCGGGCGTGGTCAGAAGCCGTGGTCGCTGGAGCGGTTTCGGTGTCAGTCGCTTCCTTGGCAGAGAGGGTACTCTTGGCGATGAGATATTCCATGATTCGGCGCGTGGCGTGCACGGTGACCGGTCTGGGGCTGGCGCTCGCGTTTGCGATTGCACTCGCGGAGGATCTCGAACACGTCATCGCGGATGCGCGGATAAGGCTGGTCGGCCTGGAATTCCCCTTGCGAGCGAGCCGGTAGGAGCACGCTCGCGTTCGACCAAGTGGATTTCTGTACGTGTGCATCCCTCTGATACGGCATCGGGCCGAGTCTTGCCGGGAGAGAGTCTCTTCTTACAATATGTCAAAGGAATGATGTCAGGGCTGTCCTCCACAACGACCGTGTGCTCGGCCGCAAGCCGATTGAGCGAAAGACCGCGGCATTCCCCCGGCGATCAGCGGTTTCCGGAGCCAGCCGCGGTGTCGTCGACAGCCCTGCTCCAGGGTGTCTCGGAGACAGACAAGCCATGCGAACGGAACGCGAGAAGATGCTGGCCGGCGAACTCTACGACCCGCTCGACCCCGACTTGATGCGTGCCAGGGATCGGGCCAGGGACTTGTGCCAGGAGTTGAACGCGACTCGTGAGAGGGACCAGGAAGTCCGCCGCAGGATCCTGAAGGAGCTCTTCGGGCGCGGTGGGGAATCGGTCTGGATGCAGCCCCCATTCTTTTGTGATTACGGCTCGAACATCCTGTTGGGTGAGCGGGTCTTCTTCAACTTCAACTGTGTCATCCTCGACGTCTGCCAGGTCGTGATCGGAGACTTCACGCTATTCGGCCCGGCGGTCCAGCTTTACACCGCCACCCACCCCATGAATGCCGCGCTGCGGAGATCGCAGGAGTTCGGGAAGCCGATCGAGATCGGATCCGACGTCTGGGTTGGCGGCGGGGTGATGGTATGCCCGGGCGTGACGATCGGATCGCGATCCGTCATCGGTGCTGGGAGCGTCGTCACACGCAACATCCCGGACGGCGTGTTTGCTGCGGGGAACCCGTGCCGCATCATTCGCGAGATCACGGAGTAGGCCTTGAGCTTGGTGTAATATGGATTCACACCGCCCCTACTGTCCCTTCTTTTTCGCCTGCGGCGCCCGGGTGTTGCTGGCCGGCCCGGCCATGGGCGGGGTCTCAAAGAACTTGCCGTCGTCGATGAGCCGGGGGTCGCCGGTGCGTCGCAGCTCGTCGAGCAGCCGGGCTTCCAGCTCCGCGCGGACCTTGGCATACTGCGGCTCTGCGGCAACGTTCATCATCTCGAAGGGGTCCGTCTTCAGGTCATACAGCTCCTCGCGGGGCCGCTTTCCATATGCGCGCTCGAAGTATGGCTTCCAGCGCGGGTCGTTCCGATGGCCGACCAGCCATGCCTTGGACGGGCCGGCGTCCTCGTCCGGCAGCGTCACGCGCGTGTTCTCGGTCACTTCCTCGTCCGTCGGCAGATTGTCGCCGTCGAGCCGGTACGGATCGCCGAGCGGCGTGCGGTCGGGTTTGAAATTGATTATGTACATGTAGTCGTACGTTCGAATCGCCCGTTGCGGGTAGGGAAGATAGTCCGCGCGTGCGTTGTCGACGTGCCGTTCGCGGCCGATGAACACGGCGGTGCGCTCAGGGTCGACCCGGCCCGATTTGTTGCTTTTGAGCAGGCTGACCAGGCTGCGGGCAGTCATCGTCGAGGGTACGGCGACGCCCCCCAGTTCCAGAAACGTCGGGGCCAGGTCGGGCAGGCTGACCAGGTCGTCGACCACCCGCCCGCCGGGGATGCCTCCGCGCCAGCGAATGGCCAGTGAGACGCTCGAGCCGAAGTCATACAGGTTGCACTTGCCGTGAGGGAAGCCGGGCGGGCCGTGGTCGCCGCTGACGACAATCACCGTGTTGTCCAGTTCGCCAATGGCTTCCAATCGCCGGATCAGCACGCCGAGCGCACCGTCGTAGGCCTGGATTTCTCCGCAGTAGTCGGCCATGTCCTCTCGCACTTCCGGCACATCGGCGAGGAAGGGAGGAAGCTTGCCTTTCAGGGCATCGGGCTCGATGCCCCAGAGCGCCTTGCCCGAGCCCTTGATCCACTTGCGATGGACGTTCGTGGGTCCGAACCAGTAGCAAAATGGCTGGTCGCCCTTGCGGTCGGCGAGAAAGGCGTTGAAGTTCTTCAGCACCTCGTCGTAGAGGACCTGCTTGGCCGCGTCGAGGCCTGTGCCGTCTGCCACCATCCGGGTCACGTGCTCGGAAAAGTCGTTGAAGCGGCCCCCTGCCCGCTCGTAGGCGTACTTGCCCGCGCCGAAGGGGGCGTCGTTGGGCGTACCGGGACTCCACACCTTGAACGTCTCGCCGATATGATAGCCCGAATCGCGGAGCAGGCCGGGAAACGTAGGGATCGCATTATCCCACACCGCCCCCAGCAAGATGGACCCGCGACCGGTGCGCCAGAAGTGCTGTCCCGATAGCAGCGAACTGCGGCAGGGCGTGCACGATGGAGCCGACACGAAGGCCCTGCGGAACAAAACGCCCTCGCCGGCCACCCGATCGAAGTTCGGTGTGTGAAGCACGTCGCTGATCGTGCCGGGCCCGTCGATCCGGGCATAGGCGCTCGCATAGCGGCCCCAGTCGTCGGCGAACGCAAACACAATATTCGGGCGTTTCTCCGCTGCGGGAAGCGCTGTCGGGAGCATCGCAAGCACGAGAGACGCAAGGTAAGCCAGGCGTGGCATGGTGTCACCGTGGTGTCGGGTCTGCAGGGGCACTCATCGATTCACAGCGGGTCGTTTCGCCGGCCAGTCCGGCGACTCGCTACGGGCGGATTTCAAGTAGGCGTCGATCTTCGCGATGATCTCCGGATGCTCGGCGGCGACATCGGTCTTCTCCGCGCTATCATGATCGAGGTCATAGAGCACGAGCGGCGCCATGCTGCGTTCGCGGATCCCCTTCCAGCGGCCCTGGTAGAGGGCGGCCTGGCTGAAGCCGCGTTCGTGGAACTCCCAGTAGAGGAACTCATGCTGCTTCTGATCAGCGATACGGCCCAGCAGCGTGGGCACGAAGCTGATCGAGTCGCAGCCCGGTGGCACAGGGGCGCCGGCGAGCTCCGCGGCGGTGGCCATCCAGTCGCCGAAGTAGGCCACGTGATCACTTTTCGTACCCGGTTCGATGTGGCCCGGCCACCACGCGATGGCCGGCACGCGGATCCCCCCGTCGGTCAGGCTGCGCTTGATGCCGCTGAATGGGCCGCTCGGCTGGAACCGTTTCAGGTCGTGGTTGCTCTCGTTATGAGGGCCGTTGTCGCTCGAAAAGACGACCAGCGTGTTCTCCGCGAGGCCCAACTGCCGGAGCTGTGCGAGCAAGCGCCCGACGTAGCTGTCCAGCCGCGTGATCATGGCCGCCTGGCCCTTGTCCTGCGGCGGCCAGTCCTCCTTCGCATACGGCCCGAAGTCCGGCACGTGCGCTCCGTTCTTCAGTACGCGGGTGCGCTCGTTGTTCGCGTGGGGAATGACCATGCACCAGTACAGGAAAAAGGGACGGTCCTGGTGGTTCGCAACAAACTTCAGTGCCTCGTCGGCAAACAGGTCGTCGGCGTACACCCGCGCCTCGGTCGCATAGCCGCCCCCAGCGTCCCCGACGTGCGTGACCTGGTTCGGCAGTGCCACCCGCGTTTCGTCGCGCCAGAGGAAGTCGGGGAAGTGGTTGTGCGCGTGTGTCTGGTTCAGGTAGCCGAAGAAATGATCGAAGCCCTGTCTGCGCGGCAGCCCCGTCTCCGCGGGGCCGACGTCGCCAAGCCCCCACTTGCCGACGAGCGACGTGGTGTATCCAGCGTCGTGCAGGACCTTCGCGACGGTCACATCCTCAGGGCGGAGCGCCTGGGCCATCGGGTTCTTCGCACCGGCATTGCCGCGAACGCGCGTATGGCCATGATGTTGGCCGGTCAACAGCACGCTGCGCGACGGTGCGCAGACGGTCGCGCCGGCATAGAACCGCGTGAACGGCATGCCCTCGGCCGCCATCCGGTCAAGGTGCGGTGTCTTGATCACTTTTTGACCATAGCAACCGAGGTCGCCATAACCCAGGTCGTCGGCCATGACCCAGATCAGGTTAGGGCGTCCGCCGGCCACGGCCTGGCTGCTTGTGAGTGCGAGCGCCGTGGCCAGGATCACGAGAATCGATTTCCACATGGGAGTTTCCCTTGATGTCGCGGTCCCCTGCGACGACGTTTGTCCATCCGCGCTTATTGTAGCCCTCACGCGGAGCGTGCGGTCTACGATCTTTGGCCGCTCGCATTATCGGCCCGTCGCCAGCGGGGCGTGGATCTTTACGGCGACGGCGTTGGCCTGCGCCGGGCCGGGGGTGCTGCGGCCCTCGGCCACGTACCGCTCGAGAAGGCGCGTGAGCCGCTGGACGATCTCCGGGTGCTGGTCTTGGACGTTGTGCTGCTCGCCGATGTCGGCGGCCAGGTCGAACAGTTGCACGGGGGGCAGCTTATCGGAGCCATCCCGCCCGGGACGCGGCGCGCTCCAGCCGCCCGAGCCCGGGCAGAGCGCGAGCTTCCAGCGCCCCTGACGGATCGCAAACGACCCGTTGATCGAGTGATGAACCACCGCCTCGTGCAGCGGCTTGTCCGACCCGGCCCCACCCCGGAGCACTGGCAACAGGCTCACACTGTCCACCCCCGCGCTGTCCGGCAACCGTGCGCCGACAACTTCCGCACAGGTGGCCAAAACGTCATTCAGGCAAATTACCTGTTCCGAAACGCTTCCCGGTTTCACCTGCCCCGGCCACCGCACGATGAACGGGACGCGGTGGCCTCCCTCGTAGATGTCGGCCTTGTGGCCGCGGAAAATGGAGCTGGGATTGTGTCCCTTGGCCAGCAGCGCAGGGAAATCGGCCTGCGGCGAGCAGCCGTTGTCGCTCGTCAGGAACACGAGCGTGTTCTCCGCCAGTCCCAGACGTTCGAGAGTCTGAAGGAGCTCTCCCACGGCGTGGTCGGTCTGCATCACGAAGTCGGCGTAGTAATTCAGACCGCTTTTTTCCCGCCATTCGGGCAAAGGCGCAATCGGCGTGTGCGGCGAGGCGAGCGCCCAGTAGAGGAAGAAGGGCCGCCCCTGCTTCGCGTCGGCCGCCTGGCGTCCTACATAGTCGACCACCTCCTTGGTCAACCTGGGCAAGACATCCCCGACCTCGAACCCAGGCGCCGCGGGCCCCTTGCGGCAACGTCCGTTGGGCCGCCCGAGCATGAGCGGGAAGTCGCGGTCCTCGGTCGGCAGCACCGCCACTCGGTCGTTGCGGATAAACGTGTAAGGCACCATGTCGAGCGACGCCGAAATGCCG
>DAIDJG010000189.1 GCA_027451445.1 Singulisphaera sp.
GGCGGAGCATCTTTCAGTAGAACCGGTTCGATCCGAGCCCAGAGTTCGTCCGAGACTTCCCAGATGGTTTCCAGGGGCTTGATCGATCGCTTCTTGCGTCCCATTGCTGTGCCTCCTTGCAACTCGGTGAAGAGAAGCACAAAGTCGCAAGGAGATCAAGCCAGGTATTGAGATGGTTTCTGAGTCCTCGCCGTCGGCAGAACTCAGTCAGGCTGAGCCCGCTTCGTCGCCATTCGCCGACCAGAATCGCCCACTCTGAAGCTTCCCGTCGAGGAGCCCGCATGATCGTTTCTCCGTGATGAGGACGTGACGGTCACATCATCAGAGAACGATCAGGCCCGGGACAAAACGGGGACCACCGGACAGATACGCAAAGCCGCACGTACGGATCTGTGAGGGCGAAAGCCGAGTGGCTCTGCTACTCGACCATCATCCGGTTTCTATCAAATGCGAAATAGCGCGCATATCATGTGGCAAGACATGATTATATGTGCTACGTTGGATCGCGAGAGAGATCGATAGCGGCGAGGGATTGCTCTGGGTTGCTCTCGAGCGACGAGAAACCCACGAACTGCCGAATGGTTCGCCCACTGCTGGAGGGCACTATCTCGAAAACGGCTGTCTGCTCGCCGATCCGAAGAATGATTTGGTCTTCCTCCCTTTGCCATGTCCCGATGGTCGATGATTCGACAATTCCGAATTCCCCCGAAGGTCGTGCAAAGGACTGGCGTAGCACGAATACGCCCTTGCGGAACAGGCAAAGGTTAACCTGTTGAATCCCACGACGCCCCGTATACCGAGAGAGGAGGTTGAAACGACTTGTCTCCCAGAACTCGTTCAGAAGTCTCGGTAACGCGAAGAGGAGGGCCATCGTGGCAGGATCGAGGAGAGGCGGTAACCAAGCGTACGGCCTCAGCCTTGGTGTGAGAAAGAAGCCAGCCGCACCGAGAAAGCCCCCGAATAGGAAGACCATCGAGCTATGACGCCGAGTAATCGCGTTGGCCAACACGACGGCAACGTTTACGAGGGTGAGCGCGACGAAGAGTCCGATCAGCAGGAAAGCCAACTTGGCGACCATGGTGTATCATTCACATCATAATAATAGCCGCACGCTTACAAATGTCGTGACGCGTGAAACTTCCGGTTCAGAGTGATCGGTACTGCTTCCGCCGCCAGGCCCGCACTTCCGAATCGGCCGTCGCGGATCCGAACAGGAGTGCCGAGATCGCCGACAAAATGAGCCGGTTGAAGTTTATCGTCCCACGCCGCGCGCGGATTCCTTGGTCGTTGTCGACGTTGGCTTGGCATTTGGATCGAAGTTCGGATTGGGCGTCGGCATTAGTGCTTTCACCTCTTTGCGCCAAGCGGCGAGCTTGTCGAGAAGCGTCCTCGCGGTTTCGGGATGTCGAGCCGCAAGGTTGTTGCGCTCGCCGAGATCGTGGGCAATGTTGTAAAGCTCGAGCGACCCGTCCTCGTACCACTCGATGAGCTTCCAGTCGCCCTCGCGAACGGCGCCGTGAGGCGCTCCGCCCTGATTGCCGTAGTGCGGGTAATGCCAGAAGAGAGGCTTGCCGCGGTCGAGCGTTTCCCCTTTGAGCAGCGGCACGATGCTGAGGCCGTCGAGGTGCTGTTCCGGCTTCAAGGGTAGACGCGCGAGTTCAAGGAGTGTGGGATAGTAGTCGGTGCTGATCACCGGCGTATCGCAGACGCTGCCGGGCTTCGTCAGACCGGGCGCTACCACGATCCAAGGCTCGCGGATGCCGCCCTCGTATGGCCAGCCCTTCCCGCCTCGGAGCGGCAAGTTCGACGTGGGATGCCCTTCGGCGGTCGAGAGGCCGCCGTTGTCGGCCATAAAGACCACGATCGTGCGCTCGGTTAGGCCGTTTTTCTCCAGCGCCTCGAGAATTCGACCGACGCCCATGTCGAGCTGTTTCAGCATCGCGGCGTACGCGGCGTGATTTTGGACCTGCCGGACCCTACTCTTACCTTCGGTTCCCCATGTGTTCTCCGGCACCCCGGCTTTCTTTTTCTCGAAGTTCGCGATGAGATCGGCCCGCGCGCCGATCGGAATGTGCACTGCAAGGAAGGGCAGATAGGCGAAGAAGGGCTGGTCCTTGTGTGCTCCGATGAAACTCACGACTTCGTTCACGATGCGGTCGGTCGTCTTCGGGTCGTCCTTCGGATTGGGCGGCTTCACGGAATGCGGATACCAGAACTGCGCATTCGTAAGGTTTTTCACACCCGGAGCCACCAGATCTTTAGGAAAACCCTGTGCGCCTGGGTAAAACTCTCCTCCGCCGAGGTGCCATTTGCCGGCAAAGAACGTCGCATAACCGCCGTCGCGAAGCGCTTCGGCGATGGTCGTTTCCTCAAGCGGCAGATGCAAGGCGTTGGGCGCGGAGAGGAGTTTCCCGGAGCGCATGCCCGGAATATAGTCGGTGATGCCGAACCGCGGCGGATACTTGCCCGTCATCAGGCTGCCTCGCGTCGGCGAGCAGACACAGCATGCGGCGTATCCCTGTGTGAAACGCATGCCGCGCCGAGCGAGGCCGTCGATGTTGGGCGTCTCATAGAAGGTCTTCGGGTTGTTCGCTCCGATGTCCATGTAACCCAGGTCGTCGGCGAGAATGACAACCAAATTGGGCCGGGCAGCCGCCTCCGATCCACCCGCGGCAGAGAACGCGGCGAACGGCGACAATACGAGAGTCGAGACTAAAAACATCAACCGTTTCATAGCAGTTCCTTCAGACAATTCGGCGGTTGGGGCGGTCAAGTCGTCGACCAGACTCATCTCACCTCGAGAATCAGATCCTTGAAGCGAACTTCGGTCGGACCGCCGGAATGGAGTTGGAACGCGAAAATGCCGCGTCGAGCCCCACCGGGGTCGTTCAGAATCGCACACGGTCGGCCGTTGATCGAGGTCCGAATGCGCGGGCCGTCGGCGACGATCTCGTAGGTGTTCCAGACGCCCTTTTTGACGTGGGCCTCGCCGCTTTTGTCCCAAATCAGGCCGCGGCCGTTCTCCTCGTAAACCTTGCCCCACCAGCCCGGGCCGACGTCAGCTTGATACCCTTTCATTTCGCCGTCGGGGAGCGCCGTCGAACGGAATTGGACGCCGCTGTTACCCTTGTCGGCGACGAGTTTGACCTGGAGAGTGAGGCGGAAGTCGGCGGCGGCCAGGTCGGAGCGCAGGAAGTCGTTGCGGGCGAGGCCGGTGGTCCGACCGACAATCTCACCGCCTTCGACCTTCCAGAGTTTGGGATCGCCTTCCCAGCCTGTCAGGTCGCGGCCGTTGAAGAAGGCCTTCGCATTCTCGGGGGTTGCCGTCATCGGCACTTGCGAGGGACCAGAGAGGTAAGCGACGAGCGCTCGAACCTCACCTTCGGAGAGGGGCGTCAAGAGACCATCGGGCATCATTGAAGCCGCGCTGGGTTTGCGACCCTCGATCTCGGACTTGGGAAGGACCAGTGTTTCGTTGGCAGTCACAAGAGTGATCGCGTCCTGATCCTCCGCGCGAACAATGCCGGTGAGGACGCGGCCGTCCCTTGTCGCGACGACGTGCGCGAGATAGTCCTTGCCGATAAGCGCAGAAGGGTCGAGAACGTTGGCGAGCAGATAGTCGAGGTCGGCGCGGTTCGATCCTGTGAGTTCGGGGCCGACCTTTCCGCCAACGCCGAAGAGCGCGTGGCACTGCCCGCAGGTCTTGGCGAAGACGGAGCGGCCAAGACCGGCGTCGGGGGCTTGAGCGGGTCTGGAAAGAAGCATCGCCTTGGTGTTGGCTATCAGCTTGGCGCGGTCGGAAGGGGTATCTCGGACGGAGCCCCAAAACTGTGCGATGAGAGAATCGATGCCGTCATCTCTATGATTGCGCAACTGGCGAACCAGGTCGGCGGAGAGGTCGGCGGCGGGGACCTTTTTCGCGCCGACGGCGTTGAGCAGTGCGCGGGCGTAGCCGGCGCGGGCCGCGAGGGTGTTGAGAGCGTCGCGACGCTCGGCCGGGGCCAGCTTGGGATAGAGCTTGAGGATCAGCTCGGGGGTGTTCGCGGCGTCAAAGGCGGAGAGGGCACGGAGTGCCTGGCCTCGGAGCGCAGGTTCGGCTAGGAGGGCCTGAAGCGTGCCGGTCAGGGTTGGATCCTTCGCTTTCAAGAGCGCGGCCAGCGCCTCGCGACGGAGGCCGAGGTCGCTCTTGACGTCGATCAACACGGCGCGGAAGGCGGCGAGCGCGGAGAGATCGCCGAAGGTGAGCGCGAGCGCGGTCGACCGCGAGCGGACCTCGGAGTCCGCGTCCTTGAGGAGTAGCGCGAAGACGGCGGGCCAAGCGGCCGGCATCGGGACGCTGGTTCGGCCGCGGAGGGCCTCATTGAACGCTGACAGGATCGTCTTTCGAGCGTCGGAGCGGTTGGAGCGGCCGAGGGCTTCGACCAAGGTCGCGAAGGCTGCCGGCGTGCCGAGCGCGGCGACGCGTCGGACGGTGAACGGCAGCAGGGTCGGGATCTTCGCGGCGGTCGCGATTTTGAGAGCCTGCGCGGGCTCGGCGGCGGCAAGCGACTCGAAGGCGTACCAATACATCAGCGGCAGATTATGATCGGCGGCGTCCTCGGAATGAGCGACGAGGCCCTCGATGATCGCCCAACGTTGCTTCAGCGGCAGACGTTGCAGGGCCGAAGCGAGCGCCAGGCGGACGATGGGCGAGGGGTCTTTCGCTGCGTGCTCGACGAACTCCGCGGGCAGTTGGGCGACGTTGATGCATTCATCCTCGCCAATGGTCTTTTTCGCGACGGTCAGCCTCGACGGGAGACGATCGACGGCGATTCTGACAGCCCACGCCCGAACGTGAGGATCGTCGTCGAGGCGGAGCAGAATTCTCGCCGTTTCAGCCAACGATTCAGCGGCCCGCTCGTCGTTCCCCGCGGTCGCGTACAGCGCCCAGACATTGCGAAGCCGGGTGACGGGTCGTTTTGCGTCGAAGGATCGCCTCAAAGCAACGAGCCGTGCATCGCCGTCCTCACCCCGCTCATGCAAGATCCGCAGGGCGCGGCTGACATACCACTCGTTGGGCTGTTCAAGCAGCTTGAGCAGATCCGGGCTGGTCATCTGCCGGAGGTCGACCTTGACCGGCTCGGGAGCTCCGTAGGTGAGCTTGAAGATTCGGCCGTTGGTGCGGTCGTGGATGTTGACGCCGGTATGATGGCACTGTTGGCGGTCGTACCAGTCGATGAAATAGACCTGACCGTCGGGTCCATATTTGAGGCTGATGATCTGCGACCAAGAGTCGTTCGCGA
>DAIDJG010000190.1 GCA_027451445.1 Singulisphaera sp.
GGGCGAATGCTCGCCAATATCGCCGCGATTTCACGCGTGCTCGACGCGGAAACGGTGGTGGTCGGCATGCAGCCGGCGGTCGCGATCACCCTTGTGGAGCTTGGGCTCGCGCTGCCGGGGGTGCGCACCGCACTCAACGTCGAGAAAGGGATGAATCTCCTACGGGCCGCGGTGGAACAGCGCCTGGGGGAGGGTGACGATGAGCGTGTTGAAGACTGATTCTCTCCCAATCCGCTCATCCGACGATGTGGTGCTCGCGCGGCAAGCGGTCCGCAAGTGGAGCACCGAATTGGGATTCAGCCTCGTTGATCAGACGAAAATCGTCACGGCCGCCAGCGAGTTGGCACGCAATGCGCTGGACTATGGAGGGGGCGGGACCGTTCGCCTCGAGGCTCTCCAGTCTGAGCTCCGCAAGGGCCTGCGGCTAACGTTCGAAGATCAAGGACCGGGGATTCCCGATGTGGAAAAGGCGCTCAGCGACGGCTTCACGACGGGGAGGGGTATGGGGATGGGCCTCGGGGGCGCGCGGCGTCTCGTCAATGAATTCGAGATCGACTCCCGCATCGGGGAAGGGACGCGCGTCACCATTACGAGGTGGAAGTGAACACGGCTTCGGATTCTCCCATCCTCTGCGTCATCGACGAAGCGACCAAGATCGGCGAAGTCCGACGAGCGGCCGTCGCTCTCGCCGCGAGGATCGGCTTCGATGAGACGGCGCGCGGGAAGCTGGCGTTGGTTACGACCGAGGCCGCATCCAACTTGCACAAGCATGCGCGCGAGGGCGTGATCATCCTGCAAGGCGTGGAACAGGATGCAACCAGTGGCGTGGAGCTGCTGGTGCTCGATCGCGGGCCGGGGATGACGGACATCGCTCGTTGCCTCGCGGATGGCTATTCGACCGCCGGTTCGCCGGGTCACGGTCTCAGCGCCATGGCGAGGCTTGCTGACGGCTTCGATATTCATTCGACTCCCGGATTGGGAACGGCTCTGTGGCTTCAGGTTTGGCCGACTTCGAAAATCGCGCGTGCCGCGCCGTTCGAACTCGAGGTTGGCGCTGTCAACTTGCCGTTGGCGGGGGAGAGTGTGTGCGGCGATGCGTGGGCGACGCAACCGTCCCAGGAATGGAGTCGCCTGTTTGTTGTTGATGGGCTGGGCCACGGCCCGCAGGCTGCTGAGGCGGCCAGGTGTGCGGTGCGCGTGTTTCATGCACAGGAGAGGCTCGACCTTGTCGGGATTCTCCAGGCCACACACGAAGCCTTGCGATCGACGCGCGGGGCCGCCGTTGCCATCGCGGAGCTGGATCGCGCCCAGAGGCTAGTCCGGTTCGCGGGCATCGGCAATATTGCCGGGGTGATTTTGAGCATGAATGGTGCGAAGCGGACGAGCATGGTGTCGCATAACGGCATCATGGGTCACACGGTGCGCAAGTTTCAGGAGTTCGTTTATCCCTGGGAAGAGGGTGCAGCGCTCGTCATGCATTCCGATGGCCTCACCTCGCACTGGCACGCAGAGCGTTATCCCGGGTTGATGGCGCACCATCCCGCTCTAGTCGCCGGAGTCCTTTACCGCGATTTCACGCGAGGCCGCGATGACGTGACCGTTCTGGTCGCCCGCGAAAGCAGCGGAGGCCGGCCATGAACGCACCGCTGCTCACCCTGGAAGTGCGGCAAGAGCCCGATGTGATCCTTGCGCGGCAACGGGCGCGTCAAATCGCGGGTCTGCTGGGATTCTCGCAAATTGACCAGACGCGTGTTGCCACGGCGACCTCCGAGGTCGCGCGCAACGCATACCAGCACGCAGGCGGTGGTCGGGTTGAATTCCTGGTCAGCGCAACGCCACCCGGCATGCTCGTCCGAGTGCGCGAGCGCGGGCCGGCGATCCGAGACCTTCAGGCAATTCTCCACGACCAGTACCCGGCGTCACCCGAGCTTGGCGGCGGCGTCTCGGGCGCCCGGAGACTCGTGGACCAGTGCGACTTCGAACCCTGCGGCGCTGGGGTGACGGTCACGTTGGTCAAGAGCTTGCCCAAACGGACGGCGCCTTTCACATCCACTGACCTGGCCAGGGTCTCCTCCGAGTTGGCTCACCACGCTCCCCAGGGATTGCTCGAGGAACTTCAGAACCAGAACCAGGAGCTCTTACGGACTCTCGAAGAGCTGCGCGAGCGCCAGTCGGAGCTCGCGCAGTTGCACAATCGCGAGCTCGAAGAGACGAACCGGGGCGTCGTCGCGCTTTATGCCGAGCTGGATGAGAGCGCAAAGGCGCTGCGGCGCATCTCGGAGCTGAAGTCGCGGTTCCTCTCGAACATGAGTCACGAGTTCCGGTCACCGCTCAACACGATCCGGAGCCTGTCCGCCTTCCTGCTCGAGGGGAGCAGCGGTCAATTGAACCCCGAACAGGAGAAGGAGATTGGCTTCATTCGAAGTGCCGCGGAGATTCTCGCCACTCTCGTGAACGACCTGCTCGACCTGGCCAAGGTCGAGGCCGGCAAGGCGGTCGTTCGGCCGGTGGAATTTGAAGTG
Source organism: Singulisphaera sp. (assembly GCA_027451445.1). Taxonomy (GTDB): domain Bacteria; phylum Planctomycetota; class Planctomycetia; order Isosphaerales; family Isosphaeraceae; genus DAIDJG01. Next base: position 2,523 of record DAIDJG010000190.1, read on the forward strand.
TCCGAGTTGTTCGAAAGCCTCCGCGGTACGATTCGGCCGTTGCTGGGCCAGGGCACGGTCTCGCTGCTGATCGAGGAACCCGTGGGGATCCTCCCTCTGCAAACGGATGAAGGGAAGCTTGCACAGGTTCTCCGCAATTTTCTCTCCAACGCCGTGAAGTACACGGAGCAGGGTGAGATTCGCCTCTCGGCCGCTGTTGGCCCCGGCGACACGGTGATTCTCTCCGTGACCGACACGGGGATCGGCATCGCTCCGGAGGACCAGCAACGGATCTTCGAGGAGTTCAGCCAGATCGAAGGCCCGCTTCAAAAGCGTGTGAAAGGGACCGGCCTCGGTTTGCCGCTCTCGAGGAAGCTCGCCGAGCTTCTTGGCGGCACGGTGTCCGTGCGCAGCGCACCGGGAATCGGCTCGACGTTCTATGCCGTGATCCCCCGCGTCTATCGAGACCCCGAAACCGACGAGAATGGTTCGGAGCCAGGTTGGCGGCTCGATCCCAATCGGGCGCCGGTCCTTCTGGTTGAAGACGATCCGGTGAATCTCTTCCTCTACGAAAAATACCTGGAAGGCTCGGGCTTCCAGGCTCTTCCCGCGCGCACGCTCGACGCGGCCCGGCGCATTCTGCGGAGGATCAAGCCGGTGGCCGTCGTTCTCGACATCATGCTGGGCGCGGAGAGCGGCTGGACGCTTCTCCAGGAATTGAAAGGGACGGACGCGACGAAGGACCTGCCGGTTTTTGTGTTGACCGTGGTCGATGGCCAGGAGCGCGCATTATCCCTGGGTGCGGACCAGTTTTGCCTCAAGCCGATCGAGCGCGATTGGCTGCTCGCGAAGCTCGGAGCGCTGCAGAAGCACGGGCCCGTCGAGCGAATCCTGATCATCGACGACCACGAGAGCGACCGGCACATTCTGAAGCGTCTTTTGTTGCCACACGGGGCATACAATATCATCGAAGCGAGGAGCGGAGAAGAAGGACTGCGCCTCGCTCTCCAAGGCATCCCGGACGTGATCTTCCTCGACCTGGACATGCCGGACCTCAATGGGTTCGAAGTGCTGGAACGCTTGAAAGCCGGGGATGCCACGAAGGACATACCTGTGATTATCAATACGTCGGCCGCCCTGGATGATGAGAAGCGGAAGCGATTGACGGAAGGTGCGGCGGCCATTCTGCTCAAGTCGTCGGGGACGCGGGAAGAGCTCTTCGCCCGGATTCATGAGGCCCTCATCCAGGCCGGCCTGGGACAATCCGGCCGGCCGGAGGCGTGACATGGCGAATCCATCACCCGTCACCATCTTGGTCGTCGACGACGACCCGGCGAAACGCTACACGATCACGAAGATCCTCCGTCGGGAGGGGTATGCAACCCGCGAGGCTTCCACGGGGGCTGAGGCGCTTCGCATGATTGTCGAGCGCCCCGACATGGTCATACTGGACGTCAAGCTGCCGGACATCAGCGGCTTTGAGGTCTGCCGCCGCATCAGGGCCGACCCGGCGACGGCCTCGATTCCCGTGCTCCACCTCTCGACGACGTACGTCGACCTTGAAGATCGGGTCCAGGGGCTGGAAGGCGGCGCGGACGGCTATCTCACCGACGTCCTGGAGCCGATCGAACTGATCGCCACGATCAAGGCGTTCCTACGAGCCAGGCGCGCTGAGGAGGCTGCGGAGATCTCGGCCCGGCAGTGGCAAATCACGTTCGATACGGTGAACGACGGCGTGTTGCTGCTCGACCGCGGCGGCAGCGTGATGCAGCTCAACCAGACCATGGAACGTATGCTCGGCAGGTCATGGAACGACCTGATCGGACGCTCGATCCACGAAGTGCTGGCGCTTCCCGACGATCAGGCGCATTCGCCGTTTCACCGCATGCTCGTCAGCCACCATCGCGAGTCCGTGGAGCTGGA
>DAIDJG010000191.1 GCA_027451445.1 Singulisphaera sp.
CGTTCCCGGTAAGATACTTGCTTGGCATCCACGTTCCACCCCGACGGTGTTGGACCGGTTGGGAGATTTCAGGCGCGCTTCCGGTGGGGTGTGCCAGTCTACAAGGCCTCGAGTATGGCGAACGACGACGTCCATTGGCACGAAGGAATGTTCTTGCGGCAGCACCACTTCCTGAGTGCGCGCCGGCACTCGCAGCGGATGGATCGCCTGAATGCCAAGTGGGACCAGAACTACAACTGGGGGATCCGCTCGATCAAGCTCGACACCGATGCGCTGGGCAACTCGCGCTTTTCGGTGACCTCGCTCCAGGCTCGCCTGCGGGATGGGACCCTTGTCGAGGTGCCCGAGGACGGCCACCTGCCGGAGATCGATCTCAAGCCCGCGCTCGAAACGAACCGCCGCGTCACGGTCTATCTCGCCGTTCCGGTCGTCAAGTCGGGGCGGATGAACGTCTCCGAAACGGGTGCGGTCGACGACACGCGGTTTTACCTCGTCACCCAGGATGCTGAAGACGAAAACACGGGCGCGGACCCGCAGCCGATCACGTATCGCCGTCTGAATCTTCTGCTCCTGCTCTCGACCCAGAACCTGACTGGCTATACCACGCTGCCGATCGCCCGGATCGAGCGGTCGGAGCGTGCCGAGGCGACGCCCCAGCTCGACAAAACGTTCTTCCCGGCGATGCTCTCATGCGACGCCTGGTACGACCTCCACGTCGGTCTCATTCAGGCGGTTTTCGACCGGATCGGCCGCAAGATCGAGAAGCTGGCGAACCAGGTCGTCTCGCGAGGCTTGACCCTCGACAGCCGCGCTCAGGACACCATCCACATCTTCGCCCAGCTTCGCGAGCTCAACGAGGCCTACGCGACGCTGACGAACCTGGCGTTCATCGAGGGCATTCATCCCCTCGACGTCTATCAGGAACTCTGCCGGCTGGTGGGCCAAATGGCGCTCTTCAGCCCGACTCGTCGGCCCCCCGCGATCCCGCGTTACAACCACGATGACCTTGCAGGTTGCTTTTACCGGCTGAAACAGTACCTCGACGAGCTTCTTTCGATCGTCCCCGAACCCGACTATCAGGAACGCCCATTCATCGGCACCGGCATCCGAATGCAGGTCACGCTCGAACGGATGTGGCTCGACCAAAGCGCACGGATGTTTATCGGAATCCACTCCACGCTGGAGCCCGACGAGGTCGTTCGCCTCATGAAGCCGGGGGCGCTCGACATGAAGATCGGCAGTTCGGAGCGTGTCGACGCGATCTTCCGCCTCGGGGAGACGGGCCTTCGGTTCAACCATCTCCAGTCGCCCCCCCAGGCACTCCCGCGCGATCCGGGGTTGACTTACTTCCAGGTCAGCCGCGAACAGGGCGAGGACGAATGGAAGCTTGTCGAGAAATCGCTGACATTGGCCATTAGATTGAATGAAGCCCTGGTGACCGGTAACATTGACCGCCAACAGGTGTTGCATCTCCGGTTCGGCAGCACCGAGACAACCCTCCGGTTCACGCTTTACATCCTTCTCCAGGCCGGGGCAGCTCCCCCCGGAGGAGGCGTGGGGTGATCTGTCGTTGGGGGTCCTGAATCACGCCGACCCAGGAACAATTGGGGAGTGGACCGAGTCCCTCGTCCCATTCTTCCCAGCGCTCCGTAACACATTGATGAGCGTCCCTCGGTCGACTCCGGAATTCGGCTTACTCTCTCGGACACCTTCATGGAAACTCAACTCGCGAAGAAGGCGTTCGGGGTCATGACTTACTCCCTGGAACTCCAGGAACGGCTGCGCCGCGGGGAGATGCTCGACATCGAGAGCGAGCAAAGCACCCTCACGAACATGCTCAACCGGATCGAGCCCACGAGCCTCTCGGAGCAGGGGGGGGACCGATTCGGTTTCCTGGGTGTGCGCTATGCGCTGGCGTGCTGGCTCGACGAGCTGTTCATCGTTTACTCACCGTGGCCAAACGATCTCTGGAACATGAAAAAGATGGAGATCAAGCTCTTCGGCGGCACATCCGAGCGCTACGAGAAGTTCTGGACCCAGGCAGAGCTGGCCCGCAAGCGGCCTGGGGTCGATGCGCTCGAGGTGTATTTCTTGTGCGTGATGCTCGGTTTTCGCGGCAAGATGGCGAAGGATCCCGCCGGTCTGCAGAATTGGGTGAACAATGTCCGACGGGAAGTTTCCAGGGCCAGTGAGTGGGCCTCGCCGCAGGACCGGGGAGTCACCACCAACGTCGAGCCGCTCCTGGGCCGCGACCGACTGCGCCGGCAGCTCTTGATTCAGGGCGGCGTCCTCATGGCCGTCGTGCTGATCGACATTATTTTGTTGAAATTTACGATGACATCTTAATATGCTGAAGATCTTAAAACTCCCCTGGACTGCCGTGCGCTGGTCATTCGCGCTGTTGTTTCCGATGTTCGCGGGGGCGACCGCTCTCGGCGGATCGGGCGCGGCAGGCCACTGGCTGGGGCGGATTGCGCTTCTGGGCGGAATTCTCGGCGGGCTCACGGCGCTCAATAACTGGTCGTATCTCAACTTCAACGCGGTCGTCACATCGCTCTATCCCATCAACAAGATCTGGCTCCCTCTGTTTGCGCTCTGTAGTTATATCTTGACCTGGCTGGTCTGGTGGTTCTGGCGCGTGCTCAACTACGACGTTCAGCCCGTCTCGCAGTTTCCGGACATTGACTCGGCCTGGTCGCGCGCCCTGGAGGCGCTGAGCAAGGCGGGGATCAGCCTGGAGAACACGCCGCTGTTCCTGGTACTGGGACATTCGGAATCCTCCGAGGACGCCCTTTACCAGGCTGGCGGAATTCGGCCGTTGGTGAATCAGGTACCGCGTGAATCCGCGGCGCCAATTCACGTCACAGCGACGCGCGACGGGATCTGGATCACGTGCCCGGGGGCCTCCGTTTCGGGGTATCGCGACGAGGCACCGAGCGAGTATTCGAGTGCGGCGTACGGCGACGTGGACGATGGCGGCAACGACGATGGAACCTTCGGGGCCGACAGGACGACGGGGATCACCGACATCCTCGAGGTGATCAGCAAGCACCAGGAACGGGCAACGGCCAATCGGCGCCAGGTGGATATCGAACCTCTCAAGGAACGGCTTGCTTACCTCTGCCAACTCATCATGCGGGATCGGGGTGGATACTGTCCGATCAATGGCGTGTTACTTCTCGTTCCGATCACGGCGGCCGACCAGAAGAACTCGCCCGCTTCGTATGCGACGGTTTGCCGAACCGATCTGGCGATCGCGTTCGGGCGGTTCCAGATGCGCTGTCCGATCCTGGTCCTGGTGACGGACCTTGACAAACTGCCCGGCTTCGTCGAGATGCGCGAGCGGTTGAGCAACGAGGAAGCCGTCCGCCGGATGGGCCAGCGCTTTCCGCTCGTGCCCGACTTGCCCCCATCCGATGTCGAGGCGCAAATCCGTAGCGGCGTCGCGTACCTCGGTCAGACACTCCTCCCCGTGCTCATTCACACGAAGTTCCGCACCGAGATGCCCGGCGGCGAGGATACGCAGGACGCCGTGCAGGGCAACTCCGCGATCTTCCGGTTCCTGGCCGCGTTCTGCGAGCGTGAAGAACGGCTGGGGCAAATCATCGCCGGCTGCTTCAGCGCCCCGCCGGGCGAGCCCCTTCTCTACGGCGGTTGCTACCTCGCAGGCACCGGCACCGACGCGTCGACCCAACAAGCATTCGCGAACGGTGTGTTCAAGCGCCTTATCAAGGACCAGGATCTCGTCACATGGACCGGTGATGCAATTGACGAAGACCAGCGCTACGCCAAGCTGGCCAAGGTCATGACCATCGTGCTTGCGAGCTTGATCGCCCTGGGCGTGCTCGGGGGCGCCGGTCTGGTCGCGAGCCGGATGTTCGGGCCGCAACAGGAGAACTCGGCGCTTTGATGAGCGGTGCCGATCGTTCAGAAAGCGAGCCGCAAGCAGTAGATGGACAGCTCACCGAATGAGTGCGATGTCCCCGCTCGCCGTTTTTCCCGGCTCGACCGTGAGATCGAGACTTCCGGTTGCTTTCGAGACCTCGTTGTATGACACAACCTTGTACTTGCCCGGCGGAAGATCTTTGAATTCGTAGACTCCTTCACGGGACGTCTTGGTTTGCCAGGTCTCGAGCTTGTCTTTGGGGTCCTTCAGTTCTCTCACTTCTTTCAGTACGACGATCACCATCGGCTGTTTGATTTCGCCGAACGTGACCACTCCCCGAATGGCACCCGGCTTGGGAGGTGTTGCCGCTTCCGCGTCGGCTTTCGGCTTCATCGCCTTGGGCTCGACGATCTCGATCTCACTGGCGTCGAAGGCCGCCAGTTCGTTCCGACCCAGGACACGGACGGCAAGTGGGATCGTGCCGCCCGCTGCCGGCAGAGGAAGCTCGGCTTCCCATGCGTTGGACTCTCCCCCCTTGGGGCGGCCTTTGACGGCGGCGGCGGTTCCCTGGACCTTGTCGAAGTCACCCTTCTTCCCCACAAAGAAGACGACGTCCTTGATGCCGGATGCCGAGGGCGTGGCAGTAGCCGTGATGGGGAGAGTGGAGAGGCTTCCTTTGATGAGGGGTGCTCCTGGAAGAGGGCCCAGTCGCACGTCCTGCGGTGGGAGATCGTCGAGGGTTACCACGGTCGAATAGGTATCGACGACCTTGCCATTCGTGCCGAAGAGCCGCGCCTGGAGCGTGCGTGCGCCCCGGATGCCCCGGACGTTGAATTCGTGGGTCCAATCGTCGACGTGGGCCTCAAACAAGAGCGCGCCTTCGCCGCCGCGCGCGTCGAAGCCGGCATGTTGGTCCTTTGCGTCGACCTTCCACGGCGGGAGATCGTTGCCCCCCTCCGATCGCTTCACCATCCAGTCGATCTTGGCATCGGGCGGCGGATTGTCGACTTCGAAGTGGACGCGCAGCTTGGCGGGTTGGTCCGCCCTCAGGACAGACTCGACCCGGAACCGGATGCGCGGTGTCGTGTCCTCACGCGCGGCCTCGGGCTCCGCTAGAATCCCGAAGGGCGCCCGATACCAGAGAGCGCGCCGCTGGCCATCAATATGCAGAGTGAAGAGGCCACCGGGGTCCGCGGCCGGGTCGAGGGCGAAGTCCTCGGCGTAGAGCTCCAGCTTGTCCTCGGGCTTCAGGTCGCCCGAGAGCGTGCCCTTGGGTTGCTGGGTGAGCAGGCTCGGGATTCGGTCGCGAGGCAGCTCGAGCTCGATGTGGCAGGGGGGATCGAGCAGCTTCTGGGGGAGCGCACGGAGCCGGACGGTCAAGCGGATCGGCATTCCCTCGGCGGCAGGCGCGAGACGGGCGCTGCTGACCTGGAGATAATCCTGAGGACGGGCAATTTGTACGGAGATGCGCTGGGAATCGAGGACCTCGGCTGGGTTTTTCTCATCGACAAGCTTTGCAACCAGGGGGCCCGGGAGCTCAGGCAAGGGATCGGTTGGCTTCAAGACCGGGGCGCCGAACGCGGTCACTTTGGTCACGGCGCGAGGCGCTGCGGCGACCTTCGCCTGCCCACCCGGGACCGGCGAATCGTTCGTGGAGAGCTCGACAAGCAGGTTCCGCGCCACGGTCGAAGGATTGCGCACGAACAGATAAAACGATTGCCGTGCCGCGATCGGCCGCAGACGCAGCTCGAACGGCACTTCCTTCAACGTCTTGGGATCACTGCTGAGCGCCAGGCGGAGCCGGTCGCTTTCCTGGACAAGGTGTAAAGGTATCCGAGCATGATAGGCACGAGGGTTGCCCTTGAGTCGCGTCTGAATAAGGAACCCTGATGGCGCACGCGCGGTCGATCGCGCCTGACCCTCAGCCCAGCGCACCTCCACATTCAGGGGCTCGGAACGTTGCGGAGCGATCTCTTTGACGAAGGTCGGGGACTTCGCGTCGGACGCGACGGCGCCCGGAATCGCCGCGCTGAGCCGCTCGTCCGCAGTTGGTAGTACCGCAACCTCGACCGGGCGCGGGCCACCGGCTTCCGAGGCTCGCAGGAGGACCGAGAGGCTCAGGGTCGAGAGGCCCTGATCGTCGTAGAGCGTGAGCGGAGATCGGAGTGCCTCGCCCTGGAGTTGGGGATAGGCTTCGGCGGGAAGTTCTCCGACCTTCGCGCACTCGAGCGCAGCGGCTTCGTAGAACTTATCCTCGGCCTGGTCGCCGCGGAGGTCGTGGTCGTCGTGTCGATAATGCTCAGCCAGCCAGAGACAGCAGGCCAGAGTCTCGCGACGGCGACGATCGAGCGTGGGGTTCGCGCCGATGTCGAGCACGTCAATGGGCGCGATCCAACTTGCGAGTTCGCGCTCCCTGGCCGACGATTCCGACCGGGCGCGTTCGGCGAGCGCGAGCCGTTTCTCGTCAACGACCCGTGCCAGGGCAAGCGCACGGCTCGCTTTCTCCTGAATCGAGGCGGCGGCAAGTGATTCGAGGAGTGGGTCGATGCCGGAGGTATCGAGCGCGGCCAGGTCCAGCAAGTCCTTCCAGCGCCGGGCGCGGCGAAGCTGCGCATTGCGCAGCACGTCGGCACGCTCGTCGCTGGCCGTTGCCGGCATGGCCGAGTTCACCGTTTGCTGAGTCAGGGTTTCCAATCGACGATCGAGGGCACGGCGGGCCGACCACAGCTTCTTGCGGGTTTCGACCGCGGGGAAGGGAGTGGCGAGGATCATCTCGATCTGGAGTGCAACCTTGGGATCCGGCGTCTCCGCGGTCGACTCGGCCCGGTCCACGAGGCGGGTCAGCGTGTTCGTTGCAAAGGGCTCGAGCAGGTCGGCCAGGAGTCCGCTGAGCCGATCGCTGAGTGCTGTCAGTTCGGTGTTGAGCCGATCGCGCTCCGCAGCGGAGAGCCCGAACTCGCTTTTGGGGGCGAGTGCGCTGGTGAGCCCGCGATCGAGGTCGCGATCCGCTCGGGCGGTGTCGTGCCAGAGGCTCTCGAGATCCGACCGCTGCGATCCATCCACATAGCCTGTGCTCGCGGTGAGGACCGTTTTGGCCCGCGCTGAGAGGTTCTGGCCGCTGCGCAGTTTGGCCTGAAACTCATCCACCGCCGCATACGCTTTGCGCGCACGCTCCCAGCTCTCCTTGATCTGGGGCCACGAGGCATATCCCGCCGTCTCGGGGAGCAGAAGAACCTGCGCGTCGTGGCGAAGCGCATCGGCCTCGACCAGCAGCCCTCGAATGGAGTTGAGGGCGCCGGGTTGAAGGTTCGCCTTCTCGGCCAGTCCGACGAGATTCCACGCAAGCTTCGCTGTCTCTTCGTCCCAACCGTAGTCCGTCGCGGACGTCCGGGCGGCGAGCTGACGAAGGAACCGCAATTCGGCGAGGTCGTACCGCAAGTTGCTGTCGCGGACGACCGTATCGAGGAACTGGACGGTGTCGGCGTCGAATCGCTCGATCGCCGACGCCTCGACCACGGCACCCGCCAAATCGAGGCTCGTCTTTTCTTTCAGCTTGGCCTGGAAGTCCTTGAGGGCCGCGGCCAGCGTGGCCTTGATCTGATCGGGCGTCGCGAACGGCTCGGGCTCGCGCCGTTTGCGCAGTACCTCCTTGAGCGCGGCGACGAGCGCCGGATCGGGCTTCCAACCGGATGTCCGCGCCGCACCCACGGACCACCCAAACACCTCGATCGAGCCATTCGTGCGGCGATTCGGGAGGGGTAGGGTCTTGGCCGCTTTCATTCGGGCGGAGAGCGTGTCGATACGGTCCCTTAATGCTCCCTGGACCTCACTCGCGTCCGTCCCTCCGCGCCAGTCTTGCTCGGCCTGAAGCAATGCCCCTTCGAGGCTCCGAAAGACCGCTGGTGCCGCCTCGAAGTCGCCCGTGCTCAACCATGTCTCGCGCAGCGTCCAGCCCTCAGCCAGCCAGGCAGGGTAGGTCGGCTCCGCTTTTTCGTCCTTGGATTTGGCGACCGGCTTCGCGGCGCGGCGCCCTCCGCGCAGGACGGCCAGCGAGAAATCCTGGGCGGCGGAGCCGACGAGCTTGGGTCGCTGGCCGCGTCCCTTATGCTTGCGGGTCCATTCGTCGA
>DAIDJG010000192.1 GCA_027451445.1 Singulisphaera sp.
AGTCTAAGGCAGCCCGGGGAAGGAGGACAGAGAACAAGACAAAGTTAAAGCACGTGGTGAACAAAGACCACCGTATGAATGGAGGGCACAGTGGCTCCCACGAAACGATCGTAAATGGCTCCGATTTCACGATCGGTCCCATACGGCCGGCAAACTCAACCACCCCAACGTCGTCACGGCTTATTCGACCTTCGAGATTGGCCGCCTGCGCGTCTTTGCGATGGAGTACGTGTCCGGCGAAAACCTGGCTGATCTCGTGAAGAAGCGGGGGCCTCTCCCGGTCGTTCTGTCGTGCCAGTTCATCTACCAGGCGGCGCTCGGCCTTCAGCACGCACACGACGCCGGGATGATCCATCGCGACATCAAGCCGGGCAATCTGATGGTTGCTCGCCAGGGTCAGAAGATCGTCGTCAAGGTGCTCGACTTCGGGCTGGCCAAGGCGATGCGCGAGGCTCCGGTCGACAGCGCGAAGACGCGGGAAGGGCAGTCACTCGGCACACCCGATTACAACGCGCCGGAACAGATCATCGACGCGAGCAACGCCGACATCCGGGCTGACATCTACAGTCTCGGCTGCACTTTGCACTATCTCCTGGCTGGTCGGCCGCCCTTCCAGGGCGCCAGCCTGTACGACGTCTATCAGGCCCACATCTCGACCGACGCCAAGCCTCTGAACCTCATCCGCCCCGAGGTGCCAGTGGAACTGGCGATGGTCGTGGCGCGGATGATGGCGAAAGAGCCCTCCCGTCGGTATCAGACACCGGCCGAGGTGGCCGAGGCTTTAAAGCCATTTTGTAGGCCGGGTGCCGCAGTCGCGCCGTCGCCTTCCGCGACGGAGCAAACCACTGTTGGGACCGGGGCTTCTGTTATCCCGGAGACCATTACGGTCCCGACACCCGCAGCGCGTCCGGCGCCCCAGGCCGAGGAGCCGTGGTCGAGTCTGATCGACACTTCGGAGCGCGAAAACTCGAAGGAAGCGAACTCGGCGTCGCTGATCGCTGAACAGACCAAGGGAAGGCCGCGGTGGGCAGGAGCAGTGCTGACCGGTGTGTTGGTGCTCCTCGGAATGTTGATCGCAACGATGATCGCGCTCTCCGTGGGCACGAAGGAGGGGGTGCTCGTCTTCGAGGGACTCCCAGAGGACGCGGCGGTGTACGTGGACGAGCAGAAGGTCAGAGTCACATGGCCAGGAAGCGGCAAGCCGGCGGAATTCTCGGCCCGCCCGGGCCAGCACGGGGTCGTGGTGAAGAAGGAAGGGTTTGAGGTTTTCAGCGCGGACGAAGTGACTGTGGAAACAGGTGAGCGCGGGCTGCTGCCTGTTCGGCTTGTCCCGATAGCACCGAGGGGTCCTGACCCGGTTCCCAGCCCTGGCTCGATTCCCAGTCCTGATCCCGTTTCCGTTCCGCCCGACGGTTTGATCGCCTTCTACGGTTTCGACGGCGGAAAGGCCGAGGATCTCTCGGGACACGGCAGAGACGGCGTGCTCAGCGAAAACCCGCCGACGCCCATCCGGGGCCCGGACGGCACGGCATTGGCGTTCGAGCACTCTAAACATACTTATATTGAATTATCAATTGACATCAACACAAACGCCATGCCCCGGATCACGATGGGCGGATGGTTCCTCACCAATCGAACAGATATTTCACAGACTTTGATTTCTCACGACAATTCATGGTTCGATCGGACTCTCGACATCGAGGATCGAGGGGGCGCGGACGGCCGAAAACGCTGGTCTGCATTCACGGGACAAAAGGTCGTTGCGGTTTCGGACGCGTCGGTCGGACAATGGGTGTTCGTCGCCATGCGCCATGACCAGGACGCCCACAAACTTACTATCGACGTCGATGACATAAGGTCTGTTCATGACGCTACATTTGGGCTTGGATTTACTAAAACTTATGTCGGCCGGAACCCGTTTTTCGGCGGGGGGACCGACCTGGACGGCCGCGCCGACAATGTTTTCTTCTACAATCGTGTCCTCGACGATAAGGAGATCGATCTCATGCGTGCCAAAGGGCGCGCCGCGATCCTGCCTGGGAAACCGGCGCCGGCGGAGGATGGCAGCGTCGGCTTGCCCCCACAACCCTCGGCGGGCGGCGCGTCCACCAAGGCGGGTGGGACCGGGAATCAAGGGGTGGACAAGCCGCCCGTGCAACCCGACCGAGTCGCGCCGCCGGATCCCGGCCGGTCGAACGACGGCTTCCAGTCGCTCTTCAACGGAGAGGACCTGACGGGCTGGAAGATGGATAGTGGACTGAAGGGTTCCTGGAAGGTCGCTCAGCACGAGCTCGTTGTCACCGGACCTCGTGCCACCAAGGACCAAGGATACCTGCTTACGGAGCACCAGTTCACGGACTTTCTCCTGCGCGTCGAGTATCAGCCGTCTAGGGGCGCCAACAGCGGCGTTTGCTTCTGGGCCCTGCCAAACGAATTCGCAGGCAAGGTCCCGCGCCCCCTTCAGATCGAGCTGCTCGATCGAGACGCTCCGGGCGTCAAGAACGGTTCGTTCGCCTGGTCCAGAAGCACCGCCGCGAGCGATCTCCTCGCTCCGGACAAATCCGTCGAGCTCAAGCCGACCGGTTCGTGGAACACGTTGGAAGTCGAGGCCCGAGGAGATCGTCTGAGCGTCACGATCAACGGCCGGAAGATCTTGCAGGCCGAGCTGGACAGGCTCACGGCGTCGCCGAATGCGCAGCCTGCGCTATGGCGGCGTATCGGCTGCATCGGGCTGCAAAGCCACTCGGGCACCGTCCGGTTCCGCAATATCGAGATCAAAGAGTTGGCTGATGTGCCGACGCGCACGGATCGTTTCATTGCCCTCCACTCGGAGCGCGAGGACAACGCCTTGAAAATGAAGCTCTGCTGGTGCCCGCCTGGCTCGTTCCGCATGGGAAGCGAGCGTGACGAGCCCGAGCGACGCGACGACGAAGGCCCCGTGAACGTGACCCTTAGCCGCGGGTTTTGGATGGGCAAGCATGAGGTGACGCAGTCCCAGTGGCAGATGGTCATGGGAACCACGGTGGAACATCAGGAAACCAAGGGAACCTATCGTGGTCTTGCCGGCACGGGACCGGACCACGCGATGTATTTCGTGAACCATACGGAAGCCGAGGAATTCTGCCGCAAGTTGACCGAGAATGAGCGTCGCGCGGGCCGTTTGTCCGCGTTCTGGGAGTATCGCTTGCCGACCGAGGCGCAATGGGAATACGCGTGCCGAGCTGGGACGACAACGGCCACGGCGTTTGGTGATCAACTGAGCAGCCTCAACGCGAACTTCAACGGCGACTTGCCCTACAACAAGGCCGCCAAGGGGCCGAACCTCCGCGAGGTAACTCCGGTTGGACGGTATCGCCCTAATCCGTGGGGGCTCTATGATATGCACGGCAACGTCCGGGAGTGGTGCCGCGACGGCTACGCGGAGCAACTGACTGCGGGCGTCGACCCTCTGGGGCCATCCGGGGCCTCGGCCCGGGTGCTTCGCGACGGCAGTTGGTATCTCCCTGGCGGGAACTGCCGTTCGTCGTCACGCAGCAGTATCGCCCCTGGTTACCGTGATTCCAGCCTCGGGTTCCGCGCGGCCTTAGCTCCATCCAGTGCGATCGTTGCAGTCGGCGACGCCAGCGGCTTGCCCACCGCTGGGGGCGAGACCGGGGAAGTCGGTGAGGGGCATACCGTCGCGTCGTCGGCTCCGGGTCCCTCTCGGCGGCGTCGGAAACCATCAACCGTCGCGACCAGCCCCGCCTCGGGAATGAAACTGGTCCTGGTTCCTGCGGGATGGTTCGTGATGGGGGCTCTAGGCAGCGAAAAAGATGCGCTGAGCGTGGCGATGCCTCACCGTGTAAAGATCACGCGACCGTTTTACTTGAGTATGTATGAGGTGACCGTCGGCCAATTCCGCAAGATAGCGGAGCTCTCCAAACTGACCACTGACGCTGAACGGAATGGAAAGGGCGGCATCGGCTGGAACCGACAGACACTGAGATTTGAGCAGAACTCGAAGTTTACCTGGCGCTTCCCGGGATTTGAGCAGACAGACGACCATCCGGTCGTCGAACTCACCTGGAATGACGCGGTGAGGTATTGCAACGCACTGAGCGAAAAAGAAGGTCTGGCACCGTACTATCAATTCGATGGAGACAATGCGCCTGCGAGTGTTCCGGATTGGAACGGCGTGGGCTACCGTCTGCCCACCGAAGCGGAGTGGGAATATGCCTGTCGGGCAGGCTCTACGACCCGATACAACTACGGTGACGAAGCAGGAATTCCCGGCCAGTTTTTCTGGCACGGCGAGGGCGGCCCTGGTACGACCCATCCAGTGGGGCAGCATCCTCCCAATGCACTTGGCCTCTTCGACATGCATGGCAACGCACTGGAATGGTGCTGGGATGGTTTCGAAGCCAATTACTACAAGAATTCGCCCGGTGCGGATCCGACTGGCCCCCCCGTTTCCACCTGGCGGATCTGCCGTGGCGGTAGGTATAACGATCCCGCCATTACCGCTCGTTCGGGGCATCGGTCGTGGGAAGAACCGGGAGCGCTGCGAAACTTCTTCGGCTTCCGCGTAGCCCGAAATCCACACACACAGCCGGCAGCCAGTCAAACGAAAACTCAACCCAAGACACCCGCAGTAAGACCAGATAAATAGTTATGTTAAAGTTGTTTATATGATTACTAATATAGATACAATTTAAAGTGTATTATCGATATGTAGCGAGTTAGCAAAAGAAGTCTACTGACGTTATCCGTGAGCGTTCACCGGTATAGTCGCAGGTTCTGTATCGATACTTTGTGTGTGGACCCTTTCCCGGTCTCCCGTCGGGCGTAAGGTGGGTCGGAACGCCGCACAGCGGCGCGAGGCCTACCGGCCTGCGCGATCGCTTAACCTCGGCGGGCCTCACCGCCCTGACGGGCGGTTCAGACCCTACTTTCAGGAAAACGCGCAACTTCAAAAGCCGGAGCAGGGGATCGTGGATGCATCCGCAACCGTAAGGCCGCCCCTACGAGAGGTCCATCTCCGCCGAGCTCTCCAACGATAAGTTTGACGTCGAAAACCGGGCCGCGACGGTTCAGCGTCCGCTGTATGTCGACTATCGGATCAAGCTGGATTGAGCGTGGGAAGAACGTGCGTTTGAGTTGGGGGAGAGCGATCCTGGGGTTCGTACTCACGGGATCGCGTGGGGCCATTTACGGTTTCGATCGATCGCGCTTTCTTCGCACGCGGATCATCGCATCGATGAGCGGTGTGCTGTCCTGCGCCGGGGCGGGATTCTGGGGATCGAGCACATCGAAGGCGGGCCCCTTCCGGGCGCGCTTTCCGGTTCGGAGGGTCGCCGGCCAGAGTTTCCCTGAGTAAATTGCGGCCGCAATGCAGCCGACAACGAACAGCGCAAGGCCTCGCCAGCGCATGTCCGGCTCGGGCGGGAACAGCATCACCAGGATTCCACCGAAGATGCCGGCGAGAGCGCACCGGAAATAGGTGATGTTTCGGATGATCTTTCCTCCGAGGCCCAAAACGATCGACGGCCAGGATCCCGGCTCGCCTTGTAACCGACTGCCTATTCTGACAGGGCGCGGGGCAGGGGGGCAAACCCGAAGGCCGTCTCTGCGCCGCGCAACCGATGGTTTCGGCTAGTTCACCCTTCGATCGTGGCTTTCGGCTGCTTCTTGACCCACGCCCACAAAGATGAGCGACGGCGAGCTGGTTTTCACTGAACCGGAGAGGCACCAGAATCCCGTAACGACGGAGCAAGCTGCTCGTAGGTGGCGGGGCCTTCGACCTGGAAAGAAACGCTCTCGATTGCCAGAAACCCCAGCGCTCGCTCAGGAACAAGCATTTCGCCCGTACCAAAGCTCTTGGACGAATAGCGCCCGGCGAGACGGCCCATCGCGCGTTTCTTGGCGTCCAGGTCGGTGAAGCGAACGCGGATCATGTCCTGATTGTATTGTATCCCCGCTCCGAAGCCCATGGTCCACCCTTGTTTCCAAGCCAACCGGCCGCTACCTTGGGTTCGATCGTCCTCCAGGCCGGATCGTGACTTCCTCGGGAGCCGTCGGTAAGCATGGCCCGACCGGGCTGGACAAAGTGGGTGAAACGGGCATTGAAGGCCCTCGTCGGCCTGCTGGTGCTCTGGGCCGTCGAACGCCATATCGTCCGGACATGGCATGACCTCCGGGAGCGGGGGCATTCCGTGCACGTGGACCCGGTGTGGATGGTCGCCGGAGGGGCGTTGTACGTCGCTGGGCTAAGCCTATTCGGCGTGTTTTATGGGCGGATCCTCAAGGCAAGTAAGTCTCCGGTGGCGTATACCCCCGCATTGCGGGCCTACCTGATCAGCCACCTTGGCAAATACGTTCCGGGCAAAGCGATGGTGGTAGTCATGCGCGCAGGATTGCTGAGCTCGTACGGAGCCCGGCCGGCAACGGCGGCGTTCGCCACTTTGTACGAGACCCTGACCATGATGGCCGCCGGTGGCTTCGTGGCGGCCCTGGGTTTCGCCCTGCGGCCGGTCCCTCCGCTGAATCTCTCGATCCGAGAGCACGTCATCCCCGTGCCACTCCTCTTGCTCAGTCTCGGCCTCGGCGTCGGCTTCTGGCTGCTGGTGGAACCGCGGGTCTTCCCCCGGCTCTCGAAGCTGGCGAGCATGCCGTTTCCCGGCGTGGGACCCGAGGCGCTGCCGGCGTTCTCTCAGCGACTGCTGGCGGAGGGGATGCTCTGGTCGATTGCCGGTTGGGTTCTGCTCGGCCTGAGCCAGGTGGCTGTGATCCGCGCGATCGTACCTGGCGGTCCTGCGCTGGCGTTCTGGCCGCTGGTGGTCGCAAGCGTGGCCCTGGCGACGGTGGCCGGCTTCGCGGTGGCCATTTTTCCCGGCGGACTCGTGGTGCGTGAGGGGGTGCTCTTCGCGACGCTCGCTCCCGTCGTCGGGACCGACCTCGCGGTCGTCTCCGCACTGGCGCTCCGGCTGACGTGGGTCGTCGCCGAGCTCGCGATTGCCGCGGTGCTTTCGGTCGTCCGTCCCCCTTTGCCGAGGCCCGCCGACTTATGATCAGCGTTGTCATCCCCTTGCACAACGAAGCGGAAAGCCTCACCCAACTTCACGCGGAGCTGGACCGGGTCTTCGCCGACGATGCTCTCGGTCAGGCCGAAATCCTATTCGTTGACGACGGCAGTCGGGACGACTCCTGGAACGTGGTGCGGAAACTTGTGAAGAGCGACAGCCGCGTGCGCGGAATTCGCTTCCGCCGCAACTTCGGTAAGGCCGCCGCGCTCACCGCTGGCTTCGAGGCCGCGCGCGGGTCGATCGTGTTCACCCTCGACGGCGATCTCCAGGATGACCCGGCCGAGATCCCCCGGTTCCTGGCCAAGCTCGATCCCGACTTCGACGTCATCAGCGGCTGGAAGCGCAAGCGGCACGACCCGTGGCACAAGGTCTATCCGAGCCGCGTCTTCAACGGCATGGTCAGCTACCTGACGGGCTGTCACCTGCACGACCACAACTGCGGCTTCAAGGTCTATCGCCGCCAGGTCCTGCGCGAGGTTGGCATCTACGGCGAGCTCCACCGGTTCGTCCCGGTCCTGGCGCACGCCAAGGGGTTCCGGGTTGGTGAGATCGAGGTGAACCACCGCCCTCGGCAGTTCGGGTCGTCGAAGTACGGAGTCGCGCGCTTCATCAAAGGGCTGCTCGACCTGATCACCGTCCGCTTCCTGACCCGCTTCAGTCAGCGCCCCCTGCACATTCTGGGTGCGATCGGTCTGGGCCTTTTGAGTCTCGGCGGCCTGGGGCTGCTGTACATGGCCCTCCTCTGGCTCAACCCCACCAATCGCCCGATCGGTGACCGCCCGCTTCTCCTGTACTCGGCGACCTTCCTCGGTGTGGGTACGCAGCTCATCACTCTCGGCATCCTCGCCGAGCTCGTGACCTCCTACAACATCCGCGCCGGGGATACGTACAGCATCGCCGAGACCGTGGAACCCACCGACAACATCGAGGAAACCCTTTGATCCTCTGATCCCGAATGGCCCCATGAACGATTACTCCGACGAATATTACCCCGAGCAACCGATCCGTTCCCAAGCGCGTCAGTTCGTGGCCTTGCTGGTCATCGGCGCCGCGACGGCGCAGGCGCTGGGCCTGACGCTGAACCTCAAGTCGCAACTGGGAGCGAACGACATTTCGCGCTGGTGCACGGTCTGGAGCCTGCTCGAGCGGGGGACGTACGCGATCGACGAGTGCCCCTGGCAAGCCAAGACGCAGGACAAGGTGAAGAAGCCCGACAAGCTCTCTGACCCTGGGGCAGGGGGGGGAGTGCTGAAGAAGGTGGAGTACTCGCTTGCGCCGAAGTCGTGGAAGGAAGGGGAACCGGTCCTTCGTTACTACTCGAGCAAGCCACCGTTGTTGCCCACCCTGATTGCGGGCCTGCTCTATCCCGTGCGCAAGGCGACGGGCGTACCGCTCGACAAACTCGAGCTCCAGGCACGCCTTCCGCGCTGGGTCGATAAGCCGATCGAAGGCAAGCCGGGCGAGATCGAGCACGTCATGGAGACGCCCAAGGAACCGGCGCAGTGGCCGGTTTCGGTCTTCTACTTCAAGTCGATCGTCGTGCTCTTGAACGTGGTCCCGATGTTCGTGTTCCTGATTCTCTATGCTCGCTTGCTCGACCGGTACGCGGCGAACGATTGGACCTGGTTCTTCTGCCTGGTCGCCGGTGCCTGGGGCACGTACCTGTCCACATTCGTGCAGACCCTGAACAACCACACGATCGCGGCGGCCTCGGCCTTCTTCGCCCTCTATGCGCTGATCCGCATTTGGGATGAGGGCGTTCGCTCGCCCTGGGCGTTTGCCGCCGCCGGTTTCTGGGGGGCCTTTTGCGCCTGCAATGAGCTCCCGGCGGCGCTGTTCGGCGTGCTCTTGTTTCTGATCATGTTGTGTCGCTTTCCGCGCTCGACGCTTTTCTACTTCGTGCCGGCCGCGGCGTTGCCGTGTATCGCGTTTCTGGCGACGCAATACGTAGCGCTCGGCCAGTTCAAACCCGTGTATGAGGAATTCGGCACGCGGGCTTACAACTTCGAGGGAAGCTACTGGACCACGCCGCTCGAAATGGACTGGTTCAACCTGCCCGTGACCACGGAGCCGACCTCCACGCCGGAACCGAAGCCGGGCTCAAGCTGGTTCAACCTGCCCCGGTTCAAGGAGCCGTATAGCGTCTACTTGATGCACATGACGGTCGGCCATCACGGCGTATTCTCGCTCTCGCCAATTTTTCTGTTTTCACTGATCGGAACGCTGCGCATCATCTTCGGCCGCGATCGGCCCTTGAAGGCGACGGCCTGGCTTACGCTGCTCCTCACGGTCGGGATGATTGCGTTTTACACGTGGAACCCCAAGGCAAGAAACTACGGCGGGTCCACGCAGGGCTTACGCTGGCTGTTCTGGGTCATTCCCTTCTGGCTCATCGTCCTCCCTCCGGGCGTGGAAGGGGGCCAGGAGCGTCGAACTGTGCGCTGGTTGACGCTGGCGGCGCTCTTCGTTTCAGTAATGTCGGTCGGCTATGCTTTGCGCATGCCCTGGAGCCATCCCTGGATCTTGGATATGCTAGAGCATCTGAATTTGTATCATCTGAAGAGGTGAGTTTATTGGATGGCAGATGCTAGATGGCAAATGGCAGATGCAAGATGGGAGATGCAAAACCGGTGATTACGAAGGTCCGAGCCGATCGTCGTTCGGCATCTGCCTTGCGCATCTGCCATCTTGCATCCGTCATCTTGGATCTACCATCCTGAACCCCCCACGATCGTCCAATCTCGCATCGGGATCCACTTTTCAGAAGGACGGCCGTCAATGAAGCTTCAAGAGATGACCTGGTCCGCGGTGGCGGCGTTGTCGAGAGACGTGCCGGTGGTGGTGCCGATCGCGGCTCTGGAGCAGCACGGACGGCACATGCCCGTGTTCACCGACAGCATGTTGCTGGGCGAGGTTGTACGGCGAGCGTCGGAGCGTCTGGGCGACCGCGTGATCTGGGCGCCGGTGCTCTGGTTGGGCAACTCGCATCACCACCTCGATTTCGGGGCGACGCTCTCCGCGGGACCGCGGACCTATCTCGACATGCTCGGCGACCTGCTTGAGAACCTGATCATGCAAGGTTTCCGCCGGCTCGTTCTGTTGAACGGCCACGGCGGCAACATCGTGCCGTCGCAGCAGGCGGTCTTCGAGGTCCGGCAGCGGCATCGCGAGCGCTCCGACCTCCTCTTGCTCGCGAGCACCTACTGGAGCCTCGGCGGCAAGCCCCACGAGGTTGATCCGTCGATCAAGCAAGACCGCATGGGGCACGCGTGCGAGTGGGAGACGTCCATGGTTCTGCGCCTCGCGCCGCAGCTCGTCGTCAATCTTGCCCAGACGGAGCCAGTCCCGTTTGGGAATGCGTTCGAGCCCGCGAACCGGGGGTGGATCACCAAGGAACGGACTGAGCCGGGCCACATCGGCGATCCGCGGGGGGCCACGTCGGAGAAAGGGGAGGTGCTGTTCCGCGTCTTCAGTGAGGACGTGGTGGCGCTGCTGGAGCGGGTGCTCGCGTGGGATGGGAAGAGCTGGAACGGGTAACCGGCGAATCGGCCGGCGATGCCGGGCACAATCGCGAACCGCAAGCATACCCTCGAGTAGAAGGAACGACGTTTAGAGCCCTCGCTGGTTGCGGGTTGGTCTTCCCCGGACCCGTCGCGATGGTCATTCTTCGACTCGATCTCGACGACCCCACGCGCTGGCCCGAATCATCGTGACCTTGAGGGCGTCGTTGACCACGAGGCACGCGAGCATGGCGTAACCGAAGACCGCAACCGTGTGCGTGGGGGACAGGGGCGTCAAACCGGGCAGGCCCGCGAACGGCACGAGCGTCCCCGCCAGGATGTCCAGGACCAGAGCCGCGGCCAGGAGGTTGCTCGGCTTCGTTGTCCAGAACCACCGTCGCTCGCGCGCCGACACGATCGAGAACACGGCGAAGTAGAGGAGTGTCTGAAAACTGAACGTATGCAAGGCATGATCGTTCGTGCCCAGTCCGAACGGCGACCAGCAGAGGGTCAGGAGGAGGAGGGTTTCCGCGACCATCGCTACGCCCAGCACGGCGGAAATGAGGATAAAACCGCCGATGTTCCACGTCTCCGGCTTCCGCGACCAGCGCACGTCGTCGGTCGCCAGGGCGATCTTGGCGAAATCGGTCATGAACACGAGCAACAGCATGGCAAAGGCAGAGATCACGAACTTCCCCGTTACGACGAACGCGATCGCGACAAACGCCGCCTTCAGGATCGTCCGGCTGATCTTGTTGAGGATCCACGTTAAGATGCGCTGATAGATCGTCCGACCCTGCTCGACCAGGGTGACGATCTCCGACAGTCCAAGCTCGGTGAGCACAACGCTGGCCGCCCCTTTGGCGACGTCCGTTGCGCTCGCGACGGCGATCCCTACCTCGGCCTGCCGCAACGCGGGCGCGTCGTTGACGCCGTCACCGGTCATCCCGACGACGTGTCCCGCTGCCTGCAGATTCTTTACGACGATGTATTTGTCCTCGGGATACACTTCCGCGAAGCCATCGACACCGGACAGCAGTTCGCTCCGCGCTTCGCCATCGGCCGCCTGCCTCGCTTTCAAATCGGCAACGTGCTGGATGTTAGCCAACCCAACCGTTTGTGCGATCTCGCGCGCCACCGGTAGCCCGTCGCCGGTGAGCATCTTCACGCCAATGCCGAGGTCTCGGAGCGTGGCGATGAGTGCTTTCGCATCCGGACGAGGAGGGTCGTTCAACATGACCAGCCCTATGAGCTCGACTGGTCCGGCTTCCAGTCCTCGGGCGACGGCCAGCGTCCGATAACCCTTCGCGGCCGACTCCGTCGCGCACAACTCCAGTTCCGCAGTCTCCGCCGCCGACAGCCCGCAGAGCTCCGCAATGGTTCCGACGGCGCCCTTCATCGTGCGATGACGCTGGCCCCCTCGCTCCACCACCGCCTCGGTCCGGCGATTCGCTGCGTCGAAGGGCTTGAACGAGATCGGAACGACCGGATCGCCCCCGTCAAAGAGTCGACGCTCGTGCGCGGCGGCGAGAAACGCCAGGTCGATCGGATCCTGGTTCGCCTCTTGCGACGCCAGCGCTCCCGCCTGCAACACTTCAGACTCGGTCGCGCCGGCGAGGACCATAACGCCGGTGACGGCAAGCCGGTTCATCGTGATCGTCCCCGTCTTGTCGACGCAAAGCACGTCCATGGTCGCGGCATCTTCGGCGGCGCTGAGCCGCGTGACCAACACGCCGTGCCGGGACAACTCGGCCGCACCGACAGCCATCCCGACCGTGAACATCACCGGCAGGGCGACAGGCACTGCGCTCATTAGCAGGACGAGCAGCAACGGGAGCATCTCGACGAGCGGCACGCCTCGAAGCGTCGAGAGCACGGCCACGACGGTGAGCAGCACGCCCACGATCACAAAGAGCCAGCGCACGACCTTCGCCACGACCGCCTCGATATGGAGCGTCGGCCGAGCGCGCTGTACAAGCTCGGTCGTGCGACCGAAGTAGGTCGCCGCTCCGGTCAACATCACGACCCCGTTCCCCTCCCCTCGGCGCACGACCGAACCCGATGAAAGCACGTCTCCCCGCTCCTTGTCGACATCCCTCGACTCGCCGGTCAGTGCCGACTGATCGACCCGGAGCGATCCGGACAGGAGCCGCACGTCGGCCGGAATGATATCACCGGTTCGGAGGCGGACGATATCGCCGGGGACAAGCTCTCGCGCTGGGATGAGACGCCATGAAGAATCACGCCGTACGCGCCCGCTTACCTGGAGCCGCCGTCGCAACGCCTCCAGGACCCCCGTTGCCCTCCGCTCCTGCGCAAAGCTCAGGACGGCATTGACGACCAACAGCCCGCTCACGACGACCAGATCTGCATACTTATGAAGAACGGCTGAGAGCACGATGATAAGCTCGAGCATCCACGCCGAGAGGCCCCAGAACTTTTTCAGAAAAGCCAGGATCGGATTCCGCTTGTGTTCGGGCACTTCGTTGTAGCCATGCTCCTTCAGCCGGCGCTCAACCTCGTCGCCCGAGAGGCCCAATTCCGGATTCACACCAAGCCTTAACAATGCCTCTTCGATCGCTGCTGACGCGATTTCCGGCGATGCGCCGGGCGAAACGATCGACGGCGCGTGTTTCGGTACCGGCCGGTCGGTTTGCGATGGCATCGCGGCGAGCCTCGGGCCTGATGATGGGACGCGTTTCTGAATTCCCAGACGCCTGACAATTCGTTCGCGCAACTTCTATACTCTCTACTTGACCATAACGGCGTCGTGAAAGGCTATTCGGATGTACCACTACCTGAATCGCGCTCTGCCTGCCGGCCTGGAACCGCTCACCGAGCTGGCCCTCGACCTTTCCTGGAACTGGAATCAGAGCGGAGACGAGCTCTGGAAGACGCTCGATCTTGAAGTGTGGGAGCGGACCAGGAATCCTTACCTGATCCTGCAGAACGTCTCGCAGAGCCGGCTGGAGGCTGCGGCAAGGGATCCTGCGCTGAAGGAGCAACTCGATCAAATCTTTGGAAAGCGTCGCCAGTATCTCCAGGAGCCCGGCTGGTTTGCCCGTAACCACTCTCCGGACGAGCTCCGCAGTGTTGCCTACCTCAGCATGGAATTCGGCCTTTCGGAGGCGTTGCCGATTTATTCCGGCGGGCTCGGCGTGCTGGCTGGCGACTATCTCAAGACGGCGAGCGACCTCGGAGTCCCAGCCATCGGGATCGGCCTGCTCTATCAGCAGGGCTACTTCAACCAGGTCCTGAATGCCGACGGCTGGCAGCTCGAAGCATTCCCCTATAACGATCCCATCAGCCTCCCCGTCACGCCGGTCAGGGATCGCGACGGCGGTTGGCTGCGCATCAAGCTGGCGCTTCCGGGACGTGATCTGATTCTGCGTATCTGGCTGGTTCAGGTCGGCAAGATTCCGCTGTATCTGCTCGACAGCAACGATCCGTTGAATCGTCCCTGGGACCGTGCCATCACGTCGACGCTCTACACGACCGACCGCGAACGGCGTTTGCTTCAGGAGATCGTCCTGGGAATCGGTGGGTGGCGGGTGATTGAATCGTTGGGGCTCGACGTCGACGTGTGCCACCTCAACGAAGGTCATGCGGCGTTCGCCGTCCTGGCGCGGGCGCACAGTTTCATGCGGCGTGCGGGAGCGACGTTCGAAGAGTCGCTGCGCGCCACTCGTCCGGGAAACGTGTTCACGACGCATACGCCGGTCGATGCGGCCTTCGATCGCTTTGAACCGGAATTGCTCGCGCACTACGCTGCTCGAGTGCCCGAGATGCTTGGGATCTCCCTCGAGCAGTTTCTGGGTCTGGGTCGCGCGAATCCAGCCGACCCACGCGAGCCCTTTAACATGGCCTACCTGGCGGTGCGCGGCTCGGGCTTCATCAACGGCGTCAGCTCGCTCCACGGGCAGGTGAGCCGGTTGCTCTTCGGCCGGCTCTTTCCCGAGTGGCCTTGGGCGGAGGTGCCTATCAGCTCCGTGACGAACGGGGCACACCAATCCTCATGGGATTCTCCCGCCGCCGATCGCTTCTGGCTGAAAACCTGCGGCGTCAACCGCTGGCGAGGGGCCATCGATGAATTGCCCTGCCAGATCGCCGCGTCGTCGGATACGGACATCTGGGCCTTCCGGGCAGAATTGCGACAGCACCTGGTCGCCTACGTGCGTCGTCGACTCTGCCGGCAACTGCACGAGCAGGGTGGGGCGGATGAGTGTCTGCGACGGGCCGAGCACGTGCTCGATCCCAATGCGCTAACCCTCGGGTTCGCGCGGCGCTTCACCGAATACAAGCGTCCCAACCTTTTGCTTCACGACCCCGAACGCCTGGCCCGTCTTCTGACGAACCCCGATCGCCCCGTTCAACTGATCGTGGCCGGCAAGGCGCACCCGGCGGATTTCGGCGGCAAGCAGCTCGTGCAAGCGTTGGTTCGATTTACCAGTCGGCCGGACATGTTCGACCGGGCCGTGTTTCTGGAAGACTACGACATGGCTCTGTCGCAGGAGCTCGTCGGCGGCATCGACGTCTGGATCAACACCCCGCGCCGACCCTGGGAGGCCTGCGGCACGAGCGGCATGAAAGTCCTGGCGAACGGCGGGCTCAATCTTTCGGAGCTCGACGGTTGGTGGGCCGAAGCGTATTCACCCGAGGTTGGCTGGGCACTCGGCGACGGTGGTAACCACACGGAGCCTGGCTGGGATGCCGCCGAAGCGCAGCAGTTGTACTCTCTCCTGGAAACACAAATCATCCCCGAGTTCTACCGTCGCGACGAGACAGGGCTTCCTCGCCAATGGATCGAGCGTGTCCGGCAAAGCATGGCCCGGCTCACCCCCCGGTTCAGTGGCAATCGTATGGTCCGCGAGTATGTCGAAAGCCTCTATCTGAGCGCCGCCAGGACTTATCGCCGACGCGCCGCCGACAACGGTCGCGTCGCCAGGGACCTCGTCACGTGGAGCCGCATGCTCGGCGCCAACTGGAAGGATGTGCGTTTCGGAGAGGTGCGCGTCACGCCCGGCGAGGGCATCTGGCACTTCGACGCGCAACTCTACATGGGGGAAATTGCCCCCGATTCGATTCGCGTCGAGCTCTATGCGGACCCGGTTGGCAACGAAGATCCCGTACGCATCGTCATGTCGCGTGACGGCGCCATCGCCGGCGCTCTGAACAGCCATCGGTATCTCGCCGATGCCCCATCGACCCGCCCGATCGAGCACTACACACCCCGTGCGATCCCCGTCCACACGGAAGTGATGGTGCCGCTGGAAGAGTCACATATCCGGTGGTTCCGGGGAGGGGCGTTAGTATCGTCATAATGCGTGGACGATGTACGTCGATTTCAGTGACCGTGAGCGAGATTCCGCGGAAATGAGCCGCGCGCTAAAATGCGTGTGCCGGCGTTCCTTTGAGTTGTCGCGTGCCGATCCATAATGTGCTCTTGAAGGCAGTGCCGTATCAGGCTCCATCGGATCCCTTAGTGACAAGGTGTGCCCTGAAGTCTCCCTGGTTTACCGTTGTCGCGATGTCGAGCCGCGGTTTACGCGTTCCCTTCGTTTTCCTGCTCCTCGAGCTCCTTGAGAGTCCGCTGAAGATCTTCCTTCTCCTTCGGGAACAGGTGAGGGAGCTCGACCCAGTGTCGGTACAGGCACAATTCCCACGGACAGGCACCGAAGTCGGGCCGATGGTCGGCCAGGAGCTGGAAGGCGTCGTGGACGTCGGGTGCGATGGCTTCGCGTTCGCGAGCGAGACGAGTGAGGATTTCGATGGCGGCGTTGGTCGGCCAGTCCTGGGGACCGAGCAGGATGGACCGCAGGGCCTCGCGCCGCGTTGACCCTTCCCAGCCGTCGTCCACCTGTGCCGCGATGGCGAGCGCCGCGCGATGGACGCGAGGGAGCTAGGCGAGCGCGGTCTTTCCTTGCGGAACGGCCGGGGGATGCACGAGCACTGCAAGGATTTCGCCGACCCGCTCGGGACCGAGTGCCTCGGCCGCACGACTGGCCCCGGCCCAGTTCGTCAGCTCGTCGTACGGGATCGACGCCAGCGCGGCGACGCGCTCCACGACGTCCGCGGAGGGGGGCGGGAGGTTAGGAATCGGCTGGATGCCGTCGTACGTCCAGATCCGGTATTTCACATCCGCGATCGGCTCGCGAGGGTCCGGCGACGGCACGCGATCCACCGCCATCCGTAACCGCAGCTCGCGGCCGATGGCCTCGCCTTCGAGACGAAACGCCAGGTGGTTGCTGGGCGCTTCGAGGCAAGCGAGGCCGATGCGGATTTCGCCCTGCGGTGCCTTCGATGGGTCGTCGACGATGGATTGGCGAAAGTGACGCAACAGGCTCGCGGTGGCGTCGCTGGGTTCGTCCGGTTCGGCCCAGAACGCCCGCTGGCAAAGTATGCCCGCGCGCCGGTCGCCCGCCTTCATGAGCGCGACCACTTCGTTGAGGTGCTTTTCCTCGCCGCTCATCTTCCAACGGCAATAGAGAGCGGACGGCATGGCCCATTCTTGATGCGGTTCTCGAGCGAGGAGTTCGTCGTACCAGGCCAGGGCCGCCGGCCACTGTTGGACTCCGAAGAAGGTGTCGCCCGCTTCGAGGTAGACGCTGAAGTTGTTGGGGTCGATCTGCTGGCTCACCCGAAACGCCTCTGCGGCCCCCTCGGGATCGCCTTTTTCGCGCAGGATCAACCCCAGGGCTGTAGCCAGGTACCAGCTCTCACCGGGTCCCATGGCGCGCTCGACCGCGGCCTCGGCGTCGTCCAGTCGGCCCGCCTTGCGGAGGAGGCCGGCCGTGAACATGAGGAGCTGGCCATTGTCGGGATGGACCGAACCCAAACGTTCGGCGAGCCGCGCCCAACGCTCGACCTCGCGAAGTTGCGGGAGCGGCGACTGTCTGGCTTCGGGGAATCGGATGAGCGTGGACGAGAGGAGACGGAGTCCCGTCTCGAGAGGCAACGTTTCCATGACGCCCAGGGGCTCGAGCCAGCTCAGGCCCCACGTCTCCAGGTAGCGCAGGGTCTTTTTGGCTTCGACGACATTCACCAGCAGCACGATCGCATCCGCGAGCCGCCCCTGCTTGTGCCAGATGTAGGCGCGCAGGGCCTCGGTACCCGTGTAGAGTTGCTCCCCGCGCGGGATCAATGACTCAGGATCGGAGCCCGCGGCCGCCAGATATCGCTCGAGCAATTCGACCCACTCCGCGTGGCCTGGGTCGAACAGGAGCAGGTTGGCGAGGTGCGACGCGCCGTGCTTGAGGCTGTGGCCTGCCTCGATCTCGGCCTGCGCCACGAACCACTCGAATTCCGCCGTTCCCTGACGGAGCGCGATCGTGCTGTGGTCGCACCCACCGGGTTCGTCGGCTCCGGAATCACCACGTAGCTTCTTGACGAACCTTTGCCACCAGGACATAAGATCACCTCGTCGGCCGAATGGTGTCGAATTCCGCGGGTCGCGACCCAAGGGCACATGATCGTGCGAATCACAGTCGTCCGCAATCGAATTCACCGGTCCGATTGGGTTGCGCCGTTGGCAGACGGCAGAACGTGCACTTCGCTGACCCGTGCACGAGATTCTGCGGAACCGGACCGCTAGCTACAGTGCGCGTCCTGGCGTCCCCCAGTTGCTTTGGAGCGCGGCTCCGAGGAAACGAACTGTCCGTTAAAATGCATGTCCCGACGTGGCCGTCGGAGTAGAAACGCAGCCGTTTAATATTGACAGGAAGAGGTACATCCTCAATTCTTTGCGCTCGCGACAATGTCGTGAACACTCAAGGAGGAGCGAAATGCGCCTGGTGACTCTTGCAACTCTCGGTCTCGCGATCATCGGATTCGCCCTCTGTTCCTCGGCGCACGCGGATCCTCTCATCCTGACATTCACGGGCACGGCGTTCGGTGCACCTTTACTTGCGGACTTTCCGCTCGCTGCCTCGGGAATCCCCGATGACGCGACCAGCGGTGTCAGTGGTCAGTGGTTCGCAATCACCGACGAGCCGATCAACGTCCTCATTCAGCCGTTCGTTTACCCTTCCCCGGGGCAGGTGTATCCGTTTACCAGTTCGTTCAACATGCAAGTGACCCTGAGTGGGCTGAACGGGAACCCGGGCGTCGCCGCGACCGAAACCTTGTCAGGCCCCATTTCCGGCAGCTACGGTCCCATTCAATCGGCCAACGATATAATACCCGTCACGGTGTCGGGCAGTGCGGTTGCGACCAACTTGATTCTGCAACCCGGGGTGACCCTGAGCGAACTGCCATCCTGGTTTCCGGGAATGGGGGTTACCCTGCACGCTGTGCTCCGTCCAGATATTCCATATCATAATCTGTACGTAGACGCGGATCTCATACCAGGCTCGCCTCAGAACATTCCGGAGCCGTCGTCGCTGCTGACTTTTGCCGGAGTTGCCCTCGCGATCAGCCGGGGCTTCAGCCGCCGGAAGACCCGACGACACGAACATCGCGGTCTTGCGAGCGCGATGCGAGGGGAACGAGCCGCCAGTTAAAACGCACGTCCTGGAACCTCCCTGCACTCTCAACGATTGAGCCGGACCTCAGTTTCGAAAGCCGTAGCCAGCGAACGCAACTTCACGCCTTCGGACTCTGAGAACGAACGGTGAACCCGGCGGCTGGTCTTGTCTGCCCGCTTGCCCCGCGGCTCGTCGAAGGCCAACCTCTTGGTTCGTCCGGGCTATTGATGAGATTCTAAATTGATCTAGTTTATTTGCCTCGAATACTTCGAGATACCCCGGAACCGCGAGCTAACGGATACTATACGTCCGATCATCGAGCGAGAGCAGCAGTTAGGGAATGCCGGGAACGCAACGAGAATCCCCGATCGCGCGGTTGTCCGCTCCGTGCCAGCCGTGACTCCAAGGTCCCGAGCTTTGGCCCGAGAGGACGCCAGTCGAGCGTGAGGGTCTTCCGATAAACCGTCACAGGTGGTTGGGCGGCGCTGCCGGCCCCGGAAGACCTGGAGCGACACCACGTGCAACGTGACGAACCCGCTCTTTCCTCACAACCGCTTGAAGCATCGCGGTCGTTGCGGCCGCGGCTGTCCCTCGCTCGCGTGCGGGCGTGGGTCTGGCCAGCCGCATTGGCCGTTTCGATGCTGGCGACGAGCCTGGCGATGGCCTTCTGGGCCTCGGTCTGGCTCGTCCCTCCCTACCTGGTACTTATGGGCTGGCTGCTCTGGCCGGCGATCGATCCGCGCGGTCACGCGCGACAACATCGAGAGCCGGTCGAGTCCGAGTCCCAAGGGATCGGATCGGGAGAAGCACGCGCTGAGGAATCCGAGCG
The DNA here is from genome assembly GCA_027451445.1 of Singulisphaera sp. Lineage (GTDB taxonomy): Bacteria > Planctomycetota > Planctomycetia > Isosphaerales > Isosphaeraceae > DAIDJG01. The sequence goes on from DAIDJG010000192.1 coordinate 19,853, forward strand.
GGGCGATCGCAGCGCCGTGGACGACGCAACGGTCTCCCGACCGGTGGAAGGATCGGGATCCTCGCTCGAATCGGACACCGGTCCGGTCGGCGTCAAAACCAAACGTGCCCGGACTCGGACACGTAAAGTCAAGCCCGCGCCGGTCGTTGAACCGCCCGCTACCGAGGTGACCTGGATTCGGGTCGGACCGGGCAAATTCGTCCGCGTTGAGGCTCCGGCAACTCCGGTCGCGGACGAGCCGTCCGCCACACCGGCGGAGCCGGAGCCGGCCGACGCGCTCCTATCGCCGGTTTCAGACGATGCCCCGCGCGACGAGGTCGACACCGCCCTGGCGGTCGAGGCTGAGCCCGCGCTGGCCGCCGATCGCGAAGATCGCGAAATCGAGCCGGAGCCCGCAGTGGCCGATCCGGAGACGGTCACCGACAGTCCGCTGCCGGACGACGTCTCCTCGTTGGTAACATCCGTAGAGGATCTTGCCGTCGACGCACCGACGCTCGAATCGAACGTTCCCACTGAGCCTATCAGTGAAGCGGCCGAAGAGGGACGTACTGCGTCGGACGCGACGGTCCTCGAACCGGGTATCGATTCGAGGGATGACGCTTGCACGGTCAGTCCCACGGCCGTGCCGGTCCCGAGTGTTGTGCACCCTGTCGAAGCCTTGCCTTCGACGTTCGGTCGCTCGCTCGTGATGACGTCGCAACGGTTGGGACCTCGCCGAGACCTCGTCCCTCGCGCCTTCGAGGGGCGTCCGCCAATCGAGCGGTTCGCGTTCTCGGGACTGCAGGAACGGGTTACGCCCCTCCTCCGTCTGCGCTCGCGCCGAGGGCTGGGACGTGCTCAACTCGCCTGTCGGGCCTTTTTTGCCCGTTCGCCCCCACGGCGCAGGGGCTCGCGATGAGTCGGCAAGTCAGCTTGCGACAGGGGTCAGTGAGACCTCCTGCCATTCCGAATGTAGGGCCGGCGATTGCCGGCCCTGCGCATTATCCGATAGGACCGTTTTAGTTCCCCACCTGGCCGCGCATCTCGTCATTCAGAGCGACCATGAGCTTCAGGATCGCCTGATTCTCGAGTTGACGGACGCGTTCGCGGGTAAGGCCGAGGTTTTCGCCCACCTCGCGCAGGGTCATGGGCGAGTAGGGTTCGAGGCCGAACCGCATGCGGATGACCGTGGCTTCGCGGTTCTCCAACTGTTCGATCCGCTGGAAGATGCGGTCGAGGTCGTCCGACTCGATCAGCAGATCGTCGGGCGCACGCGAGCGGTCGTCCGTCAGGACGTCGTCGAGAGCGAAGTTCTCGTCTTCGTTGCCCTCGGAGTGAGGGATCAGGTTGTTGACCTTGATCGCCTTGGCGACGATGCCGACCTTCTTCTTCGAGAGCCGGAGCACCTTGCCCACTTCGTCGGGTGTGGGGGGACGTCCGAGACGCTCGGTGAGCACGTGACTGACGCGCTTCCACTTGGCCAGAAGGCTGACCATGTAGGCGGGGAGGCGGATGGGCTTCCCCTGGTTCATCACGGCGCGACGGATCGATTGCTTGATCCAGTAGCTGGCATACGTGCTGAAGCGAGTGTCCATCATGCCGTCGAATCCCTCGACGGCTCGCATCAGGCCGAGGTTCCCTTCCTCGATCAGGTCTTCCAGCGACAGTCCCTTACCGACGTACCCGCGCGCGATGTTGACCACAAGGCGCAAGTTCGCCTTCACCATATGCTCACGCGCATACGGGTCGCCTAGCGATACACGCTCGGCCAACTCGCGCTCTTCTTGCGCAGTGAGCAATGGTGTGTCGTTAATGTCGTGGAGATAGATCTGGAGCGGGGAGTTTCCGCTCGATTCGCGTCGCGCGGCGCGAGAGGTCATGACCAGAGGCTCCAGGGTACGTTGTCGAATTCCGTTGGGCGCCTTCGCAATCCCGGGCTGCTCTCGCACGTGCATTCCTGCCTTGGAGAGAGGCATCCGGGCTTGGACTCGACACTCGAACCTAGGCTGCATACTCGCAAGCGCCAATGGCCGCGGGCGGGTGGTTTTGAGCTTTTTAAGAAGTGCGCTGACCAAACTCGACACCGTGTTCGGGAAAAGGAACACGGTGTGGAGTGTTGACGTCGTACGAGCCCGAAAGGGCTCCGGCAGCGTTCGAACTCCGGGAACGCCGCTGTTGCCTTAACGCGGCTTTTTCGCCTTTTCCTTCGCGGCGCGTTTCGTGGCTGGCTTTTTCGCGGTCTTGGGGGTGGCTTTCGTTGCGGCGGCTTTCGTTGCGGCGGCCTTCTTCGTGGGAACGGTGACCGCATCGTCGCTGGCCACAGCCTTCTTCGCGGTCCCGGGTTTCTTTGCGGCCGGCTTTGCAGGGGCTGCCTTCGCGGCTGCGGCTTTCTTTGGGGCGCGGGGCTTCTTTGCCGCGGGTTTTTCTGAAACCGGGGCCTCCGCTTGCACAGCGGCTCCGTCGCCAATCTCGATGTCGAAGATGGCGCCCAGATCATCGTTCGCGATCGTGGGGGCGTTGGAACCGGTGCCAAGGGGAGCGGCGGGGATCGCTTGCTCGATCAGTTCCAGATGATCCACTCCACGCAGTTCGAACAGCATTTCCGGCGCGGTGTCAAACCGGTTGCCAATGCCGTACATAACGGCGGCAATATGTTTACACATGTAAGCGCCATCGGGGCAACTACAGCGCATGTGGATCTCTTTCGGCTTCGGGAAGAGCCCGTGCCCTTTCTCGGTCACCAGCTCCATCACGGCCTTCGAGAGCTTGCCTTTGAGCAGCTCGACGAGGGTGCCGATCTTGCCGACGGACTGCGACTTCAACCGGCTCCAGTCCTCTTTCGGCAGCGCGGCGATATCGATGTTAACCTCGTAAACCTCCGACCCGCTCACCAGGGCCTCGATCCGCCCCTTGCTGATCTTCAGATGCACGACGGAGCCGTTGCGCACGTATGTCCGCCCGCGCGGCAGGCGGTTGGCGAAGTCGCTGTAACTCTCGAGGTTGGTACACCAGGCCTTACCCCAGAAGGTCGAAGCGATGGTGCGCCCCTCGATGCGCACGGGCGCAATCGCCTGTCCCTTCTTGATCCGCTTGGCGACTTCACGCTCCGCCTGAGCGCGTCGCTGTGCCACGGGAACGTAAGGCTTATAGCCCCAGTAATCGTCGTACCTGCCCATGGGTGTCGCTCACCTTGTGTCCGATCAGTCGGACGTTGCCTGGTTCAAATCGAGCTTGACGAACGCGAGCAGCGTAGCATCGTCCATTTCCGTCAGCAAGGTTTCGCCCGAATCCTCGCCGCCGATCGCTTCTGTGGCGACGTGAACTTTCTGGGCGATCATCTCGTCGATCCGCTCCTCGACGGTGCCCCGGCAGATAAATTTATGCACCAGGACGTTCTTCTTTTGACCGATTCGAAAGGCGCGGTCGGTCGCCTGGTTCTCGATCGCGGGGTTCCACCAACGGTCGAAGTGGATGACGTGCGAGGCCGCCGTCAGGTTCAGGCCGGTGCCGCCGGCCTTGAGCGACAGCACGAAGAATGGGGGACCGTCTTCCCGCTGAAACGCATCGACGAGCTCCTTCCGTTTCTTGACGCTCGTCGCCCCGTGCAGCACCAGGCCCGACTGGCCGAAGAGGGTGGCGAGAAAGCCCGCCAGCGGCTCCGTGATCTCGCGGAACTGCGTAAAGACGAGGACTTTCTCCTGCCGCGACGCAATCTCCTCGGCCAGTTCCGCCAGGCGGCGAAACTTGCCGCTCCGGTCGGCGAGGTAGTCGTTGGTGCCGGTCACCTGCGCGGGGTGATTGCAAATCTGTTTCAGCCGCATCAATTGCGCCAAAACCATCCCCCGGCGCTGGATTCCGTCGGCATTTTCCAGTTGCTCGGCGAGGTCGTCGACCGCCTTCTGATAAAGGGCGGCCTGGTGCTTGCTGAGGGTGCAGTAGGCTTTGACCTCGGTCTTGTCCGGCAGGTCGGCGATCACGCGTTTGTCAGTCTTCAGGCGCCTGAGGATGTAGGGTCGCACAAGGTTCCTGAGCGGCTCGAACGACGGGGTGGGCGCATCCTGGAGCCGTTTGACGAACGAGCTGAACTCCTTGGCGGTTCCGAGCAGGCCGGGGTTCAGGAAATCGAAAAGGGACCAGAGGTCCGAGAGCCGGTTCTCGACGGGCGTGCCGGTCATGGCGATCCGGCAGCCAGCGGTAAGCTCCTTGGCGGCGCGGGTCTGTTTGGTGCCGGAGTTCTTGATCGCCTGGGCCTCGTCGAGGACCAGCAGCCTCCAGTCGTGCTTCTTGATCCAGTCCGTGCGCACGAGCATGCCGTAGGTGGTCACAACGACATCGTACGTGTCGGCGTTGGACGCTTTGATCGCGCCGCCGTTGGTGTTTCCCTCCGAGGGATGGGCCACGGCGAAGGTGAGGCTGGGCGCGAACTTCGCGAGCTCCGACTTCCAGTTGGCGATCAACGACGCTGGCACAACGAGCAAGCTGGCTCGCTTCTGTGGGTCTCGCTTCAGGTCGAGCAGCAGCGCGATGACCTGGACCGTCTTGCCGAGTCCCATGTCGTCGGCCAGGCACGCGCCCAGGCCCAGTCGCGCGACGAACCGCAGCCACGAGTAGCCCGTTTGCTGGTAAGGACGCAGCTCGGCCTTCAAATCGGCGGGGGCCTTCTCCTGCTGAGTTTCCGGAGCACGCAGACCCTTGAGAATCGCGTCGAGCTCCGGCCCGGCGGTCAACCCGGTCCATTCGTGGATCGCGGCGTTGCCGTCACGCTCTTCCTCTTTGGTGAGGTTAGCGCCTGAGAGAAGACGCATTCCTTCGAAGAAGGAAATGCCTTCGCTACGAACCTCTGCTTCAACATCCTTCCAGTGTTCCAATGCTTCCTTCAACTTCTCAGGATCGACCTCGACCCACTTCCCTCTGAGCGGGACCAGTCCGCCGCTGGCATCGAGCAGCTCGGCGATTTCGGCCTGGGTCAAGGTTTCTCCGTCGAGACTCATGCCGACGGAGAATTGCATCATCGCGTCGAGGCTAACGCTGCTCGAGTGCTTGGAATCAACCTTCACGCTGACGCGGGGACGAGTGGGCTTCTTGGCATGCCACCAGTCCGGCACCCGTACGATCAACCCGCTCGATTCAAAGAGAGGGATCGCTTTGAGGAACTCGTAAGCCTCCTTTGGCGACCACGCGCGCGGGTGGTAAATCTCCCCGGAGTCGACGAGCTCACGGATCAAATCCGAGGATTCGGCCGCCTTCGAGACCGGGGTCAGAAGCGTGAGCATCGCCTCCCGGTTTTGCGCCCCCGCATATTGCTGAAGCGCCCGGCCGAGCGGCTCATGCTTCACCTTGCCCTGAGGCGTCAACCCATTGGCATAAGTGGCCAGAAAGGCGAACGGGTAGTCGGGATTGCGCTTGTTCTCGGCCAGGTGGAGCGTCACGCGGCCGACGTAACGCCACTGGGGGTTGCGCTCGCGCAGAAAGGCCTGCGCACCACCGGAGTACGATGCGATCTCGCTTCTCGTGAGTGCATCCAGCTCTTCCCACCACTGGGCCAGGACGTCCGACGTCAAGTACTCCAACCCAGTCATCGGCGGCGCTTGCAAGACGGCCCGTTCGAGATCGGCCGTCGGGGGCGGCAGCGCGGGGATCGGACTGTCCGGCTCGGTGATCGCGGCCTTGCAGAGGTTCGTGAAATACAACTGCGCAATTGAACGGGCGAACTCAAACGACGGCGGCAGCGGCGCGTCCAGCTCTTCGCTCGCCGCGTACAACAAGCCTCGGGCCGCACTTTCGCCGAAGGCGGCGAGCATGGCCTTCGATGGCTTTCGCCCCGGCGTTTCGGGCTCAGTTTCTCGAACCAGGAGATGCCCGTTCGGCGTGATCGTCAGTTCGTGCATCGTGAGGCGGCTCGCAATACTTTGGGGCAGTCCCGGCCTGCTGATCCTACTTCGCGGAATCCTTCTCCGCGGCATGGAGCGCAGCGTGCGCCGCTTCGTCGGCGGGGCGGGTGTCGCGTCCCCGGCGGACGGTCAGCTCGATCCGGCTCAGGTACTTGACGTTCGCGCAGTCGTCGAGCTCGCCGGTGTGGCACGCGGTCGGGTCGCGGATCAGGAAGCGGATCGGACCCCCTTGCGCAGTGGCCAGGGGGGTGTTGCCGAGGCGGTAGACCACGATGCCCTCCTGGCGCACGAGAGCCAGGGGGATCGAGACGTGAAAATCGTCGCGGTCAGCGTGCAGGGTCAGGTAATTGGCGTCGGGCAACGGTTTGGCTCGCTCCAGCAGGGTCTCCAGCATGACCCCCGTACCGGCCCTCGACGGGTGGTACCGCGAGACGTCGGGCACCTGGTCGCTCTCAGGGACACTCGCGAGGTCGTCGAAGGTCAGGCTCAGTGAGTGTTCCACCGCGCCGTCGATCAGGAGCAGAGTTGGGCGATCCATGTCTGGCTTGGGTCCTCAATCCTGGGACGTTTCACGGACGTTGAATTCGAGCTTCCAGCGGCGAGGGTCGCGGCTGCTGTTGCACCAGAGGGCGAGTGTGCCCACCTCGGTGACGTGAGAATGGAGCCGGACGGGGACCGTCTCGCCCGCGCCGCCGTCCTCGGCGCCGAGCGCCGTTTCGAGCGGCTCCTGCTCCTGGAGCTCCTCCGGCGCCCAGCGGTCGAGCACGGTTCCCACCGGGTCGTTTCGCCTCGTTGTCGAGCTCAGGAACCGAAACTCCGCGGGCTCGCCGACGACGAGGCCGAACTCCGGGCCCGGCACATCCGTCTCTGTTCCTTCTTCCATCCCCATCCGAACCACGCACAGGGCCTTGATCGGCGGAGTGACCCCGGGAACTGCGGGTGCGGCCGTCTCAACCCCCACGTAGTACGAACGCGGCACGCCGCCGCGAATGCGCACCCCCTTGCCGCGCCGTACCTGGCCGTAATAGGCCGCCCCCAGGGCGACGGCCAGGTCAAGGTCACGGGTTTCGAGAGTTTGCACGGGGGCGTCGAACCAGGAGGAGAGGACTTCGACGGTCCGGTTGCGCAACTCGGCGGCTTTGAAGACGCCGCCATTGAACAGGATGGCGGACGGCTGCACGAGCTTTCCGCCCGTATGCAGCGAACCGGCCTGCTGGCCCAAGAAGCGGGCCAGGTGGCGGGTGATCGCCGGGTCGGCAGCGTACGGGAGGCCGATCTCGGTCAGGCCGACGCGACGCCCCCGCGCGGGAAGATCGGTCGGAGCGCAGCGGGGCAGGAAGCCGTCGAGCAACGTGCTGTTCAGGGTCTCGCGGGTGAGCTCCGTTTTGACCGCGCCGCCGATGACCTTGGAGCCTCGGCCGAGGATAGTGACCGGGGCGGTCTTCTTCTGGGGCTCGGCGAAGAGGATTTCCTTCGCGCTTCGGCAGGCGTGTCCGAGGGCGATCTTTTGAGACGCGTCGAGTGCGTCCATGCCGTTGGGGAGCGTTGCGGCGACGGCGTGGGCCAGAGTGAGGTCCATGTTGTCGCCGCCGAGGAGGATGTGCTCTCCGACCGCCAGCCGGGTGAGCGCGAGGTCACCCCCTTCGTCGCTCACGGAGATCAGGGTGAAGTCAGTGGTGCCGCCGCCGACGTCACAGACAAGGAGCAGGTCGCCGACCTTCACCTTCTTGCGCCAGGAGTCGCCATGCGCAGCAAGCCAGGAGTAGAAGGCGGCCTGCGGCTCTTCGAGCAGGGTTACACGTTCAAGCCCCGCCTGCTGGGCGGCCTCGACCGTGAGCTCGCGTGCCACCGCGTCGAACGAGGCGGGGACCGTCAGGAACACCTCCTGGTGCTCCAGGCGATCGGCCGCAGTCTTGCCGGCGATCAGGTGGTTCCAGGCATCGCGCAGGTGGGCGAGATAGGCCGAAGAGGCGTCCACCGGCGAGACCTTCGTGACGTCGTCCGCGGCCGTCCAGGGTAGGATCGGCGCCTTGCGGTCGACCCCAGGGTGCGAGAGCCAGCTTTTGGCCGAGCTGACGAGTCGCCCAGGAACCTTGGCACCATGATCGCGCGCAAAGCTGCCAACCAGCCGATCGAGGGGCGACTTCCAGGGGAGGTCCAGTGCTCCGGCCGGAAACTCCTTCGACGCGGGAAGATAGAGGAACGACGGCAATACGGCCCGTTCGCTGGCATCATTGACGCCGACGACTTGCGGGATCGCCAGCGCCTTGATCGGCGCGGGCTTGTCGTCGGTCGCCTCGCGCATGTCGGCGTAGCCCAAGGCGCTATTGGTCGTTCCCAGATCGATGCCCACGACATAACGCGACATGGACGCTCCTTCTCAAGAACGGCTGGCTTTACGAGATCTCGACTTCGGCCGGGGCGAGCACCGAGGTCTGGTCTCGAGACGCAGGCAACGTGGGGAGATGGACCGACTTGACTCGCCATCCGTGATGTTTCAGAACGCCATGAAAAGGAGGAGAGCCGTTGACATTACCGATGAGCCGGATCGCCGCTGGATCGAAGTCGGACGGGACCGTGACGCGCTCCTCTTCCGCGGCGTTCAGGACGGGTTCCAGCGTCAGGTAGTCGCGCAGCGACTTGCGGCAGCCTCGGTGGATGTCGCGCACAGCGGCGCCGATCTGGGCGTCGGAATAGGCGTCGATGTCTTCCTCGAGAAAGTCCACGAGCCGGCCGTCGCGCTGAAGGACCGCGAGGACCCGCAGGTCGGGCCCGGCCGGGGCCTTCTCGAACAACGGGGCCACGCGTGCAGCGAAGTCGGGGTCGGTCAGGCAGTGCCAAAATGCCTGCAAGGCAAGCCAGAGTCGATTCAACGGAAGCACCTCAATAAGCCGGTCGGGTATCCGGAAAGCCACAATCCGTCTCTTCGACAGTGTAACGGTACAGGGACCGGTTGAAAACGAGGAGGCGTCGCCTCAATTTACGACGCCCCGGAAAGCATATTGAATTGCATCCTCTGCATCGCACGCGATATGATGTGGATTGAACTCCTCGCCTCGCCCTGCTGTCGAGCGGCGACGGGTTGTGAAGTTGCGGAGAAGAGATCGGGAACCTCAGTCGAAAAAAACGGGCTCCCTCCAGCCAATCCGCTGAGCATTGAACATCCCTCGGCGCTGGATGTGCTGGTCTGACGAATGTCTCGTCTCGGAACGATGAGTCGTTGCTAGGAGTCGTTATCATCATGTCGTTCAGCACGCGTAATGAAGACGGTAGCCTCATCATCACCCTCGAAGATGCGACCGACCTCAACGACTTCCGCACCAACGTGTTCCGCGACGCACTCTACGAGGCGATCAAACCGCTCGAACAGCCCCACGTGGCGATCGATTTGGGCGTTACCGATTACTTATCCAGCTCCGGGATCGCGATTCTCGTCGGCCTCAAGCGCCGGATCGAAGCGCAAAGCGGAAAGCTTGTCCTGGTCGCCGTCAGCCCCACCGTTCAGAACCTGCTGGGCATCATGAAGCTGACCCAATACTTCACATTCACGGAAAACGTCCCCGCCGCGCTCGCCTCTCTGCGATCCACCCCAACGGCGTAATCGCTTTGTCTAATTTCCTCGATACCCTGTTTTTCCCACCTTATCTACGTGTCTGAAGTCGCCACGGTTATCCGGCCGAGTAATTAGGTCGTAGCCTAGCACGCTGCGCCCTCCGCGCTTGGGATATGGGGTTGTCACAGGACGTAACACCCTGGCAGGGCGCAAGATCCGAGGAGTTATCAAGCCGGACGGCCATCCGAAATAGGGGGGCGGCTCGTGGGGTTAGCGCGCAACCGGTGCGAACACCGGCGCCTAATGGAATCACCCGACGAGTTGCTTGGGGAGGGAGTCTTCCATGCGGTTCATACGGCGGCGGCCTGACCGGCCCCACCCCGCCCGGCCCAGGCTGGGATCGGGCCTCGAACAACTTGAGCGCCGAGAATTGCTCTCCTCGGCGACCACCAGCAATCCGTTTCAGCCGTGGGTACCCAGCGAGCTGCCGGTGCAGAATCCGATCACGGGTCAGCCGGTGGCGGTCTCGGAGGCCCAGCTCATCAATCCGAATAACCCGCAGAGCCCCGGACTGAGCAACGAAGGCAAGGTGGTGACGGGTACGGACCGGCAGGGCGACATCTGGACGATTACCGTCCACGGCCCCGGCTTCGCGATCGTGACCGACTCGACGCCCAACGACGGCAGTCTGGACGACAGCATCGACACGATCCAGCTCGTGGGAACGGATCTGAAGCACACCTATGTCACGGGCAACGTCCTCGCTTCCGACCGGGTGCCGACCGACGGCACGGTTCAGTTCAACAAGCTGGTTGACGTCAATGGTGTGAAGTCGGTGATCCTTAACGGATTCACGCTCACGCAGACGGTCACGCCGCCGAGTGGTGTGAACAACAGCAACACCGGCATCTTCCTGTACGGCGGCGTGCAGACCCTCCAGTTCCACGACATCCTCGCGGCGATCAATCAGGCGACGAACGACGGGCCGATCAACATCATCATCGGCAACTCGACGACGCCGTTGACCGTTCAGCCCGTGATCAAGCTCGACAGCATCTTCAACACCGTCTTCAACAGCGACGCCGCCACGGTGCCGACCTCGCCGCAGACGACGGGGACGGTCAACCTGATCGTCAATGGTCAGATCAAGAGCCTGTCGTACATCTCCTCGACCCAGCACGCACCGTTCGACCCCGCGCAGGCCGTCAACTCGATGGAGCCGCAGACTTACAACCCGACCGACAGCCCGATCGCGGGGGCCGGCGAACAGTTCGCGTTCCCGATCGTGTCGACAACGGGCCGGACGTCGGTCCAGGCAACGGCCATTGGGCGTCTCCACGTGGGGGGTTCGGCGGTCAACACGACGTATTCGCGCTCGGCCACGCCGTTCCAGAACGGCCTGAGCGGTCTCAGTCATCTCGGCAGCGCCTCGTTCGGCGGCAACGCCGACGCGGTCGGCATCGACGTCAACGGCAAGATCGGCAAGCTGAACTTCAAGCGCGGCCTGGGCAACCCGACCGGCTCGAACATCGGCCCGCCCGCGACCTCGAACCAGAATGCGACGACCCTTGGCCAGCCTTCGAGCTCGTATGGCTTCCCGGCGTCGGGTCTGCTCGGCGGCCAGGTGACGGCCACGCACATCGGCAAACTGCACATTGGGCCTGCGAACACGCAGCTCCTCACGCCGACCAATCCGCACTACGCCAGCCGTCTGGGCGAGCCGGTCTTCGTCGCGGAGCCGGGCAACGCGACCACCAACGCGCTCATCACGTCGTCGGGGTCGATCAGCAAGACGTCGATCACGGGCAACAACCAGAACACCAACATCACGTCGGGCTTCGACTACCCGTCGTACGCCGCGGGCCTGCAAGGGACTCGTGCCGCGAGCAAGATTGGCCCGTTGCACCAGCACGGCGGCTTGATCGACAGCGTCACTTCGGCGACCTACCGCCCTGCGAACAAGGAGTTCGGCAGCCCCGGCGATGTCGCTGGTCCGGGCAAGATCAAAGGCAACCTGAAGGGCAACATTTTCTCGACCGGCACCACAGATCCGCTCGGCAACGTCACCTCGCCCAACGAGGGCACCGGCTTCTTCGCCCGCCGCAAGAAAGGCCACCTGCCGCCGCCAACCACGCCTCAGGCGATCTGAGCGGGAGACGGGTGGACAAGACGAAACCAGGCGAGCCGTTCCGGACAGAGGTCTGGGGCGGCTCGCTCGGTTTTTAGGTTTGGCGGTTGGCGTTCTCGAGATGTCCCGACGAACTTGACACCGTCGCCACGTGAGCGGGTTGTCTTCGAGGTCGCTGCCACAAAAGGGAGAAGCCGAGGCCATCGCCCACCCCCCCAACTCTGGGAAGTTGAAAAGTCCCGGTGGACAGCGTTGCGCGTTCCGTCATTTCTGTTGCGCGCTTGGCCCTGAAAGGGCCAGACAGGAAAGCCCAGGGCAACGCCCTGGGTATGCGTGACACAAAAACATGATTCCGCCCTGACGGGGCGGGACAGGCCGACGCGGCCCCTTCAGGGCGGCACAGAAGCAAGGTAGGCATCGGTCCCCAGGGCTTTGGCCCTGGGCTTTCCTGTCTGACCCTTTCAGGGCCAAGAAAATGCACCGTCGCGTAACGTTTTTCGCGCAGAAGAGGGCCAGAAAACCGTGACGCGAGGCCGATTTTTCAACTCCCCACCCCTACCCCCCTTCCCAAGATAAATAGTTATATGTTTGTTATTGCGAAAATATGCGCAACGCGAATGTGAACCGCTCTACGCAACGTGGAACGGGTTTCCCAATCAGTCCGTGTAGTATTTGTTCTCATCAGGGAACTCTTCATCCACGAGAATCTCATCCTTTTGCGCCAGGAATTGATCCAGCGGCGGACGTTGCGTGAGTCCGATGGCCCGCTCGCACGCGTGGGCGAGCGCAAGGAGCGTGCTCTCGTCGTAAATGCGGCCAATCATCAGTTGCGGTTTGGGCAACGGGAACCCGTCGGTCGGCTCGAACTTCCCTCGGGAACGCGATCATCGGGTGCCCCGTCGGATTGCTGTACCACTGCCATTTGTCTTCAGGGTTCACGTCCGAAATCCATTATTTACACATTTATATATCAATAGATTTCATCAGTTTAACAAAACGCTCCATGATGACGGAACGCAGCCGATTGAGCTTCAAATAATCGACAGCCGTAAGATAGTGGCCCAGCAAAAAGAACTGGGGCCAACCCTTCACGCCCTTCGGTTCTCCACGACGCGTGAGATCCTCGAACGCGGCGGCCGCCTCGCTGGCGACAAGCCCTGTGGCGAGGTGATTCGTCGGCAGTCCAAAGTCCTCTTTCAAACGGAGCCGATCGACGGGAACGAGCTTCACGCCCAGTTCGCGCAGTAGTCGAAGCTCGTCGCTCTTCCCGTCTTCGCGACCGGTTGCGACGTAGCCCACGCGAATCGTGGAAATCTCCCGCGAAGACGGCCAAACGTACGGCCGGTCAACCGCGGCCGGGTCGCGCGGATCGGCCCCGTGAATCGCGGCGAGGACCAGGCCGCAGTCGTCCACACTGCGGCAGATCGGCCCGATCTTGTCGAGCGACCAACAGAGCTGCATGCAGCCATGTCGACTGACGCGTCCGTACGTCGGTCGCAGTCCCACTGCGCCACAGACGACGGAAGGACCGATCAGGCTTCCCGTGGTTTCCGTGCCGATCGCAAAGCCGACGAGCCCCGCCGCGGCGGAGACGGCCGACCCCGACGATGAACCCGCGGCATCCCGGCGTGGATTCCACGGATTCCGTGTGATGCCGCGATACCACAACACCGATCCGCCGGCCATTGTATTCGTGGCCAGTTTCGCGACGAGCACCGCACCGGCATTCTCGAGCCGTTCGGCGACGGCCGCCTTCACGTCGATCACACGGTCGCGATATTGCCCCACGCCCCAGGTCGTCGGATAGCCCGGATAGGAGAAGATGTCCTTGATCCCCCAGGGGATTCCGTGCAGCGGTCCGCGATCGTTTTTGGCCCGCAGTTCCCGGTCGGCGCGCTCGGCTTGTTTGAGTGCCAGGTCGTCCATGAAGGTCACAACACACTTGAGCAGCGGATCGTAGCGCCGGAGCCGTTCCAGATACAACTTCGTCAATTCGACCGACGAAATCTGACGATTGCGCAGCAGTTTCCCGAGCTGCCGAATGGAACTGAACGCCAGATCCTCGTCGGAGTCGGGCCGTGAAAGCAGGTCGGAGTCCAGTGCCGGAGCCGACTTGACGTCGTAGCCGCGAGGATCCGGCAGCGCTGCGGGACTGGCAAGCGGAACGAATCGGAGCCCCGGCAGCAGCGCATTGCCGAACTCGATCGGTCGCACGCGTTCCAGGTCCGTCTGCACCATCTTGAAGGCGTTGACGAGCGTTTCCCGTTGCGGATCGGTGAGCTCGAGGCCAGCCACCCACTCCGCCTCGGTAACCAACTCAAGTGAAACCGGCCTCTTGGCTACGTTCGCTGCCAACGCCCGCTGAAAGGCGCCCGTTCCGATCCCTGTCGCCGCGAGAATTTCGAGCGCTCGTCGCCGTGTGAGCATGGTTCGCGTCCCTCGGAATGAGGTGTCCAGGAGAATGCAGGCGTCGTTGGAGCGCGTCGTCGGTTGGGCGTCATGGATCGTGAGCCGGAACTCGCCGACGGCAGATCCCCCAGGAGGAGCACCGCCGGAATTGATCAAGCTTTCAAGGGCCTTCGCGGTCTGGAGGCGGGCAACCTCGCGGAAGAACGCGGTTTGGCTTGCGCTGTCTAGCCAACGACCTTCGACCCCACCGGCACAAGGCGCGTGGGGTCGCGTCGGGATGACGCGCAGGCGTCGCCGACGCTAGCCGGAGACCTTCTTCACCACCCGCACAAGGCGTGTGAGGTCGTGGAATGGCGTGCGATGCGTCTCGGGCCAAACGAAACGGGTCCACACAGTATTGGGCCTCAGGGAGCGCATCACTACAGTAACGCCGAGTTTACGAAGACCGAAGAGCGCCGCGACCCTCGCAGGTCCCCCAAATTCCGTTCCTGACCGGGACACTCTCATCACTGCCAGGACCCGTCCCTACCTGGGTGAACCGCCCCGCGGTCAGGCGCGCACCGATGAAAATCCGTGCCCTCGCGGATTTTTTTCCGCACAATCGAGGTCGCTGGACGTATACTATGTGATCTTTAGTTTAGTAATGGCCGTTTCCCATCGCCTCAACGAGCCCGATGTAGCCGAGGGTCGGTCGGAAATCAGGTTATGGGAGGGTCGGTGCATCGTGTTGCCAACCAATCTGGTCGCGACCCGTTCATCCGCTTTGGTCCATGGGGCGACGCATTGCTCCGGCTGGCCAACGTCGGGGAGCGAAACCACGGATTGCATGCTTACCGCGCGACGGCGAGCGTACCGCCATATTAATCTTGAGACGCCCATGATCGCCGCTCACACGACGAAACTGCGTGCAATCATGGGACCAATCTCGCGACAAGTGTCACGCGGTATATTTCGGGTATCCCGTAAATTTCGGGTGTATTTTTCGAATAGCATGTACGCTCATTTGGGAAGAATACACAGATTGGATGAGATGCCTTGCGACAGGTCGCGGACCGCTCGGTCTCGGACGGACCGTTACACGGATCGCGCAGTATTTGGCGACTGCTCACGATCCTTCGTAAATCTCGGGACCCTTTTCGAACCCGATCTCGGACGGACGCCTCGCCAGATCGCCCGGGAGCGGACGAACTGCGGGTTCATCAAATATTCATCGTCGACGGTCATAAACGCAGAAACGCGCAAAACCAGAAGGAGTTCTGGAACCCGTTTCAGCATCAGGAGTTATGCAGTTCCAGTTGGTCAAACTCAAGCGGAGTAATGGAAATTACTACCATTCCAGGAGTTGCGGCGTTTCGCGACGACGGGCACCGGGTCTCGAGACGAGCGGATCGGCGTCGGTCGTCGGACACACGGGCGACGGCCCGGCGAGTCCGTGGTCTTGCCGTTACGGCCGCGCGGTCGTCGGGTGATGGTGGCGTCGTACGGGTGCTTCAAAACGTGCCCGTTAGGGTTTACGATGGATGCGGTTTCGGCGTCGCAATCAACGGCGCCAAGTGACGTGAATACCCTCTGCCTCCCACGGAGCCGCCAGAGCAGAGGAGCGGCTTCACGACAACTCGGCGCCGATTGTGAGACTGGCCCGAGCCCCCTTTCCTGACACCAAAGGCCGAAGCGCCATGAGATGTCGACAACTCATCCTGATGTTGCTGTTTGGCCTTGCCTCGACGTCGTTGCACGCGGCGCCGGCGATCGATTTCGGACGCGACATCCAGCCGATCTTTGCCCAGCACTGCTATCGCTGTCACGGTGCCAAGAAGCAGCAAGGGGGCTTTGCGCTTCATGAGAAGACGAGAGCTCTCGCAGGCGGCGACGGCGGCAAGGCCATCGTGCCGGGCAAGAGCGGAGAGAGCCGGCTGTATCGGTTTGTGGCCGGTCTGGACGAGGAGACGGTCATGCCGCCCGAGGAGGCAGGCAAACCGCTCTCGGCCGAGCAGGTGAAGCGGCTACGCGACTGGATCGATCAGGGGGCCATTTGGCCCGAGGACGGTAATGCCCCCAAAGCCGTTGCCAGCGATCATTGGTCGTTCAAAAAGCCCATACGGCCAACGCCACCCCCGGTGAAGAACGCAGCCTGGCCGCGCAACGATATCGACCGGTTCATCCTGGCACGACTTGAGAAGGAAGGATTCACTCCTTCGCCGGAGGCCGATCGCGCGACCTTGGTCCGTCGGCTCAGCCTCGACCTCACCGGCCTGCCGCCAACGCTCGCGGAGGCCGATGCCTTCCTTAATGACACACGCCCTGATGCCTATGAGCGGCTCGTCGACCGCTTGCTCGACAGTCCCCACTACGGCGAGCGCTGGGGTCGCCACTGGCTCGACCAGGCACGCTATGCCGACACCAACGGCTACGAGAAGGACCGCGAGCGGTCGATCTGGCCGTATCGCGACTGGGTGATCCAGGCCTTGAACGATGACATGCCCTTCGATCGGTTCACCATCGAGCAGATCGCCGGCGACATGCTCCCGAAGCCAACGCTCGCCCAGCGCACCGCGACGGGTTTCCACCGCAACACCATGCAGAACGAAGAAGGGGGCATCGACATCGAGGAATTCCGCTTCGTGTCGCTCGTCGACCGCGTCGCCACGACGGGGACAGTCTGGCTGGGCCTGACCATCCAGTGCGCCCAGTGTCACACGCACAAGTTCGACCCGATCACACAGCGCGAGTATTACCAGTTCCTCGCCTTCTTCAATAACGCCGACGAACCCGAGATCGACCTTCCCCGGCCCGAGCTCCAAACGAAGCGGGCCGAAATCGAGAGCCGGATCGCCGCCCTCGAGACAGGCCTGGCCGACGCATTCCCAGCGGAAGAAAGCACGGGGAACTGGAAGCCGCTCAAGCTCGTTGAAGCTCGCTCTGAACACGGCGCGACCCTCAAGGGCCGGCCCGACGGCTCCGTTCTCGTCTCCGGCCGCTCGCCAGCGAGTGATTCCTACACCGTCGTGCTCGACACGGCCTTGAGCCAGGTGAGCGCGCTCAAGCTCGAGGCCTTGACCGACCGCTCACTCCCGAGTACCGGGCCCGGCCGTACGCCGCACGGCAACTTCGTGCTCACCCGCATCAAGGCGACGGCCTCGCCGATCGGCAAGGGAGGCGACGCGACCCCCATCACGCTGGCGTCAGCGACCGCCGACTTCTCGCAGAACCAGTTTGACGTCGCCGGAGCCATCGACGACGACCCGGCGACGGGCTGGGCCATTGACGACGGTTCGGGCCATCTCAACAAGGACCGGACAGCCGTCTTTACCCTCAAGGCCCCGATCGGATTCCCCGGTGGAACGCGATTGACCATCACGCTCGACCAGAGCTACGGCGGCACACATACCCTCGGCAATTTCCGCCTCTCGGCGCAAGGGCCGCCGCAGGAAAGCGGTTCGGAGCCACTGGACGTGCGCCGCGAAAAGTACCTGGCGGCGAAGATGGGTGCGTGGGAAGCGGCGATCAAACCGGTGAACTGGACTACACTCAGGCCCTCGCGCCTGTCGTCCAGGAAGCTGGCAACGTTGACCGTTCAGGGCGACGGTTCGGTGCTCGCGACAGGAGACAAGCCAAACAACGACACGTACGAGGTCGAGCTCCCGGCCGACATCCCGGGCATCACGGCCCTGCGGCTCGAAGTCCTGCCGGACCCGAGCCTGCCCGACGGCGGGCCGGGCCGGGCTCCCTTGTTCTCGGTTGGCGACTTCATCCTCACGGAGCTCGATGTCGCGGTTGCACAGGGAGACGGAAAACCCCGCACGGTGGGTCTAGCAAATGCCTCGCAAGACTACTCCGAAGCAAACCATCCAGCGGCCCTGGCGATCGATGGTATCAGCGACACCGGCTGGACCGTCAAGGGCGGGATCGGCCGGCCGCATGCGGCGGTCTTCGAGCTGAAAGAGCCGGTCGGCGGGCCGGGGACGCGGCTGTTACTCACACTCCACCAGGACGGGATTCACCAGTTGACGATCGGCCGATTCCGCATCTCGGTCACGACCGACGCCGGCCCGGTACGAGCCTCCGGACTGCCGGCCGAAATCGAGGCGATTCGCCTTGTGCCCCCCGAGCGCAGGACTGAGGCGCAAGCAAGGGAAATGCGGCGTCACTACCTCTCCGTCGCACCCGAGCTAGCGGCGCAGCACGCGAAGATCGCCGAGCTCAGAAAGTCGCTTCCTAAGTATCCGACGACGATGGTGATGCAAGAGCGCTCGCCCGAGCATGCCAGGACCACGCACATCCACAAGCGCGGCGAGTTCCTCAAGCTAGCCGAGCCGGTGGAAACGGGAGTACCGGCGGTGCTCCCGCCCCTGCCTTCGCAGGGGCCGCGCGACCGCCTGGCCCTGGCGCGCTGGCTGGT
>DAIDJG010000193.1 GCA_027451445.1 Singulisphaera sp.
CCGTCGGGCCCCATGAGTACGTTCGGTTCGCGTCGAAAGCCAGGGTCGCGAACCCAGAACGGGACGGAAGCTGCCGGTGTCGCTACGGTGACCCGCGCGGGACGATCGACCTGAAAGCGCAGATCACCTCGCCCGAGGGCATCCCGTTCGACATGGTTCAAATGTGCCAGCAGAAGGTCCCCTCGACTCGCAAATCGCTCGAGCTCGCTTGCCGAGTAGGAGCGGCTCAACCGCCGACCAAGTTCCCTTACGACCTGCGACGTGTCCGGTAACTCCTCGACGGACAACGTTGGCGCGCAGGCCGGCACCGCGCCGAGCAGCAAGAGGAGAGGAACCCAAGGTCGTCGGCCGTCCATGGCGTGCTCCCGCAAACTTTTAAACCGGAAAGGTCTTCATAGCCGAAACGCAGAATGACTCCAAGGGCGGTTCCAGGAAATCGACTACACATTCAGGCAATCTGGTTCCCAATGATTCGCGACTTAATCGAGACGAATCGCGATCGTGTCGAATACGAGGATGGGACTGACGAATAGAACGTGGAAACCGAGCGGTCGGCCGGTCGAAGCCGATCAAAATCCTGAACCGAGACGACTGAGATGCCAACCACGAAATGCCCGTACTGCGCCGAAGAGATCCAGGCAGAGGCTCTCAAGTGCAAGCACTGTGGAAGCTGGCTCTCCGGCCCTGAAGCCGCACCAACACCGCCGCCGATCGCACCGACGTCAGGAAAGCGTCTGGTACGTAGCTCAGGAGACAAGATGCTCGCCGGCGTTTGCGGCGGACTGGCTCGCTATGTCGGTATGGACCCGACTCTCGTGCGTGTGCTCTTCGCACTCGCGGTTTTCTTCACGGCGATCGCTCCGGGCGTCATCGTTTACATAATCCTCGCGTTCGTCATCCCATCTGACGACAGCGTAATGTTCTAACGTGACTTGCGGCATGCGATTTGCTATTTTCTTGGTATTCGATGGGCCGTGCATCTTTGTTTACCTTGCAGTTGTGAGCATCCATGCCAAAAATCACCAACCTGTTGCCAGGCTCGCCGGAGCCTTTGGGGCCAACGGTGAAGCCTGACGGCATCAATTTCGCCATCCATTCGGCTGGGGCGACGCGCATAGAGTTACTCCTGTTCGACAATATCGCTGACCTCAAGCCAAGCCAGGTCATTCCGTTGTCCCCAGAGACAAATCACACGGAAGACATCTGGCACATCTTCGTTGAGGGCCTACCGAATCGAACGCTCTACAACTTCCGCGCCGACGGTCCTTACAAACCGGCAACCGACGGTACCCGATTTAATGTGACGAAGACGCTGCTCGACCCTTATACACCCGCGGTGACAGGTGACTTCTACTGGCAGCAAGGGGATGCGCTGGGGTACGACAACTCGGACCCCGACGCTCCCGACCGTCACCTCCTGCCGAGTCATGTGGACAATGTTGCGGGGGCGCCTCGTTGCATCGCGTATCGGAGCGACTTCGACTGGGGCGGCGACAAGCATCCGGATACTCCGATCGAAGAGTCGATCATCTACGAAGTGAATGTGCGCGGTTTTACGCGCCATCATTCGTCGGAGAGCGACCTCGGCGGAACATACCGCGGCTTCATCGAAAAGATCCCCTACCTCAAAAACCTGGGGATCACCGCCGTCGAGCTCATGCCGGTGATGGAATACGACCAGTTCGACGGCCCGTTTCGCGACCCGTTCACGAGTGAACGGCTCGCCAACGCCTGGGGTTACAACACGGTTGCGTTCTTCGCGCCAGAGTCGCACTACAGCTATTTCGGCAAGATGGGCGAACAGGTCGACGAGTTCAAGATGCTCGTCCGCGAGCTCCACAAGAACCAGATCGAAGTCATCCTCGACGTCGTATTCAACCACTCGCGCGAGGGGAACCATTTCGGTCCGACCGTGAGCTTCAAAGGTCTCGATAACAACATTTACTACATGCTTTCGCCGAAGCCTGAGTTCTACATGGACTTCACCGGCTGCGGCAACACACTCAACTGCAATCACCCCGTGGTGCGCAAGTTCATCCTCGACTGCTTGCGCTACTGGGTGAAGGAGATGCACGTTGACGGCTTCCGCTTTGACCTCGCGGCGGTATTCGCAATCGACGTCGACCAGCAGCAGAAAGGCAAGACGCCGATTATCCACGAGATCGAGACCGACCCGCTGCTCTCCCGCATCAAGTTGATCGCGGAACCCTGGAGCATTCAACAGTACCTGCTCGGCTCCTTTTCTGACCGGCGCTGGGCTGAATGGAACGGCAAGTTTCGAGACGCCGTGCGCAAGTTCGTCAAGGGGGACCCCGGCATCACGGGCGAGCTCGCGACCCGTGTTGCCGGCTCTTACGACCTGTTCGCTCCCAAGCCGGACTCCGAACGCTCGCCGTTTCATAGCATCAATTTCGTGACGTGCCACGACGGCTTTACGCTGAACGACCTCGTGTCGTACAACGACAAGCACAACGAGCGCAATGGCGAGCAGAACCGCGACGGGGCCAACGACAATAACAGTTGGAACTGCGGCTACGAGGGCTTCCTCGAGGACTCCGACTTACCGGAAGAAGAACGGGACGCGATCGATCAGCTTCGTCGCCAGCAGATCAAGAACTTCCTCTCGATCCTCTTCCTTTCGCAGGGCACCCCGATGCTGCTTTACGGCGACGAGATGCGCCGGACGGCCGAAGGGGATAACAACACGGTGTTCCAGGACAATTCGCTGAACTGGATCAACTGGGAGTTCACCAAGAAGCACGCCGAAATCTTGCGGTTCACCCAGCTCATCATCGCGTTTCGTAAGCGGCACCAGATCGTCCGGCGCTGGCGCTACTTGACTGCGGACGAGACGGAAACGCCCGTCCTGCGGCACATCACCTGGCACGGTGTGATGCCCAACGAGGCCGACTTCTCTGGCTCATCTCGATTCATTGCCTGGACGCTGGAAGCGTTCCAAACCGATCAGCGCTCGGACGTCCCCATTTACGTCGCCTCGAACAGCTTCTGGGAGCCGCTGACGATCCAGTTACCGGACTCCAATGGCCGCCACTGGTACCGCGTGGTCGACACCTCACTGCCGCAAGGCGAGGACATCGTCCCCGAGGAGGAGGCGTTCTTTCTGCCGGAACCCGAATACGTCGTACGGCCGCGGTCGACGATTGTGCTTGTGGAGAAATAGCCGGGCCTCGAAAGCAATCGACTCCCCGAGCTCGTCGTCCACCATTTGGCGTCGTCTATTCGATATACAAGAACTCATTCGCATTAATGAGCGCCAGGCAGAAGTGGCGCAGCGAGCCATTGCCGTCCAAAAACTCCTGTCCGAGCCTGCGCTCAGCCGCGTCGGGCGAACGCCCATAGACCGTTCGATAGGCGCGGTCGACCTGCCAGCCGTGGTCCTCTCCAGCCGCTGCGGCGATGATCTCGGCGAGAGCGCGAGCGGACTCGTTGGCAAGTGCACTATTCAAGAGGGTCAGCGCTTGAGGCGCGATCGTCGTGGACGCTCGGCGAGGGCAACTGACGTTGGTGTCCGGACGATCGAAGGCTTCAAAGAAGGGATAGCGAAGATTGCGCCGGACGAACACGTAAAGGCTGCGCCGGTCGCGATCCTGTCGGCGCTCAGAGACCGGCCACACAGCCCCTTTGTTACTGAGCCTCGTCAGCTCAGCGGGAAGTTCCGGGAAGACCGGCGGGCCTCCTTGCGCGGTGTTCAATCGGCCGGACAGGACGAGCAGCGCATCGCGGATCGCCTCTCCGTCGAGTCTCTGGCGCGTATGCCGCCACAGAAGCGTGTTCTCGGGATCGGCTGCGAACGCGACGGCCTCGGCCCGCGACGATTGCCGATACGTTGCGCTCGTCAAGATTAAACGGTGAATCGCCTTGAGGCTCCAGCCATGCGCGATCAATTCCGACGCGAGCCAGTCGAGGAGTTCAGGATGGCTCGGTTCTTCGCCCATCGTGCCAAAATCACTCGGCGTCGCAACGATACCGCGGCCGAAGTGATGCTGCCACAGACGGTTCACCAGCACGCGCGCGGTCAGCGGATGGTCGGGACGCGTCAACCATTCGGCCAACGCCTTGCGGCGGCCGGTGGAATGCGAGGTCGGCATGATCTTGTTCGCAGTGGCGGACGTCCGCAGGACCTCCGGGACGTTGGGCACGACCTCCGGGCCTTTCGTCGCAAAATCTCCGCGAACGAGCAGAAAGGATGCGGGGGCGTCGGTCTGAGTCTCGTCCAGGCCACGTGCGTGGGGAAGGGCCGCTGGCGCGGACGTTTTCAAGCGGTTAAGCTGAGCCTGGAGTGCTCGACGCGACTCGGCCTGGGCCGGATCGAGAACGGTGGCCCAGGCGTCGTTCTTGATGCGTCGGTCCTTTGTCAGTACTTCGAAGACGAGCCGCACCTCGGCGGGCGTACGCTCCGTCTCGGCCTTGTGCAATGCCGCGGCGGCCTCGTCATTGAGGCCGGGCGGGTCGCCCGGTGCAAGCTTCGCTCGAACTGGCGCTTCCAAACGAATCAGTGCGGCCTGAACGTCCGCGACCCCTCTCTCCCAGTGTCGCTTGCGATCCTCGTAAGCCGTTCGCTCCTCAGCGGACGCGATGGGATAGTCATCCCGAAAGCGGGCAGGCGTGAAGAAAGCCTGGAGACGATAAAAGTCCAACTGGGAGATCGGATCGAATTTATGATCGTGGCAACGCGCGCAGCCGATCGTCAGCCCGAGGAACGCAAGCCCCGTCGTCTCGGTGATATCGTTCAACGCGTTCTGTCGCCGGAGTCCCTGGTCGTTGAGGTCCACCATGTCGGGATAACAGCGATGGAACCCTGTCGCGATGAAGGCCGAGGAATCTTCGGGCGAAACCTCGTCGCCGGCCATCTGGAGCCGGACGAACTGATCGTACGGCATGTCGCGGTTGAGTGCGCTCACCACCCAGTCGCGATAGCGCCAGGCGTCGGGCCGCACCTGATCGAACTCGAACCCGTCGGTATCCGCATAGCGCGCCAGGTCAAGCCAATGCTGTGCCCAGCGCTCACCGTACTGGGGACTCGCGAGCAGCCGATCGACGAGCCGCTCGTACGCGTCCGGTGCGTCGTCGTTCAGAAAAACGGTCTGTTGTTCCAGTGTGGGAGGCAATCCTGTCAGGTCGAAGCTCAACCGTCGCAAAAGCGTCGTCCTGTCCGCTTCGGGCGCATGCTTCAACGCGTTCTCTTCAAGCCCAGCCAGTACAAAGCGATCGATCGCGTTCCGGGCCCACGCCCGTTCCTTGACCGTGGGAAGCTCGGGGCGTTTCGGTGGAACGAACGCCCAGTGCGTGGGCTCGATTGCGTGTGTCGCCCCACACAAGACAGACAGGACGCAGAGGGAAGAACGTAGAGCGTTTCTCATGTCTTCCGGAAAACAATGTTACGGTCCGATTCCGCTCTCACCCCTGGCGAGTTTCTCAAGCCAGGATGGACCGCACAACTTTGCCCGCCGTGTCGGTCAGTCGTTCCTCGCGGCCATTGTGAGGGAACGTGAGTTTGGTGTGGTCGATGCCCATCAAGTGAAGGATCGTCGCGTGGAGGTCGTGGACGTGGACACGGTCGACTTCCGCGCGGAGCCCCACCGCGTCGGTGGCACCGTGGACGGTCCCGCCTTTCACGCCCGCGCCGGCGAGCCAGCAGGCGAACCCGTGCGGATTGTGGTCTCGTCCCTTGCCGCTCTCCGACATCGGCATCCGGCCGAATTCACCCCCCCAGATGACGAGCGTACTGTCGAGCAGACCTCTCCGCTTGAGATCGGCCAGGAGCCCGGCGATGGGCTTGTCGGTCCGTGCGCACATGGCCGCGTGGTTGGTCTCGACGTCGTCGTGAGCATCCCAGCCGCCCACGTCTCCCGAGTACAACTGCACAAAGCGGACCCCACGTTCGATCAGCCGTCGCGCCAGCAGACAGCGCGTCCCAAACTCGACCGTCCGCCGATCGTCGAGCCCGTAAAGCGATTTGGTTTCCGCGGTCTCGTTCGCCAGTTCTACGGCCTCGGGCGCTGCACTTTGCATGCGGTAGGCGAGTTCGTACGACTGGATACGAGCCGTGAGCTCGCCGTCGCTGCCGTGCTGTTCACGATGGTGCGCGTTGAGCCGGCCAATCAGGTCGAGCATTCCGCGCTGCTGTTGCGGCGTCGTGTCATCCGGCGGACTCAGATCGAGGATTGGCTGATCACCACCCCGCATCACCGTTCCCTGGTGGCTGGCGGGCAGGAACCCCGCCCCGTAGGCCGGCGGGCCTCCCTTGATCCCACCGCCGGGATCGGGAAGAACGACGAACGCGGGCAGATCCTGGTTCTCGGTACCGAGGCCGTAGCTCACCCAACTCCCCAGGCTCGGCTTTCCCATCAGGATCGAGCCCGTGTTCATCTGGTAGACGGCCTGCGGGTGGTTGACGCTGTCGGCCCAGCATGACCGGATCACTGCGAGATCGTCGGCGTACGAGCGAAGATGTGGCAAGAAGTCGGAGATCTCGATCCCACTTTGGCCGCATTTCTGAAACGATCGCTTCGTGCCGAGCAAGGGGTTATGCGCCACCTTGCGGCGAGTCGCGACCGGGCCGAAGCTTTCGGGGAGAGGTTGGCCGGCGAGCCGCTGGAGGTCGGGCTTGGGGTCAAACGTTTCGAGGTGGCTCGGTCCGCCATGCATGAAGAGGTAGATGACGCGCTGGGCTTTTGCAGGGAAATGCGACGGCTTCGCAAGGTGAGGCTGGCCAATGTCAGCCGCACCCAGCGCATGGTCTTGTTCCAGAAGCCAGGCCAGGGCCAAAGCGCCGAACCCGCCCCCAGCGTTTTGGAGGAACATTCGCCGCGACGTCGCGCGCGGAAAATGCGGTTGGCTCGGTGGCATCGGCTCCTCGCAGAAGTCGCAACTCGAACCGGCGGGACGCTGGCTGAGCACTCGGACCACAATTGCCCGTCTCCGCTATCCTACCACGGCACGGATCGCGGCACCTAGAAAAAAGAAGCCGAATCAGCTGGTCAAAGTGGACGAAAGGCATGGGCCCTCACCGCGCCAAGATGCGTTGAGGACCCGCGATGAGACTTATGAAGCAGCCGCACGATTCAGCGTCAACTCGAGGGCAAGCCCGTTTCGACCGTGCGGCTGTCCTCGTACATCTGCGACAGGATGAGGCTTCCGGACGTTGCCACGATTTCCCCAGCCTTGAGACCTGCGTGAACGACAACTTGGTCGGAGTTTTCTTGCGCGACGTCAATCTTGCGCCGCTCGTATTCGTCCGTTTCACCCGTCGAATTCGGTTTTTCGGCCGACGCGACATTGGGCTTCTTGACGAAAACGTAATTGACTCCATTGAACGTGACCATGGCCTGTCGAGGGATCAGCGTCTGACCGGGGAGAGGCGGAATATCCAGGATCGCCTTCACCAGCATGTCGGACTTGAGGTGGACCCCCGGGTTGGGCACAGTCGCGCGCACCTTCACAGCGCGAGTGTCTTTCGATACCTCATTCGCGACATACTCGACCGTGCCTCTTACAGCCTCCTTCAGAAAGGGGAACTGAATCTCCAT
>DAIDJG010000194.1 GCA_027451445.1 Singulisphaera sp.
ATGAAAATCTCCACGATCCTCGACCACATTGACAGCGGTCACATGGCTTTGCCCGAATTTCAGCGTGGTTATGTATGGAATCGCGACCAGGTGCGCGGACTGTTTGACTCGCTCTACCGCCGCCATCCGGTCGGCGGGCTATTGGTTTGGGCCACAGCATCAAAGACGGCCGTCCACCGAGGCGAAGGCCCGCTCGCAGCGGGCATCGTCAAGCTCTTGCTGGATGGGCAACAGCGAATGACATCGCTCTACGGCGTCGTCCGGGGTAAGGCGCCCAAGTTTTTCGATGGCAACGTGCAGACCTTCACCGGCCTGCGGTTCCATCTCGAGACGGAAACGTTCGCCTTCTTCCAGCCTTTGAAGATGCAAGACGACCCGCTCTGGGTCGACGTAACCGAGTTGATGCAAAAGGGCACGGCTGGTTTAGGTGGATTTGTGGCCCGGCTGACGTCTCAACCCGAGCTGGCCGTGAAGGTCGGCGACTTCGTCGGCCGGCTGAGCCGCCTGCTCGGGGTGACGGATGTGGACCTCCACGTCGAGGAAGTGACCGGCATCGACAAGACGCTCGACGTCGTCGTCGACATCTTCAACCGCGTCAACAGCGGCGGCACGAAGCTGTCGAAGGGCGACCTGGCACTCGCCAAGATCTGCGCCGACTGGCCCGAGGCGCGGGTCACGATGAAGGAGAAGCTTCAGGAGTGGGCCAGAGCCGATTACCACTTCGACCTCGATTGGCTGCTGCGGTCGGTGAACACGGTCTTAACCGGTGAAGCGAAGTTTCAGTTCCTCCACGACAAGAGCGCCAGCGAGATCCAGGACGGCCTACGACGGGCGATCAAGCACATTGACACGAGTCTCAACCTGATCGGCGGGCGGCTCGGCCTCGACCACGATCAGGTCTTCTTCGGCCGGTTCGGCGTGCCCGTGATGGTCCGGTATCTCGACCGTCGCAACGGCCCTTTGAACGAGAAGGAGCGAGACAAGCTGCTCTTCTGGTTCGCACAGTCGGGCATGTGGGGGCGCTTCTCGGGGTCCACGGAATCCGTGATCGACCAGGATCTGGCGGCCCTGGAAGGTCCCGACGGCGGTCTGGACAAGCTGCTGGAGCAATTGCGCCTCTGGCACGGCGGCCTGCGGGTCGAACCGGGGCATTTCACCGCCGCCAGCCTCGGCGCTCGGTTCTATCCCGTGCTCTACCTGCTCACGCGCATGGGCGAGGCGCGCGACTGGGGTACGGGACTGCCGTTGCGTGCCAGTCTGCTCGGCAAGATGAGCCGGCTGGAAGTGCACCACATCTTTCCCAAGGCTCGATTGTATGCAGAAAAATACAAACGTGCTGAGGTCAACGCCCTCGGCAACTTCTGTTTCCTCACAAAGGACACCAACCTCGATATCCGCGATCGCCTGCCAAAGGAGTACTTTCCAGAAATCGAAAAGGCCCACCCGGGCGCACTCGCATCGCAATGGATTCCCAGCGACCCCGCGCTTTGGAAGATCGAAAACTTCCGTGACTTCCTCGAAGCCCGGAAGGTCTTGCTCGCCGAGGAAGTCAACAGGCGCATGGAGGAGCTGTTGCACGGCGAGTCGCGCTGGTTGTCGGGTCCGGCGCCGCTCGCCCCGGCTGTCCCGCAGGTCTTCGGCGGCATCACCAGCGCCGAGGAAGAAGAACACCTGGCCGGCCTGAACGACTGGATGGAGGACCACGGCTTACCGCGCGGCGTGCTGGCCTACGACTTTGCCGATCCCGCCACGGGCCAGCAGAAGGCGGTCTTTGACCTGGCCTGGCCGAACGGCATTCAGGAAGAGCTGAGTCAACCGGTCGCCGTCCTCATCAATGAACCCGTCGAGACGATCGCCATAGCGAGTCAGGCGGGATACCGTTGCTTCACCGCGGTTGCGGAATTCCAGCGTTATGTTGAGGCCGAAATCCTTGCAGAGGCAACGTAGCCACTGCGACGGAAGGAGCTTCCGTGCCCGTTTTATCGAATCCCTGCCAGGGTGAGACCTTATCGGCCGTCAGTCTGCCATCAGTCGTCGGCAAGAAATTGAAAATAGAAAAAAATCGAGTTTGTGCCTTTGGGGAGACTGGCTGGAACAGCACTGGTTGTGCAGATTACTCTGCATTGATGCGCAGCCGGTTTCCCACGCCCGCACAATGAGCCATTGCACGTTGCCCGCCTTTGTGCGACAAACGTACATCAACATGCGGAGCGATCGTCTGGAGTTGAACGATGTCCGCTGAACTCGTCAGGCCCACGCAGAACGCGATCAAAGATTACTACGAGACCCTCAGGCGCCATGCGCGACAGAAGGTCGCTTACGAGTCGGCGCCACAGGTGGCGTTGCTAAACCTGCTGGCCGAGACAGCCAAGCTCTGCAGACGGGATGTGATCGCGGAAGTCCCCCTACCGATCTGTTAAGCTCAGGAGGCCGGAATCGGTACGCGTTCATATTGTTTAGCAGAAATCATGTGAACCGGCACCAATTTCCCATAACATCAGTAGATCAACCTAGGAATGACAGGCGCAATTCCACGCAAAAGAGGTGATGACGTGGCCTCCTTACGCCAAGCGCTCGAGATTTATGCTTCGGAAGTTACCAAACTCGCCGTTGCCTCCACGACGAATGAAGCTACCTACTACACCGACATCAAGAATCTTCTGGTCAGCATCCTGAAGCAACTCGGTCTGCCCGCAGACGTACGCCAGAACACAAGTGGGCGTCGCGGCGGCACTGGCGTCGACGTTCCAGACGTTGCCTTGTACGACGGCGGCGGCGATTTTGTCACCGTCTTCGGCGAGGTTAAGCTGCCCGTTGCTGAACTGGAAGAGATGGCAGTCTCAACCGACCAGGAAGACCAGATAGGTCGATATCTGGCGCATACCGGTGTCGTCATTTTGTGCAATGTCCGAGGCTTCGGGTTGGTCACTGTGGACCCGGAACACAAAGGCGCAGGACGCGTGCCGCCGGCAATGCGGCGACTCGAACAACGGGTGGAGCTCTGGCCATCCCTCCAGGCGCTGAAAGCCGGTCGAAAACCGGACTACGCGGAGATCGACATACTTGCGGAGCTCGTCGAAACAGCGGTCACATCTCACGCGCCGATCGCCGAACCTGAGACACTCGCCAGAGTGCTTGCCAGGCAAGCACGGCGAGCTAAGGCAGATTTGCCGGAAGAGTTCACGAGCGCGGTGAGCACGCTCGCCGAAGACTTTGGTAACGCTCTGGGAATTACCTTCGTCGGTGAGGACGGCGAGGAATTCTTCCGCTCGTCGCTGGTGCAGACTGTTTTTTACGGGTTGTTCGCCGGCTGGTGCTTGTGGCAGCGCGACGGCGCTAGAAAACCCTTCAGATGGCAGGATCTGGCGGACTACCTCAAAATCCCGTTCCTCGGAGAGCTGTTCTACGAGATTCGGCATCCGCGGCGGATCAAGGAACTGAACCTAGCACGATGGCTAGACGGCGCAACAGAGACGCTGGGACGTGTCAATCAAGAACGGTTTTTCCAGCGCCTACGCTTGCCGAGTCTGGGTTCCCAGGAAGGTGCCGAGGGCGATGTGGCGACCGCCATCGTCTACTTTTACGAACCGTTTCTGGAGACGTTCGACCCTGAACTTCGCAAGGAGCTCGGCGTGTGGTACACGCCACCGGAAGTCGTGCGTTATCAGGTGCGTCGCGCCGAGCAACTCATCAAGACTGAACTGAAGCGCCCGCTTGGCTTCGCGGATTCCGAAGTCGTGGTGCTCGATCCGTGCTGCGGCACTGGTGCCTACCTGATCGAAGTCCTTCAGTGCATGGCTGACACGCTACGAGAGCAGGGTGTGAAGGATGAGATGGGAGAGACATTGCTTGAGGCCTTGTGCAGGCGGGTTCTAGGTTTCGAACTGCTCACCGCGCCTTTCGTCATTGCTCATCTTCAACTGCGCCTGATCTTGGCGGCGCTCGGCATCGAGCCGGACGAAAACCAACGGCCCGGTGTCTTCCTGACCAATGCTCTGACCGGGTGGGATGAGAAAGAGCAGTTGACCCTGAATTTCCCGGAGCTCCAGGCTGAACGCGACGCCGCCCAGGCAGTCAAAAATCGGGCTCGTATCATCGTTGTGCTTGGTAACCCCCCGTACAACAGATTTGCTGGTGCGCCAGTCAAAGAGGAGCAGTCGTTAATCGATCCATATAAGGGTATTAAGCGAAAGGTGAATGGCAAACAGGACGGCCAAAGCAAACTCTACATTGATTGGAAAGTCAAGAAACATCTCCTTGATGATCTCTACATTCGATTTTTTCGCCTTGCCGAGGAGCGAATCGGTATGGGGGAAAACTACGGGATCGTCAGCCTCATTTCGAACAGTTCATTCGTCGCCGGACGATCGCATCCAATTATGCGTGAATCATTGATCCATAGTTTTCATGATATTTGGGTAGATAATCTGAACGGGGACAAATACAAAACCGGCAAGGTGATTCCGAAAGGTGAGTCAGGCGAAGGCAGCACGGACCAGAGCATTTTTACCACGGCGCGTGACCCGCGTGGTATTCAAGTCGGCGTTGCCATTACCACCATGCTTAAGCGAAAGGGTGCCAAGCAGGCGCTGGCGAAGACGCGATATCGCGATTTCTGGGGCAAGGCGGACGACAAGCGCAACGCTCTGCTCGAGTCCCTGCGTATGCGGGGAAAAAGAAAAGCACAGATCGAGGCATGGGCGGCAACGTCCGCTGGACCGCGGGAGTATTTGGAATTCACTTCGAGCGCACCCAGGCGTTGGAAGCTCGTGCCTTACGACTCGGTCGGCGGGTACGAGGATTGGAGCTCGCTCGAGGAGCTTTTCCCGATCAACTATCAGGGCGTCAACCCTAATAGAGGATTCCCCGGAAGTATCATCGAATTCGATTCGAGCGTGCTTGCTGCTCGAATGAAAGATTATTACTCAACGATGGATTTCGATGTCCTTAAGGAGAAAAACCCCATTCTGTGCAAAGACCGCGTGCGATACAATGCCAAAGAAATGCGGTCCTACCTGCAGAAGCATTCGAAATACGAGCAGTCGGCGATTGTTCCCTATGAACTCTTTCCATACGACGTGCGATACATCTATTACGAAGCCACTGGCAAGCTCATCAACGAGAAGCGGCCGGAGCTTTGGGAAAACCTGGCTGGCAACGAGTTCCTCATTGCCGTGCCTGAACCACGGAAGGTTTCAGAAGCACGCCCAATGTTTACATCGGGTTTGTTTGACCTACATCTACATGACCGAGGGTGTGTCGGCATCCCACTGCAGGTAAAGCAAGCGGTCGAAGAGGGCAATTTGTTCAATGGGGGGAAACATTCCAGCCCGCCAGCCCAGGCCAACCTTGACCCAAAGGTGTGGGAGACTCTAGGCAAGGCCTGGGGGCTCAAGGGTGGTCTCGACGGAACCTCGGCAAAACACTTCGTCCGGCAGCTCATGCGGGTTTGCCTGGCAGTTTGTCACGCTTCCGACTATCAGGAAGAACACCGGGGCTTCCTCGCTCAAGATTGGGCGCATATCCCGATCCCCAAAGATCAGAAACTCTTTCGAGAGCTTGCGGAAACGGGTGACGATGTCGCAACATTATTAAATCCATTTGCCGACGCAACTGAGGTCATCCAGAAATGGGTTCCTAACGCCACGACGCTGGCGGTCCTGACGAGGAAGGCCGGCAGTGGTCCAATTCGTAGCCGAGACTTGGAGATCACGATTTCCTATTTTGGAGGGGCCAAGGGCGGCTGGCACCCGCGGGGTTCCGAGCATGGTGAGACCACGGAGGCTGTCGCGGAAGGCCGAACAGGCGATATCGACATCAATGACTCCATCTGCTTCAGCAACGTGCCTGAGCCGGTCTGGCTCTACGAGCTTGGCGGTTACCCAGTGCTCAAGAAATGGTTAGCCTACAAGGACACCAAGCGCCGCCCTGGTCAACCGCTTACACTTGAGGAGAAGGATTCTTTCCGCGGCATCGTGCAACGAATCAGCGGCCTATCCGCCATGCAGTCGCGGCTCGGCGCTCTGTATGGACGCGCGGCGAGTAACGCGTGGACGAGGCAGGAACTCGGACTGGAATAACTGGCGGTAATTGACGGTTGACCAACGAGGGGCAAAACGAGCTGAAGAGGGGAATCGGCGTCGTTTCGAATTCCACTAAGTTAAGCCGGTTTTTAGAAATTGTTGACGAATCATAAAATTGATGGAAGTTCATATTACTTTTCATATATAATATGAATTGCCACTGGTTCGCCGGGTAGGCCTGGGTGGTTGCCCGCCCAGGCCCCCCACTGATCCGTGCTCGCGCAATTAACGCACACGGCTCGTCATCTCAAGGTTTCACTGCCGGTGATCCGTTCTGGGAAGACGGCCACGTACACGAGTTTCTGAGCACTCGCCGGGGTGTCTAACCGACGGTCCTTGAAACGGCACCCCCTTCCCTCAGCGGGCTCCTTTGGTCCAGTTTCCCCGCTTCAGCGGTACTATGAGGCGCTCCGACTCCCTGCCACCCGTCTCGCCGCACTTCGTTGCCTTCGTTTGGCGATACCACGGTTTGCGCCCAGGTTTGCTCCCAGCGACCGGGACGCGCGGTCGTGGGCAACGGGGAGTTGGTGTACCGGATCCCGAGCCGGTATTGCCGTGGAGGCGGCAGGGTCTCCCAGGTTCCTGGGCAACCCTTGTGTCCCTATGCCCTGCTCTAGGACCCCGGTAGGACCGAGAACGTCAGGCCAATACGACGTCTCGACATGGTCCCCGCTTGGGTCAACAACGAAGACTCCCGCAATGGACGGTTTCGGGGCTCAATGACACGGCCTCGGGACTGGCTGTTTACGCTTCGTCCTGGCGGTTACCCGACACGACGAAAAACTTGCTTCCGGCTGCTTGGCCAAGCCTGGCCGGGCGGGATTTGTTGACCCGCAGGGTTGCAACGAAAGGTTTCTGAGTTTGCGACTCGTTCCCCCTTTCTCAAGCTTTCCTGGCGCTATGACCCCTCGGTCCACCCGCTCTGCTGACAGTCGGCGAGAAAACCGTGACCGCCGCGATTCATGTCGAGCTTGACGTCAAGCCCTGGAGGACGCTCGACCTTACGAGGCTCCTTTCCCAATCGTAAGCTTGCCGTCGACGGGCCGTCGCGGGTTCCTCCAACCGCACGCCGCGCCTCTTGGCGCTCCCAACCGCCGAGACGACTCCGGACCTGACCCCGCCGACAAGGGCCGGCCTCGATGATCTCAGGAGAATGGCCGTCAACCTCGAGGCCCGGTCGCCCGAGCCGCTTCATCGGGCCGTCTTGAGATACTCCTTGAGCCGATCGGGCGTGAGCGCCACGGGGGCGCCCGAGGGAGGGATCTCCTGGCCGGCGGACCAGAGGATGCTATTGACGAGGAACCGTCGGTAATTTTCGTCGCTCAGGCTTTCGTGCAGATGAGCGCCGGTGAACGTGAAGGTACGGCCGCCGTGCGGTCGTTCGTAGGCCCAGGCGACGATGGAGTCCGATTCACTCCTGGGCGCGGTTGGCGACTTCGGCGGGACGGTCCGCAGCAACGGAGTGACTCCCTCCAGGCCGGACTTGAATCGCATCCCCGTTAACCAGCCGTCGTTGACCTGGAACGGCTTGACGCCGCGAAAGATCGGATGGTCGGGAAAGTTGCGGAAGTCGGCGATCCAGTGAGCGCGCGCGGAATATCCTTTTTCCCAGGCGGCGCCGGTCCAGTTGCGGAAGCGATCGCCCTGATCCTTGGGGACATCGATCACCTGGTGGAGCAAAACCAGTCCCGCGCCGTCGTCGGCGAGTTTCTGGATTTGCTCGATCCGGGTCTCTTCAAGCAGGCCGTGCTTGTCTCCGCCATCGAAGAAGAGTACGACAGCGCGAGCCCCTTGAAGCGTTTCGGGTTTCCTGGGCCAGTCGATCGCCAGGGTTGGAAAAACCCCGGGGCTCTGTCGGAGCAGATCCCCAAGCGCCGCACAACCGGCCACGTATTCATGTTCGCCCGGCTTGTAAACGCTCGAACCGGCGACGAGCACAATTTTGGCCTGGCCGCGTGTCCTGGGTTGTTCTTCCAGGGAACCCCCTTGAGGCCGGACGTCGCCTGCGCCGCTGAACGGACAACACGCGCTGGCGATCAAAGAGACCACGAGGACGATCCGAATTCGTGCGAGCAACTTCATCGGGCTGTCTCCGGAACGGGCGAGCGTGCCTGCGCGCTATTCTCAAGGGAGGCGCGGCCGCGGTAATGGGACCTGCCAGGGATCGATCACTGGTCGACGTCAAGGCGCAACCTCGGCACGCGTCGCGTTATCCTATCTACCAGGTTTCTTTCCTTCCTCGCAACGCGCGGAGCCAAGCCTGTCCCACGACGCAACGGTTACGGAACACCCTGGGGACAGGCACCTCGGGCGTCCCAAGTTCCCGCAAGGTGATTCAGGCCGCCGGACGAGCGACGCGTTCCAGACATTTCGCGTTACCTGCGGAAGATTGAACGGATCGTCGTTCCATGTGCGATAATCGGCCGGCGGGTCCTCCAATCGAACTCCTCGCGAACGACCGAGTGCACGCCGGACGGTGCTCGGGAAGAAAACGCAAACGCCGGCCAGAGGGCACCGAACATGATGTACCCCGGTCTCTTGTCTCTCTTCCTGGCCGCCACAGGAGCTGGCGCCGACAACAGTACCCAGGCCGGCAAGTTCATCGTGGAGCACCCCACACTCCGGAACCTGGGCTTCGAGTGGGAGATTCGCGGGGATGCGAACCGGAATGCGACGGTCGCGGTGGAGTTTCGCCCGGTCGGTGAATCCGACTGGCGCGCGGCGCTGCCCCTGGTGCGTATCGGCGGCGAGAACGTCTACCGGCGGCACGAGAATCTCGATTACACGGTCCCCGAGGGATTCGCCGGCAGCATCCTGAACCTTCAGCCGGGGACAGAATACGAGTGCCGGTTCCATCTCACCGATCCAGACGGAGTCAGCGGCCAGGCCGCGCACAGCGTGCACGTGAAGACACGCAGCGAGCCGCAGCCTTCCAGGGAGGGGCGTAAGCTGCATGTTTACCCGCCGGACTATCAAGGTCCGCGCCAGGAGCCCAGCTTCACAAGCCTCTTGCAGGCTTATTACGGGGCGGGCCTGGGCGACTGGAATGTGGTCTGGGAACGTCGGGCCAGGCCGGGCGATACGATCCTGATGCATGCAGGCCTCTACAAGTCCGACCGGCTGAACTACGTGGACCCGCTGATGACGCCCTTCGACGGCTCGATGTCGCTCACATTGAAGGGAACGCGCGAAAAGCCGATCACGATCAGGGCCGCCGGTGACGGGGAGGTGGTCTTCGACGGGGCCGGCAACCACCGGCTGTTCGACGTCATGGCGTCGCGCTACCACATCTTCGACGGCTTGACGATTCGCAACACCGACGTGGGCATCTTCGCCGGCCAGAAGGAGGTGATGGGCGCGGTCGGCCTGACCGTCAAGAACTGCCGCTTCGAGCACGTCGGGTTCGGAGTCTGGACCGAGTACGCGGGCTCCAGCGACTTCTACATCGCCGACAACCTCTTCCTCGGCCGCGATGACCGCTTCCGTCTCATCGGCTGGACGGGACCGTTGTGGGAGAGCGCCGGGCCGTATGGCTCCCACAAGCTTACGAGCTACTATGCGGTCAAGGTTTACGGGCCTGGGCATGTGATCGCCCATAATGCGATCGCGTATTTCCACGACGGGATCGGCATCTCGACGTATGGCACCCCGCCCGAAGATTCCGAACAGCAGGCATCGTCGATCGACATCTACAGCAACGACCTGCACCTGCTCAATGACGACTTCGTGGAAACCGACGGCGGGGTCCACAACGTACGGGTCATGAATAACCGCGGCGTCAATGCCGCGATGGGGGGATACAGCGCCCAGCCGGTGTTCGGCGGGCCGGTCTATTTCATCGGCAACATCCTCTATCACGTGCCCACGGGCGTGGCGTTCAAGTTCTCAGCCCATCCGGCGGGCCTGTTCGTGTACCACAACACGATCATCGGCGAGCAGGTCTTGCGAGAGCCCTCGTCCAACGTGCACTTCCGGAACAATCTGTTCCTGGGACGCGACACCCCCGGCCGCGGCGTCATGACCTGGGCGAATGCGACCGACGCGTTCAGCTCGGATTACAACGGGTTTCGCCCCAACAAGGGTGTGACGGAGCAATACCGTTGGCTGGCGCCGGAGACCCGCCAGCGCTTGTATGAGCCGACGCCCGAGGACTGGAAGAGCTTCGCGACGTTGGCCGACTTCCGCGCGGCCACGAAGCAGGAGATGCACGGTATCGAGGTCGACTTCGACGTTTTCGACCGCCTGGTTCCCCCCGATCCGTCCAACCGCCACGCGGTCGATCACGCCGTCGATCTGAACTTCCGGCTCAGGGAGACAGGCAAGGCGGTGGATTCGGGGGTGAAGATTCCGACCGTCAACGACGGTTTCACGGGCCAGGCACCGGATCTGGGCGCGCTGGAGATCGGAAAGGCGGAGCCGTCGTACGGTCCGAGGTGGCTCAAAGGGCGGCCGTTCTACCGTTGACGCGACCGATTTCCGTATTCGTCAGAACCCAGTCTCGGGAAGCCGCGGACGTCGAGGCGCCACAGGAGGGAATCGACTGCGGCATGATTGCGAACTTACCAACTGCTCGGACCGACGGGCAAGTGGACGCCGGCGGCTCGAGCGCGTTGATCGCGACTCGATCCCGACGACGAGAGGACTCGAGACGAGTGGGAGCCGCCTGACGGTCTCGATCGTCATCAGGCGGCTCGAATCCGCTCAGCGCATGATCGCCTTTACGACCTTGGCCAGTTCCTCACCGGTTTCCGTCAAACCGTAGAAGTTGTTCTTCCCCTGGCGCCGGGGCGCGATGATGCTGCCGTGGCGCAGAAGGGCGAGGTGGTGGCTGACGGCAGGTTGGCTCTGGCTCAGCTCCTCGCACAGCGCGCCGACGTGCTTCTCGCCCTCGGAGAGCATAAGAACGACCTGAAGCCGGGTCGGGTCGCTTACCTGCTTGAGCAGGATCGAGGCACGTTGCGCGACCTTGAACCGTTGCTCGAAGTCCTTCTTTGCCTTGGCGGACTTGGCTTTTGACGTTGCGGCGGCGGTTGCGATTGACATCGAGAGATTCTCCGATGAGATCCACGCTGCAAAGCGGAGCGACACACGGCCCCGCTCGCATCGCGATCAAAGGGGGAAACAGGTTGTGGTACTTCAAGATCCGACTGGGCGGTGTCGAGCACGCCCAGTGGAGGCACTGCGAAAGGTCGGTGCGAGAAGACCGGAACGACAGGCGGCCCAACCTTGTCGAGACCTTAATGTATCATGAGCGCGACTAAAAACAAGATGCTACCGCAGAAACAAACCATTATCTCATTGCCCACCTTGAAACGAGACGTTTGGACGTCTTTCGTTCGCCTCCCATGGAAACAGAATCAACACAACCGCCTCGGATCATTCGCGCCAGGATTCGGTGCTCACCTCTTCAATGTTTGCGATCCAAATGGTAACCGGCGGACTCGAAGCATTCCTCTCACCAGCTCCACAGAAATCATTTGACGCGTGGTAATCCGTTCTCCCGATCCCAGCCAGCTTGCCCGGCTGGTGAAGCAGGTCGCAGGCTAGAGAAAGGTGACCGAACGAAGAAACTTCGCGCCGAAGCTGTCTAAGCAGGTCCGCACAAATGTTTTTACAGCAACCGGATCGGTACAAGCGGGTGGCTGGGGTTCCGTCTTCGGAACCCCGGCGTTCGGGAGGTCGGCCTGCCGGGGTTCCGAAGACGGACCCCCAGCCACCCGACGATAGCGTGTGTGTCGGTCCGATGTTGTCACCGGACCTGCGAAACGAAACCCTC
>DAIDJG010000195.1 GCA_027451445.1 Singulisphaera sp.
ACCCAGGTGGATGAACGGGCTGTGATCGGACGTGTTGGCGACATGATGAACCGACCCTCCGATACCTTTTTCTGACCGACCTTTGACTGGGTGGGGCATGTCCTGGCGGCGGGGAACGGACTACTGAACTAAAGACTACTTAGTATACGTCTGTCGTCGCCGAATATTCGACAGAAAAATCCGCCAGCCCAGAGATTTTCGCAGTTTGCCGCCGGGCGCGGGGCGCGTTCGCCCAAATGCATGTCCTGGGACCTGCAGTCATGACCCAGACGGCGCAAGGCGCGAGCGGTGGCAGCCCGGACGACCTGTACAAGTCAACGGGCGGCACCACCTATGGCGGGGGCATGCTCGCCAGCGTCTCGACGGTCGGTATCCAGTCCGACGGCTTCGGCATGCCGTTCGGTCAACAGCTCTATTGGACAGACCAGACCGACTTCGCCGCCAGCGGTGTCAACGGCAACGGCTGGGTGAACACGGATTTGCCCTCGATCCAGCAACTCTCAGGCGGTGTCATCATGGCCGTCCAGACCGCTGAAAGCGCCGTGTGGTTCCAGCCCAACGGCCATGGGGGCTACACCACCGAGTTCTTCCTTCAAGATACTCTCGCACCCGACGGCAGCTCGGGCGACTTCGTTGAGACCGACTCCGAAGGGGACCAGATCCGTTACTACGGCTTCGAGAACACGATCCCTGCCTCCCAACGCGGACAGTTCAAGAGCTTCACCGACCCGTCAGGCAACGTCATCGCCGTGACCGCCCACGAGCCAAATGGCCAGATCGCGCAGATCCAGCGCAGCAGCACCACCAACGGCGTCATCACCACCGAGTCGCTCGATTACACGTACTTCGCCACGGGTCCAAACGCAGGCCTGCTCCTGGAAGTCGCCCTCAGCCGCCAGGTCGGCTCTGGGGCCTGGAATGAGATCCGGCAGGCCGTCTACACCTATTACGACGGCACCACCGCCAACGGCAACCTCAACGACCTCGAGATGGAAACCGTCGAGGACGGGTTCGGAAAAGTACTCGATACCTCATATTACCGCTACTATACCCCCGGTGAATCCGGCGGTTACGTGGGTGGCCTCAAGTACGCTCTCGATCCCACCGCCTACGCCCGCCTCGCCGCCATCACGAACCCTCTCACCGCGACCGACGCACAGGTCTCCCAGTATGCGGACCACTACTACCAGTACGACTCCAACCAGCGCGTGACCGAGTCCATCAACCAATCGCCCGACAGCGAGAACGGGGAGACCGGGACGTATACGTACTCCTACACCTCGAGTTCCAATCCGCACGGTTACAACTCCTGGCAATCCAAGACCGTCGAGACGCTTCCCGACGGCAACCAGAACATCGTTTACACCAACTACGCCGGCGAGGTGATGCTCAAGGTCCTGAACGACGTCAATGATCCCCAGGACCCCACACTGCAAGGCAAGCAGTGGCTGACCTATTACCGGTACGACGGCGCCGGGCGCGTTATCGAAGAGGCGGAGCCGTCGGCGGTCACCAGCTACAGCGATAGCTATGCTGACTTGCTGAATTTCCAGGGCGGCCTCTCCTCGTACCTGGCGAGCAGCACCGGCGTCATCAACGTGTATGACTACGGCACCTCGACCACAGCGACCGCCACGACGCCCGGCGACGTGATCGGCTACGCCAAGGACGACAAAGTCCAGGTCGGCCAGAACGGTACGCCCACGTTGCTCGACAGTACGCAGTACTTCGCCGAGACGAACAACGGGGCGACGATCTACCCAGTCGCCACGCAGACCGTCTACCAGGGCACCAGCGGTTCGGGTGCCGATACGACAAGCTACTCGTACACGTTCTTCCCGGGAACGAACCGCATCCAGTCGATGACGACCACCCTCCCGACCGTCGCTACGACCCACAACGGCCCCTTCGCTGCCGACGTTTCGACGACAGTCTATGACACCTACGGACGGGTGATTTGGACCCGAGATGCCGAAGGGTTCATCGACTACACCGCCTACGATAATGCCACCGGCGCAGTCGTCGCGTCGATTACCGACGTCAACACCAGTAATTCGAGCGACTTCAGCAACTTGCCCGCCGGCTGGCAGACACCCAGCGGGGGCGGCTTGAACCTCGTCACGTTGACCACTGTCGACGCACTAGGACGTCCCACCGCGGTCACCGACCCCAACGGATCCATCACGTACACGGTCTACGACGACGTGAATCACGAGGTCCGCGTCTACCCCGGCTGGAATCGCGCCACCAATACCCCCACCGGGCCGACGGTCGTGATGCGCGAGGATCGACAGAACGGCTACACCGAAACCCTTACCATGTCGGCCGCGCCCAGCTCCATTAACGGCGTGCCCATCGGCACGGAGGCCATCAGTGGCGTCCAGACCTTGGAGCGCGACTTCACCAACCTCGCCGGCCAGGTCACAGAAAGGGACCAGTATGTTTCGCTCGCCGGGACGAGCTACGCAACCACGCCCACTCACCTTGGGTCGGCCGGCACCAATTACAATGTCACGACCTACGGCTACGACGAAGAGGGGATTCTGGAACGGCAGCAAAACGCCGTCGGCACGATCACGGACACCCTCTTCGATGGCCTGGAGCGCCCCATCGCCACCTACGTCGGCACCAACGACAGCACCACCAACAGCGCGTCCTGGACGCCGCAGAATAAAGCGGCGGCCTCGAACATGACGCTCGTCAACGCCGTTCAGTACGACACCAACGGCGTCGGCGACGGCAACGTGACCAAGTCGACCGACTTCCCTGATAGTAACTCGGCGGACGCCCGCGAAACCGACTACGCCTACGACGGCCGCGACCGGCTCGTTGCGACGAAGTCGGGCGTGCAGCAGTCGGAGAACAACACGCCGGCCGTGCATCGCCCGATCACCTACTTTGACCTCGACAACCTGGGCGATGTCATCGGCGTCTCCCAGTACGACGGCGACGGTGTCACGCTGACCAACACCAAACCCAGCGCCTCCTTGCTGCGTGCCTACAGCGTGGCGGCTTACGATGAGCAGGGACGCGTTTACCAGACCAAGCAGTTCGACGTCAACCAGACAAACGGCGCCGTTTCGTCCTTCGCGCTCACGACGAACAAGTATTACGACCACCGCGGCGACCTCGTCGCCGAGAGCGATCCGGGCGGCTCGTGGACCAAGGACCAGTACGACGGCGCCGGCCGCCTCATTTCCGATTCGACGACCGACGGCGCGTCGGGTTCCCAGTGGACCAACGCCACCAGCCTGGCCGGCGACCACGTCCTGACCGAGACGCTGACGACCTACGACGCGGACGGCAACCCCGTCCTGGTCACGACCAAGGACCGCTTCAACACGGACACGACCGACACTGGTGCGCTCGGCAGTCCGACGACGGCCCCGTACGCCCGCGTCAGCTACACCGGCAACTACTACGACCCGGCGGATCGGCTCATCGCGTCCGTGGACGTCGGCACCAACGGCGGCACCACCTACACCTTGCCCACCGCCATTCCGCCCCGTTCCGACGTTGCGCTGGTGATGACGTACAGCTACGACCTCCCCGGTCTGACGGCCCCGAACGGTCTGAGCCCCTACCTGACGAGCACCACCGACCCTCGGGGGATCGTGACGAAGTACACCAACGACATGCTCGGACAGGTCACTCAGACCATCGACGCCTATGACGGAGGCGCACCGACCGCCTCGACCAATGCCACGACGAACTACCGCTATGACGGCATCGGCAACGTCCTGTCCGTTACCGCTGTGCAACCGGGGACCACACCTAGCCAAACCACGGCCTACGTCTACGGCGTGACCACGGCCGGCGGCAGCGACGTGAACTCGAACGACCTGCTGGCAACGGTCGAATATCCCGATCCCACGACGGGCGACCCCAGCACCACCACGGCCGACCAGGAGAATTACCAGTACGACGCGCTGGGCGAGCCGATCCAGTACACCGACCCGAACGGCACCACGCACCAGTACGGCTACGACGTGCTCGGCCGGCCGACGAGCGACTCGGTCACCACCCTGGGACCGCGCGTCGACGGCCATGTCCTCCGGCTCGGAACCACCTACAACGCGTTGGGCCTGCCGTCTTTCGAAACGAGCTATTCCACCGCCGACGGCTCAGGGAACCCCGTAAATCAGGTGGAGGACGTTTATAACGGCCTGGGCCAGTTGACAGGTGAGTACCAGGAGCACAACGGCCAAGTGGACCTGTCGCCGCCGCCCGGGACGCCCCCGACGCCCGAGGTCCAATATGCTTACACCGAGATGTCCGGTGGCCAGAACAACAGCCGCCTCACGTCGATGATCTACCCCAACGGGCGTACCATCGACTACGTGTACAACCCCGGGATCGACAGCGCCATCAGCCGTCTCAGCGCGATCGCCGACGACAACGGCGGGGTGCCGGGCACCACCCTGGAGTCGTACCAGTACCTGGGTCTGAGCACGATCGTGGAGCGCGACCATCCTCAGGACGGCGTGAACCTGAGCTACCTCACGCAGCCGGGCGAATCGCAGGTGAACATGGACGGCGGCGACCAGTACACGGGTCTGGACCGCTTCGGCCGTGTGATCGACCAGAACTGGACGGGCACGAGCAGCGGCACGGCGGCGCGCTTCCAGTACGGCTACGACCGCAGCGGTGACGTGCTGTACAAGAACGATCTGGTGGACCAGGCCCTAAGCGAGCTCTACCACACGAACACTTTCGGCTTTGGCAACTCGAACACGGCCTACAACGGTCTGGGAGAGCTGACCGGCTTCGCGCGGGGCGTGCTGTCGAGTTCGGGCAACAACGGGCCGAACGGCAGCCAGCTCGACGAGATCCTGTCGCCGTCGACGAGCACGTCGTGGGGTATGGACGCGTTGGGGAACTTTACGGGCACGACGACCAACGGGACCACCGTCCAGCGCCAGTTCAACGCCGACAATCAGAACACCGTCGCAACGCCCGGCACGGCCCCTCCGGGCTTCGATCGCAACGGCAATACCGTCAGCGATAACAACCATGTGTTCATCTACGATGCCTGGAACCGTCTCGTCGCGATGGACGATGCGGGATCGGCTCAGGCCACGTATGCGTATGACGCGCTCGGTCGCCGGATCACCGAGACCTACGGGCCGACGACGAACAACCTTTATTACGATTCCGCGGGCCAGGTCCTCGAGGAGCGTCAGAATGGGACGTCGGCGTCGAACGTGACATTCCAGTACGTCTGGAGCCAGGCGTACGTGAACGCACTGGTGCTGCGCGATAAGTACAGCGGCGGTGCGCTTGTGGCCGGAGATCGCCTCTACGCGCTCCAGGACGCGAACTACAACACCATCGCGTTGGCGAACACCTCCGGGACCGTGGTCGAGCGCTACATCTACACGCCTTACGGGACTGTGACAGTGCTGGACGCGAGCGGGAACCCGGTGCCTGCTAACACGAGCGCTTATGGTTGGCGGTATCTGTTCCAAGGTGGTAGAGTGGATGAA
Source organism: Singulisphaera sp. (assembly GCA_027451445.1). Lineage (GTDB taxonomy): Bacteria > Planctomycetota > Planctomycetia > Isosphaerales > Isosphaeraceae > DAIDJG01. Next base: position 5,487 of record DAIDJG010000195.1, read on the forward strand.
GTGACGGGGTGGTATGAGTTCGGGGAGCGGGATTTCATCCCGGGAGAGGGGAGGTGGGCGCAGAGAGATCCGCTTGGCGAAACGGCAGGCGATGGGAACCTCTATCGCACTGAGGGAGGTAATCCCGTTGGATCACTCGACCCCAGTGGGTTGCAAACCCGAATGGGGGGTGTTCATCCGCAGCCGCCGCAGCCGACCGCACCTCGCAGTTATCCCAACCAGACGCCATTCGATTCACCGATGAACAGAACCGAATTCGAAGCGACCGGCTATTTCAAACGCAACTTCACGCCTGGCGACGTGGTGCATCCCAAGACCGGTACCAGTTACGAAAAATCAACAATTTTTGACAAAGGATGCGTCGGCCTGACGAATCTTCGGATCGGTTCGCCGGCAACGCCGAACAGCACCGTGCTCGGGGGAGTTTGGTTCAACGATCCGCAGGCGGCGTGGGATTACTGGAACAGTTTATCGCCCGCACAGAAAGACGGATCAGTAGTCGTCGCCGTTCAAAGCACACCTTATCCAACCAAAGTTATTCCGATGATGGGCCAACCAGGGCGAATCTTGCCGGGCTTCAACGAGGGAGGTGACTTCAACTACGCAACCTGGCATAATCCCGCGGGTATTATGCCCTTCTGGGAGTACGCCAACCATGGGGCTGGTACGCCAGGAATGAAGGTGTACCGAGACGGAAGACTCTCACCGAGTTATTCCGGACCTCCTCTCATTGGAATCGTTCCCAGCAAGAGTCCGGACCGCCATGCAAAATCATGTAATTGACTAAAGATATGGGAAATCGGGCTATGAATGGCGTGCGTGGGAACGATGCCTGGCTTTCGCACGCGAGATTCTGTAAGTGCGAGGATGCCAACTTCGATGAAGACTCGATACCGAGCGGGTGCCGTCGGCGCGACCGCGGCCGTTCTGATTTTGTTCATTGTCGTGCGTGATGAAATGCGATCCACGGATCCCATACCGAGTCCGGAGGAAATATCATCAGTTTCGCTCATATTATATGATGATTTGGGCGACCAACTTGTCTCGCAGCGGATTATCGAAGATAAAAACACGATTCGTGTCATCCACGACTGCTTGATTCCAAATGAGCGATCTCAGAATGCTGCAAGGTTGCTAAGTTCGGGGCCCGTAATCGGAAAGCTTGGCTTTCAGAGTGCACGCGAAACAACGTGGGTCGAATTCGTTGACGCCGGGAAGAATCCGCTGTGTTTTAGGGTCGGCAAGGATACGTATCTGAGGGGAGGCACGAACTATCGCGAGTATGTAGCCGACCACAAGAGACTGTATGACGTTGAATCCGAAAATGTCGATGAGAGCAAGTTGTTTTACCAAAAGCTTTTTGAGATTTCCGAGCACAACAACTGAAAAACTTAAGGCGATTCTCTCCCGGATTGGTAAAGGAAAGATCCCGGGACATGCAGTGCGCCAAGTAAGCTCGAGGAGAGGAGGATAGCCTATCGGCTGAAACCTTTCGCAGGGACCCTGCGGGCGACCAATCCCGTACGGCAGAGCTGGGCCAGAGGAAAGATCCCAGGACATCCAAATGTAACGGCTTGATTTCGATCGTCCGGCCTGATGTGATCTGCCTATTCATCCCGGAGCGCCCAGCATGGCGATCGCTCGCGCCCACCTCGTCGATCCGAATGTCACCCGCTGGTACCACTGCATCAACCGCTGTATCCGACGCGCCTTCCTGCTCGGCGAGGGCGAGACCGATCGCAAAGAATGGATCGAGAATCGCCTCGAAGAACTTTCCCAAATCTTCGCCATTTCCGTGGCCGGGTTCACGGTTCTCGACAATCACCTCCATGTCCTCGCGCGGCTCGACCCGGAAATCGCGGCGGGCTGGTCTGACGAGGACGTGGTGCGGCGTTGGGCCAAGCTGTTTCCGCCTCGGGATAAGAATCGCCAGGCGCTGCCGGTGCTGGACGACTGGATCGCAGCGCGGCTGAACGAACCGGACTGGGTGGCCGAGGCTCGTCAGCGGCTGGTGAGCCTGAGTTGGTTCATGAGGTGCCTGAAGGAACCGCTCTCCCGTATGGTCAATCGTCAGGAAAAAACGCGAGGTACATTTTGGGAATCGAGATTTAAAAGTATTGCCATACTTAATGACGAATCCTTGCTGTCAGTGTGCGCCTACATCGACCTGAACCCTGTAGCCGCGGGACTCGCCGCCGTTCCCGAAGCGAGCGAGCACACATCGATCAAACAGCGGGTAGACCATGTTGTCGCGGACGGGCGCGTCGAGGACGCGAAGGCCGCCGAGGGTGGTAGCGTCGTGGGGGTGGGCCGTTCGTCGGGCCTAGAAGAGTCGCTCTGGCTCTGCCCCATCGAGGATCGTCGTCGGTTGGACTCGTCGCGTGAAGGGATGTTGGAGGGATTCACGCTGGGGAACTACCTGCTCCTGGTCGAGTACACGGGCCGGTTGTTCCGCGAGGGGAAGGCCTCGATCTCTCGAGAGCTGAGCGCGGTGTTCGCGCGGTTGGGGAGCGACGCGGAGCGCTGGAAGGCGCGGTTGTTGAAGCTGAGCGCCGGTCGTTTGCTGGGCCGGTTCTTGGCGTCGAGTCGAGAGCGCTTGAAGGAGGTCGCTGGACGCCTGGGTTTGCGACACCTGCCGAACCTTGCGAGTTGTCCGGCGTCGTGAGCGATCGGCGGAGGATCGGAGCCCCTCCTGTCTGCGAGGGGTGGCACCTCTTCCTCGACAAAACCGAGGTCACCGCGTGACTGCGCCGTCGACGGCCGAAGTTCGCTGATCGGAATGATTCCGACGGCGTATCGCTCAGGTTGAGTTGGCGTCGGAGGCCGATGGAGGGTGTGTTCCGCCACGTCGGAGCACGATTCCGCGGTACCAGCTTCCGAGTTACAATGCGTGTCCTCTCTCTCCTGTCCTCTCTCTCTCTTTCCTCTCTCTCCTCTCTCTCTCTCTCGAGGATCGTCGGCGGTTGGACTCGCAGCGCGAGGGAATGTTGGAGGGATTCACGCTGGGCAACTACCTGCTGCTAGTGGACTGCACCGGGCGGTTGTTTCGTGAAGGGAAGGCGTCGATATCCCAGGAGTTGAGCGCAGTGTTCGCACGTTTCGGAAGCGGTGCGGAGCGCTGGGAGGCACGGCTCTTGCAGTTGAGCAAAGGCCGTCTGCTGGGCCGGTTCTTCGCCACGAGCCGTCAGCGTTTGAGGGAAGTTGCCGAGCGTTTGGGCCTTCTGTCGCCTGACACCTTCGGCACCTGCCGAACTTTGCGAACTGCGACGCTTCCTGAGTGGTTGCAGACCCGCCGGCCTTTCCGCTGGGTGGAATGGGTGGTGGTCTACCGCTCGCCCGAGCCGGCGGCGCGCCTCGTAGCGCTGCGGGCACTCCCTCTTGGCCGAGACCCCCCTTCTGGAACCGTCAGAGCAGCGCCGTGGGCCGGTCGCGGGCTACCGGTGAGGCGTCGGGGCGCATTCGGACAGAATCCCGGTTGCCAAGGGCACAGGTCGCATTGTCCTGGAGCTTCCTCTGGGACGACTTCCCCCAATGCATGTCCTGTCCTGGATTTCTGGATTTCTGGCTTGTCCTGGCTGTCCTGGATTTGTGGTTGATAAAATGGGCAAACCGTGCTAAAGTTGAATTCGACTCGTAAACGAATTGCATAAAGGAGTCCACATGAACCTCAATCGCGATATCCAATCCCTGACCGAATTCAAGTTGCATACCCCCGAATTCGTCCAGCAGTTAAAGCAGACGGGAGAACCGCTTGTGCTGACGATCAACGGCAAAGCCGAACTGGTCGTGCAGGATGCCGCCTCCTATCAACGTTTGCTCGACCTTGCCGAGGAAGCCAGAGTGCTCGACGGCATCCGGCGGGGTCTTGAGGACGTGCGAGCTGGCCGCAGCCAACCCGTCGCGGAGGCATTCGCCGACATTCGCCGCGAACTGAATTTACCGCAGGGATCATGAAGTACCGCGTCGAACTCGCAGCCACAGCGAAGGCAGATATCCGCGAAAAGACGCAGTGGCTCCGCGATCAGGTATCTGCCGCAATGGCCGATCAATGGCTAGAGGGGTTACGGAAAGCCATTCAGACGTTGGAAAAGCAGCCGTTGAGGTGCCCGCTTGCGGCAGAAAACGACAAATTCCCCCAGGAGATAAGGGAACTGCTCTACGGCCGGCGGAAGCGTAACAAGCATCGGATCATATTCGAGATCATTGACGATACGGTGTATGTGCTTTATGTGCGTCACTCCGCTCAGAATGAACTTGAGCCGTAGATACTACCCAGGTTGAGTCAAAGCCCGTATATCAAGCGCGCGGCCAAATAAGGAAAATCCGCCATCCCCGGGATTTATACGGTTCGCTGCCTGGACTTCGGGCACGTTCACCCGATTGTGTGTCCTGGGGCTTACTGGTGTCGCGAATGCGAACTCCTGGGGCGCACCAACGAAGGCAGAACGAACACAGCATCAGTGCCGGGGACGCCGGAGCCATTGCCGTTCAAAAGTGTCTCGCCGGCATTGGCGACTCCTCCTGGCGACGTACCCCGCACGGTCAGTTGGTAGCTCAGGCGGGGTGCGAGCCGCTGGGCGAGTACCAATGTCACTCCCCCGGTCGACCCGCTCACGAGCGCTAATCGCACGCGCAGCGGCCGGCCGGACACGATGCGGCCCTTGCGAAGCGAGACGACCTGGTAATTGCCGATGTTACCCAGACTCGCGCTGCTCATCGGCTCGCTGAACATCAGTGCCACGGTGGAACGGCCGCGAATCTGCCCCCGCTGCGCCGTCACCAACGTGGGGGGAACGTCCTGAGACACCGCCTGGACGAGAGTCGACAGACTGGAGTCAAAGGTACCGTCACCGCTATACGTTGCGGTGAAGCGATGAGTGCCCGCGGGGAGGATGCCGGTCGTCAGCGAGGCTCGGCCAACGGCGCTAAGCGGGACCGAGCCAAGCACCGTGGAACCATCCTTAAAAATCATTGAGCCTGTGGGTTCGGTCGACGTCTCAGTGGGAGTGACAGCCGCAGTGAGGACAAATGCGTAGACGCGTTCGGCGGGAGATTCGATGGGCAGGACGGCCAGAGTGGTATGGTTCGCCCCCGAGACGGCCTGCACGCCTGCGGAAAATACCGTCGTGTTCTGACCCGGTGTCGAGGCCGTTGCGGTCACCCACTCTCCGGGCGAAATGGTGAGAGGGAGTGTTACGTCAAAGTTTACCTGGCCGTTGGCATTGGTTGTGAGGACGGACGAGCCCAAATAGCGCTGACCTTCCGCCTGGCTGGCCGCGTCGAGCGTGGTGTTTGCGAAGTACTGAACCGTGAAGGTGGCATTGGGCTTATTGTCGAGCGATCCCACAATGCGGATCGAAGTTCGTTCGGCAACGGCAAGCTCAATGGAAGGAGCATTTCCACCATTCTTGGCATAGTCCGAGATGCCGCCCTGGGCATTGTTGGTGATCGAGTTGGTGAGTACCAGGTTGTTCACTGCGCCCGCGTCCAGCGCGAGTCCTTGATAAAGGCTGTTGGCAATGACGTTTGCCGCGCCTGCAACCGTTCCGCCAATCGTATTTCCGGTGGCGTCCTGGATGTACATCCCTCCCCCGTTCCCCATTGCCTCCGTACCGTTGATTCCGGTTCCGATGAAGTTGCCTTCGATGAGATTGTTGGAACCAAGAATGCCCATTCCATAAAACGGAGAGCTGGCCGCAATGATGTTGCGTGCCGCCGGCGTCGTGCCGCCGATCGTGTTTCCGGACGAAAAGAGATCGATGCCATCGGCCGCATTAGGAACGGGCTTGGTACCCGTCGCATCGGTGCCGATCAAATTGCCTTGAACCAGCGCATTGGTACTCCCGAACGAAGCGCTTGCGTTGATATAAAGGGCATCGCCCTGGTTTCCTGAGATCACGTTCCCGGCATTCGGAACGACCCCACCGATAAGGGCGTCCATGGTGTCGCCAATATCAACGCCACCGCTCGACTGATGAGTGGGAGTGATGAGACTCTTCATTCCACTCGCATCCGTCCCAATGTAATTACCCTGGATGATGAGTCCGCTCGGGATGCCCAAACCTCCGCCGGACTGGATGTTAGCACCCTTGTTGGCAGAGATGACATTGCGTGCCGCGAGATCGACGCCACCGATCACATCATTTTCGCCCGACGTGATCCAGATGCCCAGGACTGCGTTGCCACGATCGATGGTGCCCGTCGCATCCGACCCTATGAAATCGCCCTGGACCGAGACACCACTGGCGCCGATCTCGATCCCGGCTTCGTTGAACCGATTGATCGCCAGGCCCTCGATGGTTGTATTGCGCCCATAGACTGTGAGGCCGGCCGGATCATTCGCGTCAACGCCGGCATTCTCTCCGTCCAGCTCGATCAGCAAAACGGCGTTATCCCCCACAGCCAACGTGTTCGGGCTTGCGCCCGGCTGTGTATAGCCGTTGATCGTCAACGGCGCCGTAATCGGGGGCAGCACCGATGACGGAGCGATCGTATGCACCCCTGGCCCCGGAATATCAAAGGCGATGGTGTTCGGGTCGGACAGCGACCCGCTCACCTGCGCCTGGGCCTGTGATGTCAGGGTGGAAAGACTGATTGCCCCGTCAACCAGCTCAATCGCCTCGCGCAACGTCAGCACGTCCGGCGGCGGGGACCCATCGGCCGTGCTGTTGACCGTGAGAGTCGCGAGGAGCTGCCGAGTTTCCAACCATTCGACACACGGGCGGGCCAGCTTGTTGCGGCGGCGAGAACGCTGTGGGTGGTATCGCATGATCGCTTCTTGACGGTTCCAGGGCCGACTCGGGCCATCGACCGGGGCACGATTGCCGCAAGGGCGCAAGTGGGGGGCTTTGGAAGTGTGTCGAAGGAATAATGGAATGTCAAGTGACGATAACCATTCTTCATGAAGTGTGATAGCTTTCCCGAATAGGCTCCAGTCGAGATTCTGGCCAAGGAGAAGACTCGATTGAAGATTTTGGGCCGGCTGAGGCCACTACTGAGCGCTTAACGGTTGGGTTGCACACGATCAGCCACCGACAGTCCCCCCTCTACATCATCCCAAACTTCTGGACGCGCCTTTACGTTACGGGCGTGCGTAAAGCTTCCCCCCTCCCCCCATCGTGGGCGAGGGCTGGGGTGGGGGGGCCGTCGCACGGCCATGGGTTGCCCGGAACCCCCCACCCCAACCCTCCCCCACAAGGGGGGAGGGAGTTCTGATGCTTCTGTGTTTTGATTGGTTGTCACCGTGCGCAATCCAACCGTTCGGCGCTCTAACAAGCCGAATTCAAAAGCCGACCGAATAGAACACCGTCTGATCCGTCCAAAAGGCAGTGACGGAGCGCCCGGAGCCCATCCCTGACCGCCTCGCCGCCTGCCAGGAGCATTTCCTGAAGTATCGGCGCGGTGAAGTGGCGGCGGCCGCGCATACACGGAAAGGGGCGACGCGAGCTTCGCCGCGCCAGGTCAAAATCGGATTCACCAGTCGTCCCGGGTCCAGAGCAGCCACGCGAGCCCTTCGATCCGCAATGCGTACAGACATCGTGCGAAGATTTCGAGTGAGTGACGGACTGATCCTTGTGGCGGCGACGGCGGCTGGTTTGGCCGCGAGTCGGGCGATCACGCCGTCTGAGTTGAGCCTCGAGAGCATTTGGGAATCCGTAACCAAGCCTCAGCAGGGCGGATGGTCGATTCGGTTCATCGCGGAGGTTACGGCCGAGCTCGGTTCCATCGCTGCCGTGCCGAACCTCGCGACCTGGACACTGGCCTGCGTGCTATTGCGACTCACCAGGCCGCGCCCACCGTGGCGTAGGTTGTGCAGACAACCCGGGTGGATGGCATGCCTCATCGCGACGGCAGCGATCGGGGTCACGGCGACGATCAGCGTGATCGCTTGGGTCGCGGCGAGCGGGATGTACAATGACCTTGTGTGGCTGAACTGGCAGGTCATCAGTGGGTCAATTCAGACGGGAATGGCAGTATTCTGGTGCTGGGCAACCATGTCACTGAGTGGTCGCTGGCGCCCGGAGCCTAGCTGGATCGACCGACTGAGCCGTCTTCTTGGTTTGTTCTGGTTGACACTCGCGGTGATTTTCATATATGCAAATCTCACAACGCTTTAACCATCCGAGGAACTGGCGAAGCCTGGTCCTTGGAATTGCATTCTTCGCCGTTCTCGTCTCACGCATTCCAGCGCAGGAGCACCTCGAGCCTGAGCAAGGGAGCTTCAACGAGCCCGAAGGCTCAGTTGCTTTCACGCAGTTGCTCCGGTCTGTGCTCCTCAAGGATGCTGCATTGCACTACCGAGCGCGCGTTGTCTGCGTCCCAGCAGGCCGGGCACCCTGGGTTGTGACACTGGTGGACACGGACGTCGAGCGCCCATCGTTCTTCGTCGAGTTCGCGGTACTCGACGGGCGCCCTGGCGTCCCGATCAAAGACTGCCCCGTGCGAAAAGCGCGCGTACCGATCGACCGCAAGACCGCCGAGTCAGTTCAAGACGTCTGGCTCCACATGCTCCGACGAGCACGGTACTCCGACTCACCCGTAGGTTTAGGCGCCGACGGGACAACATACCACTTTTCTCGATTCGTTCCCATCGCACAGTTTGACCCCAAGGTGCCCCCTGGCTGGCAGTCGGGATCGATTTGGACACCTGATCCCTCGTCCGCTACGGGTCAATTGGCCGGATTGGGAGCGGCCTTGAAAGATTACGCACTGGCCCCACCCGACGACCGAGGGAGGCTTCAGGAGCAAATTCGAGGGAGAGCGATTCGCCTTCTCGAGCGGCTGTCCGATGCCGGCAAAGCCGACAAATAGGCCAGCATGAGAGAATTCTGGCCAGGCACTAAATCCGAGGAGGCCAGCGGCCGGGCTTGCTGGAGGGTTTCACGCTGTCGTGCTATTGCCGCCTGTTGGACTGGACCAGCCGGTTACTTCGCGACAGTAAGGCCCACATCCCCGCCACAGTTGCGTCGCTGTTCGAGCGCCTGGGTTCGGACCCTTCCTTCCGATTGGGGATCGACGCTCACGGAGATGTTTGCTCGTCCTCTATTCCAGCTCGGAGACCAGGTGCCTTGCTTTTGTGGTTGGTAAAATGGGCAAACCGTGCTAAAGTTGAATTCAACTCGTAAACGAATTGCATAAGGGGATCCACATGAACCTCAATCGCGATATCCTGTCCCTGACCGAATTCAAGTTGCATACCCCCGAATTCGTCCAGCAGTTGAAGCAGACGGGAGAACCGCTCGTGCTCACGATCAACGGCAAAGCCGAACTGGTCGTGCAGGATGCCGCCTCCTATCAACGCTTGCTCGACCTGGCCGAAGAAGCCAGAGTGCTCGACGGCATCCGGCGGGGCCTTGAGGACGTGCGAGCTGGCCGCAGCCAACCCGCAGCGGAGGCATTCGCCGACATTCGCCGCGAACTGAATTTGCCGCAGGGATCATGAAATACCGCGTCGAACTCGCAGCCACAGCGAAGGCAGATATCCGCGAAAAGACGCAGTGGCTCCGCGATCAGGTATCCGCCGCAATGGCCGATCAATGGCTGGAGGGGTTACAGAAAGCCATTCAGGCGTTGGAAAAGCAGCCGTTGCGGTGCCCGCTTGCGGCAGAAAACGACAAATTCCCCCAGGAAATAAGGGAACTGCTCTACGGCCGGCGGAAGCGTAACAAACATCGGATCATATTCGAGATCATTGACGATGCGGTGTACGTACTTTATATACGTCACTCTGCCCAGGATGAACTTCAGCCGTAGATGCTATCCAGATCGCGATTTCCGTCGCCGGGTTCACGGCTTATACTGGGTTCGGCTCGACACAAGTGGGCCCGAGCGAGGTGAGCCTCGGGGAGCTGCCGACGAGCGATGCGACCGTGCCAGTTCGGTTTCCTGATCGCGTTATCCATTGTCGTCGGCTCGTCCGCCGCGTTCGCCGCCGAAGGACCGGTCGACCGGCTGGAACGGGCGGTGATCGCGGGGGATGTTGGCGCGCTGGAGAACGCCCTTGACGAGGTGAAGGCGGCCGGCGCTGCGCCCGCGGCGTTGAAGGCGCTGGAGCCCTTGAGCCAGCGAAACGACCCGTGGGTCGCTGGCCTGGCCGATTCCGCCGTGGGTGAGCTCGATGCATCGAAACTCAGGCCAGGGGCCGTCGATGCGCTCGTCGGGCTGTTCGCGTCGCAGAACCCGAGCGTCCGGAAACGGGGCGCGGTCGGTCTCTCATTTCTTGGCCCAGGAGCCGCAAAGGCGGTCCAGCCGCTGACCAATGCCCTGCGCGACCCGGAGTTTCGTGTCCGCGCGATGGCCGCACAGGCTCTCTCGAAGATCGGCCCCGAGGCGAAGGAGGCAGTCCCCGAACTCGTCAAGTTGCTCTCCGCTCGGGAGCCCGCGGAGTCGATGAGAGCCGCGATCGCGTTAGCGCGTATCGGCCCAGACGCCCGCGCGGCCGGGCCGGCTCTGGCTGAGCTGTACGCGCGCGTCGATGATCCCGGCACGCGGTCGACCGTAGGCCAGGCCCTGGTGTGCGTCGATCCCGCACCCGGGCTGTTGCCCGTCCTGATGAAAGACGCCAACGCCGAGATTCGCTTGACGGCCGCTCACCTTCTGGTCAGCGCACCGATCGACGCCGACACCGTCGCTGCGATCGCCAGCCTGACGGCCTCGTTGAAAGACCCCGACCCGCGCGTTCGGGAGGCTTCGGTGCTTGCCCTGCACCGGCTTGGCATACCCGCGGCGAAGTCGGTTCCCGCCTTGACGGGGCCGCTCAAGGACGCCATCGCCCAGGCGGTCCCCGCGCTGACGGCGGCCCTGGACGACGCATCGGCCGAGGTGCGGACGCAGGCGGTGAGTGCGCTCGGCACGTTCGCCCCGGCCGACGATCCCAGGGCCATCAAGGCGATCGTCAAG
>DAIDJG010000196.1 GCA_027451445.1 Singulisphaera sp.
CCGCCGCGCGGTTATTGCCGCGGTTGATGGCATGAACGACCAGCCCGTCGTCGTTCGGTCGGAGTCGACATCCCATAACAAGTCAGCTTTACAAAAGACCTTTCGGATTCCAAGAATACAATGAACTGACACCGAGTTTTCCCGCGACGGGATTGGTCGATACGACCGGCACGGTCCAAGAGCGCGACCTCTACGACCCGTAAGGCGTGGTCACGGTCACCGACGCGAACTACACTCCTCGCTCCGGGAGTGTGAGTGCCTTCGACCGGCAATACCTACATCAAGGCTTACGGCGGCGGAGCCCCCGCGCAAGTCCAAGCAGCATTGGCAGCCCCGCCAGCACCAAAGTGCAGGTCGAGGGTTGGGCGTGGCGAGGATCGCCAGGTCAACGGGCAAGGAACCGTTCGTCAAAACGGTATTCAGGCCTTGCAGGTACTTTGAGGATGAGTAGATCGTGTCGCCGCTTGGGATGTAGACCATCCCGTTCTCCGCGACGAGGTTCGCCGCATTGATGCCTAGCGTGCCGTACCCCACGTTGGGATTAGTCAGACTGATCGACGCCGATTCGCCGCCTCCGGCAACGTGGAGGATATGGTCGGCCGCCTCGACCGCCAACCCCGTGACGGACGCACCGAAGGACTTGACGGTATTCAGACCGCTCAGGTACTTGCTTGACAAATAGATCGTGTTGCCGCTCGAGAAGTATAAGCGATCGCGTCAGGCCGATACCGGAGTGCTGACCGTTGAATCCGGCCTGAGCCATCCCCCACCCGTCGCCCGCGGCGGCGGCGGCACCGAATTGATCGATCGAATTCCCCAGTCCGTAACCCGACGCCCCCGCGCCCAGCATCCGAAGCGCCGGACAAACTCCCGGGATCTTGGAGAGCGCCCCAAGCGCGTTGGCAACCATGGGTTCCTCTGCGGCACCCAAAGTCAGGAGGATAAACGCACCTTGGCCGCCGAAGAACTTGCTGTTCGCGTGCGTCGCGTCATCCTCGGCGACGAACATCCCTCGCGACCAGTCGGGCGACTCCAGGTGCCCCAATTTCGGCGCGCCAAGTTGCCCCGCGGTGCCGTTGTACAAATCCGCGGCGCCGTTCGCGATGCCGATAACGGCGTCTTGAAGCCCGTTGAGCGAATTAACTTCGCCTTGTTTGATCCCAAGCTGGAAACCCAAGAAAGACTCCGCTGGGTGCTGCAACATGAGCAGGGCGTCGCCGAGAAGCGATGGTCCTGACGAAGCGCCCGGAGCGCCTCCACCGCCGCTCATGGAGTTGTAATCGGGGTTGCCGCCGTACTGGAGCTTCGGCGGCGGCGCGGTCGGGAGTCCCGGGTTCGGTGAAGGGGCGAAGGGTCCACCCTGGTACATGCCCCCGTTCCCCTCCGACGGCGGCGGCGTGTAAACGAGCCCGCCGATGCCCGGGTCGCCGGTGCCCGCCAACGGAATCGGGTCGACACTCGGGCCGCCTGTGCCCGTGAACGGAATATTGACCCCTCTTGGGGGCGGATTGCTAAAGGGCGACGGCAAACTCGTAGAGGTGGGCGTGCCGGCGTTGCCGCCTGCAGTCGGGTTGACGCCACCGGTAACGTTCGTGGGCTGGTCTTGCAGTCCGCTTGAGTCGGAGTAGTTGATCGGGTCGTTGCCCGAGTATCGATACAGGTTGAGGTCGCCGCCCTGGACGCCGATCGGATCCTGCTGCATCCAGCGGTCCAGAGCGACGCTGTACGTCCGCGTTTGCGACCAATAAATCGAGCCTGCCGCGCGGTCGAGTTCCATCCCCTCGAACCGGAAGCGTTCGTCGGTCCCCGGCGCGCTCTCAGAATAGATCCCGCCAAAATTGTCGTAGACGATCGAATTGAGCACGGCGCGGCTGCCGGCGGCGCGGTCTGCGCCAGGATCTCCTGCGCGAAGAGGAGCAGTTGATCGGGATCGACGGCCTCGCCTTTGCGGCCGTAACGTTGCCGCAAGAGTTGCTCGAGCTGATGCTGCAGCTTCTGATTGAGCGCGATCTGTTGCCGGAGCGTCTCGGCGAGTTCGCGGATTTGGCGGTGCGCCGTGTCGATGTCGTCGGGCAGCGTCGCGTCGTGGTGCGTCATACCTACTATTACGGTGACGCGTGAACGAGCGTTGGCGCACTGTCGCGATTGTTTTCAAGTCGAGGCGAGGGCGAAGCGCGGCCGCCGGCGGGTCTCTTTCAAATCGATGCCGCCGAGCACCGCGGCGAGTTCGACGGCGGTCCACTCGACGTGCTCGGCACTTGGCGCCGGCCGGCGAAACGTCCCTTTTTCCAGCCGTTTCATCCGGATCGCGTAGCCGTCGCGGCCCCACTAGAGGATCTTGACGCGGTCGCGCCTGCGGTTCGCGAACACGAAGAAATGGCCCGAGAGCGGGTCTTGCCGGAGGACGTCGTGCGCGAGCCGCGCGAGGCCGTCGTACCCTTTGCGCAGGTCGGCCGGCGGCACTGAGACAAAGACGCGGAGAGTCGCGGGCAGGCCGATCACGACTTTAGCTCCAGCGCATCGACGACGCGGCGGAGCGTCTCGTCGTCAAACCCCGGCGCGACGTTGATACGTCGATTGCGGTCGAGGTTGATTTGGATCGCAACGCGCCGCGGCGACCGAGGACTTGAACGCGGGCTTGTAAACCCAACCGCTCATCGTCGCTTTGTCGAGTTTGCGGCCGCGACAAAACACAGGCGGAGCGAGGCCGCTCCCCCGCCATTCGTCGATCAGAACAGCCCATTCCGCCGGCCCGCGACGACTCGACATGATCGCCGCTCCCGAACGAGGACGCGTTCGCCCCATCATCGGGAAGCCACACGTCGTCCGAAAGACGGCTTTCATTGAACGAATACAATATACCGAGCAAAAGGAGCGTCGTGACGGTCTCAAGGCTGCTCCCCAAATGCAATGTGGCTATTGCAACCCTTGAAATTCATTTTTCAGTTGACCACCATTCATTCAGCCGGCTCAACTGATGCCTTAATACTGCGAGAACCATGCCGACCGCCGCACTGATCTACCCTCACCAATTATTCCACCCGCACCCGGCCACGGCCGGGGTGGACGTTGTGTTTGTTGTGGAAGACCCGCTGTTCTTGCGTCAGTACGCCTTCCACAAGCAGAAGCTGATGCTCCACCGGGCGACGATGAAGCGGTTCGCCCGCGAGCAATGCCCGAACGCCCGCTATATCGACGCAACGGAGTTGAAAGATACCGGCGATATTGTGCGGTTCGTGACGGCGGCAAACTGTCGGACCGTTCGCGTCGTTGACCCATGCGACGATTGGCTGGGGACGCGACTGCGAATAGCGTGCGAGGCTGCCGGAGTAGCATTTCAAATCGTACCCGATACACAGTTTCTGACACCAGACTCGGAAATATCACGCTTCACCGCCGGGAAAGAGCGACTGTTCTTCGCCGACTTTTACACACGCCAACGGAAGCGGCTTGGCATACTCCTCAAGCCGGACGGCAAGCCACGCGACGGCAAATGGAGTTTCGACGCGGACAATCGCAAGAAGCTGCCAGCATCTGTTCGCCCGCCTGCTCTGACACTGCCGCCAGAGAACGAATTTGTACGGGAGGCCCGGTTGTACGTCCGCACCCATTTCCCAGACGCCCCCGGCCGTGACGAGCCCTTCCAATACCCGACTTCGGCGGCCGAAGCCCGGACGTGGCTGGCGGAGTTCCTGGAACGACGGTTTGCCGACTTTGGGATGTACGAGGACGCCATCTCGACAAGCGAACGGATCTTGTTTCACTCGGTATTAACACCCGCTCTTAACACCGGCCTGCTGTCGCCACAGGAGGTGGTTGAGGCTGCGCTCGGATACGATGGCCGGGTGCCGATGAATTCGCTCGAAGGGTTTGTTCGCCAGATCATTGGCTGGCGGGAGTTCGTTCGGCTGACGTACCTCACTCGCGGGCGAAAACAACGGACCCAGAATTTCTGGGGACACACGCGACCAATGCCTGCGGCGATCTATGACGGTAGCACCGGAATCGCCCCTGTGGATCACGTCGTCAGGTCGGTCCTCGACACAGGGTACTGCCATCACATCGAACGGCTCATGATCCTGGGCAATTTCATGCTGCTCTGCGAGATCCACCCCGAAGCCGTTTATCAGTGGTTCATGGAACTGTTCATCGATGCCTACGACTGGGTGATGGTGCCCAACGTGTACGGCATGAGCCAGTTCGCCGACGGTGGCGGTATGACCACCAAGCCTTACATCAGTGGGAGCGGCTATGTGCGGAAAATGAGCGACTTTCCGAAGGGACCGTGGTGTACGATATGGGATGCCCTTTACTGGCGCTTTATTGATATTCACGCCGACGTTTTTGCGTCGAACCACCGGACGGCGCTTCTTGTGAAGCTACGGGACAAGCTGGGGCCGAAGGTCGCGGAGCACCGCCGCATCGCTGATGATTTCCTGACCCAACTCCACTCACGACCCGGAGGCCCGAGATGGTAAAGGGCACGTCGAAGGCCGACCTGCCGTCCAAGCTCTGCGCTGCCTGCGGTCGACCCTTTACCTGGCGTAAGAAATGGGCCAGGGATTGGGACCGTGTCCGCTACTGTTCCGAGAAGTGCCAACGACGAAAAGCAGAATAGCTGTCCCCGCTTATCACTATTGGGACACCGACATTTGTTGGAGAAAGTCCGGTGCTTATCAACACTTGCAGCACGCACGCCCGGCTACTGCCTACTTGCTGACCTCAATCAAGACTTCGTTCCGTCTCAAGAACGAGAGCGTCCACGGAGGATTGTAAAACGCATAGGTAGCCGACAACTGGATGATGTCCCGTCTGTAATTCAAGGTTGAACCATCGGTGGCGGCTCCGGCGCTCGATGATTAAGAATCATCGGGATGTCGAAAGTCCCTTGCACAGGAGCCGCCACCGATGACTAAACGCTATCAAGTCAGTTCCCAGCGGAACGGTCCTGCCACGGTCGATTCCAAGGCGCTTGCCGATGTCCTCGCCAAGGACGGCCAACTCCTCCTCCCGATGCTCGACCTCATCGAGAACGCCCGGTGCGCC
>DAIDJG010000197.1 GCA_027451445.1 Singulisphaera sp.
GCGCTCGACCGTCGCGTCGGCGGCGCGTTGACGCGAGACCAGCGCCACCGCAAGGAGCCGGTGCGCGTGGTCTATCCGCCCGAGGGGCGAGCGTAGGATGCGGAGGCGACGGGTCGAGCCTTCCCGCACGGCGGTTGGGGTTTTCGAGCAAGTTGAGCGCCACTATGCTTGGGGGGGCCAGGGTGGGGAGTTGAAAAGTCGGCCTCGCGTCACCGCTTTCTCGCCCTCTTCCGCGCGAAAAAAGTTGCGCGACGGTACATTTTTTTTGGCCCTGAAAGGGCCATGGGCGCAACAGAAATGATGGAACTCGCAACGACATCCATCGGGACTTTTCAACTTCCCAGGTCCAGGGACCCTTGGAGGAGTCGTCTTTCATGCGCATTTTGATGGTTACATCATTCCCGATCCCGGGCGAGTACGACGGCACGGCGATGCTGCCCATCAAGATCATGCGGGCCCTCAAGCAGCGCGGGGTGGACGTCGTGCTGGCGTACCTGATGGCTCGGCCCCCCTGGGGCTGGCGGGTGTCGCGGACGGAGTTTGAGGGGACGCCGTCCTACTCCATACCGCCGCGCGCGTGGGTCTCGGGCCTCCGGCAGATCGCGCGCGAGTTTCCCTTTGACGTGGTCCACGCACAGCACTATGGCGGGGCCACGCGGTCGTACTTCGCGTGCCGCCGATATAACTGGCCGTTGGTCTATGAGATCCATTCGTTGCTCGGCGATGAGGTAGAGCGAAGCCGGCTGGGACGGGGGCTCTCGTTCCGGTTCTACACGACGGTCGAGCGCTGGGTTTGCCGGCATGCGGCGATGGTGATCGCGCTGGGCGAGCCGGTGAAGAACGTGGTCGTCGAAGAGAAAGGCATCCCGGCCGAGCGGGTCACGGTGATCTATCCGGGCATCGATCTGGGTGAATATGAGCGTCCGTCGGAACCGGTGACGATCCCCGGGATCGGGCCGGAGCACCGGGTGATCATGTATGTGGGAAGCATCGTCCATCCGAACCAGGGGGTGCCGATCCTCATCGAGGCGCTTCCCGCGGTGTTCGAGAAGCTACCGGAGGCCCGTTGCGTTTTGGTAGGGGGACCGGCGGATGCGGGCGAGCAGTACCGTTCGCAGCTCGGCGCTTTCGGCGACAGGCTGGTCGTGCTGACGGGGCAAACTCCCGAGCAAGTCGTTGCCCTGACGCGCCGGGCTGACGTGCTGGTGCACCCGAGGCTTGCCTGCCGGGAGAACTTCTCGGTGCAAAGCAAGATCGCCGTCTACCTGGCGTCAGGGCGGCCAATCGTGGCAACGGACTTCGGCGACTACACGACGATCCTCGGCGAATCGGGGGCGGGCCGATTGACGGCGGTCGCGCCTGGCCCCTTGGCGGAGGGGATTCTGGATGTGTTGACTCATCCCGACCTGGCGGCGCGGCTCTCCGCGGCAACCCAGCCCGTCGCGCGCGAATTCTTCGGGATGGAGCGCAACATCGACCGCTACCTCGACGTGTATCATCGCGCGCTCCGCTTCGGACCGCGCGAATGAAATCCCGCCCTCAATCGACCTTCGCCACCCCGAGCTTGACGCACTCCAGGTCGGCCAGCGAGTTGCAGCCGGCGGGGAGCTCAGCCTCCTCGATCAGCATGTTGGGGATATCGTCCTTGATCGAGAAGCGGGGGCCGCAGCGGGTGCAGATCAAGAGATCGCCCTCGCGACGGAGGGGGGCCTTGCCCATGGGGCAAACCAGCAGGGCGAGCAGTTCCTCACTTACCATGGGCTCTTCTCCATACGGTCTGTCAGCGGATCACGCTCCTCCACGAGGCGTATTATGGTGATAATAACCGGCGGCGGAGAAGCCGAATCCCGTTTCTTAACGGGACTCTGCGGTGCTTTGCGGGCCGGTACGATTTCCTTTTGGTGACTCCATTCACCCGGCTATACTGGGTGGAACCTAACCGGCGAGGGATGCCGGGGCGACGGAGCACTCCCGCGGCAGCGGTGTCGAGACTGGTGAGGTTGCTTGCGAAATGTCCACGACCTACGTCGTACGATACGGCCAGATGCGGTTCCTTGGCGAGTATTCGGGTCTCGCCGGCCAGCAGCACATCCGGGGCCAGCGTGTGGTCGTGCGCAGCGATCGGGGCATGGAGATCGGGGAAGTGCTCTGCCCGGCCACGGATCGCACGGCCTTGTTCCTCGAAAACCCGTTCAAGGGCGAGATCCTTCGACTGGCCTCGGCCGATGATCTGAAGGCTGAGGAGAGTCTCGCCACACTCCAAAAGACGGGCTTCACCACCTGTCAGGAGTTCATCGCCAAGCGCCGGCTGCAGATGGATCTGGTGGACGTCGAGGCGATCCTGGGTCGGGAGCGGATGGTTTTCTATTACCTCTCCGAGAAACGGGTCGACTTCCGCGAGTTGGTGAAGGACCTGGCCCGTGCCCTTCAGACCCGCATCGAGATGCGCCAGATCGGCGTCCGCGATGAGGCGAAACTGCTGGCGGACTACGGCGACTGCGGCAAGCCGGTGTGCTGCAACACGCACCTCTCGCGCATGCCTCCGGTCTCGATGCGGATGGCGAAGATCCAAAAAACGACACTTGACCCCTCGAAGATTTCCGGGCGCTGTGGTAGGCTAAAGTGCTGTCTGCGTTACGAGTTTGACACCTACCAAGCTCTCGAGCAGGATCTGCCGGCCGTCGGCTCGCGAGTTGTCACCCACCAAGGTCAAGGCCGGGTACTGGCTCTGGAAGTCCTCGCCCAAAAAGTGGTTGTCGAGTTCGAAGACCGTCGACGAATTCTCGTGGGCCACGATGACATTCTCGGCGTCGAAAAGAAGGCGCGGCCCCTCAAGGACGAGGATGACGATCGTATCGACCAATGACGGCTCGGTACGTCCGGAGCGTCGAGGACACCCCTTCATGAGCCATCACGTTGACCTGTCCCGGGTGCTCGCGCGCGATCCGCGCTATTCCATTCATGCCTACGCCTTTGTCTTTGAGGCGCTCGAATTCACCAAGAACCTGAAGAAGCGGGCCCGCGTCCGCTCCCGCCCCCAGCGCAAGTCCACCCCGGAGTCGCGCCACGTGAACGGACGCGAGTTGTGCGAAGGGGCCCGCCAGCTCGCCCTGAGCCATTACGGGCTTCTGGCGATGACGGTCTTGAATCTTTGGGGGATCCGCTCGACGTCGGACATCGGCGAAATCGTTTACAACCTGATCGCGTCGGGAGACCTGGAGAAGACGCCGAGCGATGCGCGTGCGGATTTCGACAACGTCTTCGACTTTGAAACGGCGCTGCGGCGTGACTACGTCCTCGCGCTGGACGACGTGGCGTGAGCGAAGCCGGAGGGGCCATGAAGTGGGATCGTCACCGCAAGCGGTTCGTAGCCGCCGTGATCCTTTTTGTTATGTGGGTCGCCCTGCTGGGCGGCCTCGCAGTGCGTTCCGCGAAGCGGCCGGTCGCCCGGCCGCACACCGCGGCACAATCGCAATAAGTAAGTCCTAAAAGAATGGCAGATGCGAGATGCAAGATGGCAGACGACGCCTTATGGACTCTTGCACGAGCCGAGAGTTCAGGCTCTCGCCGCACTGTCGGCATCTGCCATTTGCCATTGAATTAGGGTTTCTAAGGGCGAGCGGCCAAGAATCGTAGCCCTCAGGCTCCGCGTGAGGGCTACGGTCAACGGCTGGTCGCCTAAAACGGTAACGCAAAGAGCCCCTCGGTAAGGAGGGGCTGGGTGAGACTCGTTTCAATCGCTGAGGTCATACCGAAATCGGTGGTGCGATCCTCAGGCTGCGGGGCGTCGGAGCCGCTTCCAGCCCAGGCCGCCGATGGCGGTGATAAACAGAGCGATGGAGGTCGGCTCGGGGACCTCGTTTTGTCCACCGCTCGGGGGCGGGGTGGTCGACGGCGAGGTGCTCAGGAACGCCTGCGCGGTCGTCTGGCCGTCGTGGGTCGTGGAAGGCACCAGCGACAAGGGATTGTCGAAGATGCTCAGCGTGTTGTTGAACGAGCCGGTCACGAAGTTCGGGTTGCTGATGGGATCGAACTTCGCAACGACGGTCGACTGATCGTTGCCCGTCACCGTTCCGTTCAGGACGCCAGTGATCTGGACCGGGGTCGCCGTGGCGCCATCCTCGTTGCTCACAATATAGGAGATCGAGAACGGTGTGTTGTTGTACGTCGTCGACGTAGTCCCCGTCAGCGGCGCGACCTGAAAGTCGCCCAAGCTGAACGCCGAGGGGGCGTTGAACGAGGTGTTCGACGTGCTGAGAATACTGCCGAAGCTAATCACCGGGGTACCGGTGACGCCCGTTGTGCCAACCTGACCGGACGTGCTGTACGTGACAATTGGGCTCGCGTGAACGCCGGTGGTACCAGCGACCATCAGTCCCAGGGCCACGACCGCCGCTTTCAGCCCGGTCCGCCCTCGTGCCATGTTCATTTCATCCTCCTCAATCGTAATCGTCGCACTCGAAAGCGACTTCAGCCTTGTGGGATCCGAGCCATCCAAACTTGACGGCCCCATCGCGGGTTTCGACCTTCCCTGACGGCCCTTCCCGTTCTTGCACGGTCTTTAATAAAAGTAAGTGCTTCGATCGGAATAGGGCCTACGTTTCCTTTCTTACGATCGCACGCCACGCGGCGAACCGCATCGACACGACACGAGGCGCATCCACGACGCTCACGCCCAAGCACCTGACCGGCTTCGCGACTGATGAACCTGGGCCTGAGGGTTTGACCAGAAGACTCCCGAAAGCCATCCGTGATACCTGGCCTCCTTGCCTGGCGATTCCGGAACCCGACCTTGGGTCACATTGCGTGACGAAACGCACACGGGAAATCCAAGAAGTGAATCGAGAAGTGTGGCCCGGTTTCCCGCGCCCCGATACCCGGTTATCCTTACCCGGTCCCAGGGGGTGTTATCCCGCGTCCGTTCGCACTGCGTTGAGCCGCGGTGAGAGACCGAACGGGCGGGAGATTACCGCAAACCCGTCCGAGTGTAAACACAGACTTTAACTTTCCGCAGCCTTTTTTCGATTTTTTCTCAAGTCGAGGGACACGAAGCGTTTGGGCATGTCGGTCGTCCACTGCCGAAGCTCGATTCGGCGTGGAAAACGAAAAGCGTGCGATGATGGGACTCGCTTGCCACTTTCCCGACAGGCCATCAGAATCGTTTGAGAGACTCGTCCTTTCCTCGTGAGGCGCTGTCCATGGCGAATGCCTTGACCCAATCTCCTCCGATTCAAACTGTCGCTGACCTTCTGGCGCGACTTGGCGATATTCCCGCCCACAGGGTCCGGTTCCAGCCCATCCCCGGAACGGCCACCGAGCGAGATGTCATCGATGTTGAAGCCCGTGAGAACCGTCTCTGCGAGCTGGTCGAGGGGACGCTGGTGGAGAAAACGATGGGCTACGAAGAATCGGCGCTGGCGCTCTGGCTTGCAACCATCCTCATGAACTATGTTCGCCCTCGAAAACTGGGGATCGTCACTGGCGCCGACGGCACCATTCGCCTCATGCCGGGGCTGGTTCGAATTCCCGATATCGCATTCGTTTCACGAAACCGACTTCCTGGCCGCAAACTACCCAAGGAACCCATTCCCGACCTAATTCCGGACCTAGTCGTCGAAGTGCTCAGCAAGAGCAACAGCAAGAAGGAAATGCGCCGCAAGCTGAGAGAGTATTTTGGAGTCGGGGTCCGCCTGGTCTGGTACATCGATCCCAAAACGCAGACCGTACAGGTCTTCACCTCGGCGAACCAATCGACGACACTGAAAACCGGCCAACCCCTTGATGGGGGGGACGTGCTCGCTGGCTTTCAAATCTCACTGAGCGAGCTCTTCTCGGACCCGACCGACTAACGACCAACGCCATGCCTTATTCAGGTACCTTGAGCACCGGAATTTGAAAGTTCGACGCGAAGACCAAGGCCGTCTTCCCTCCCTTCGCCGGCTTGATCGTCCCGGAGAGCAACCGCAGCGCCAGGGGGTCCCCCTTCGGGCTGCTGAGGGTGAAAACGACGGTGTCCGACCAGTCATAATCGATAATGCGAACCGTGACCGGGTCACCAGTCTTCCACGTAATCGGCCGCGCGAACGTATAGTCCCAGATCGGCTTGTGCGTGTTGCGGACCACCGGCGACGGACCGTAAGTGACGCCGCCCACCTCGATCTCCACGCCCAGATCCGGTCCGCCTCCCCCCAGATACTTGCCGACCGTCGGTTCCACCTCACCCCGGCGAAGCGTCACCCGGTACTCACCAGGAACCGAAACCTTGTCCCACCAGTCGAGGAACCGCCGGGCATCGGCCACGTAGCGCCCGTCCCGATGCTCCCTTAGGTAGTCGCGCAAGCGACGAGACACTTCGGCCACATCGTCGGGATGGGCCTGAAGGTGGTCGTACGCGAGCCGATAGGCATAGTTATCCCACTCTCGCAAAATGCCGTCCTTGGCCTCGGTCGCCTCACTGATGTAACGGCCGCCGGCCTGGTGGGCCTTCAGGTAGTCCTGGTAACGTTCGATTCTCGTGGCGAAGTGCGTGGGATATTGCTTCGAATACTGTCGGGCGCGGTCAATGTCACGCTCGTCCAGCTTGCGAACATACTCCTCCTGCCGGCGCGTGACTTCACCCCTCCACGCACTGTCGGGATGCTCCATCAAGAATTGCTGAGCACGGTCGATGAGGTCGCGGAAGTCGGCGTTCGGCAAACCCTCGGCGCGAACGAGGTCGTCGAGCAACCGCCGCTCGGCCTGGGACCTGCGTGCATCCGCCTGGGTCTTCAACGACTCCACGAGCGACAACGCCTCCGGACGGTGCGGCGTGTCCGGATACTCGCGCAAGAACGACCGCAACGCCAGGAGCGGACCCTCGGGCTCGTCCGTCGGCGCAAGGGCCTGCCCGCGAACCTCGGCCCAACGTTCGTCGTGCCGGGACTGCCGTCGTGCGTCCTCGACTTTCCGGATCGCCGGCGCCAGGGCGGGCGCCTCTTCCTTCAGCTTCGTGAGCGTCTCCGGCAGGTTCGAGGGCGCTGTGCCCAGTGCCACCTGGAGTTCGGCTCCCTTCACGGCCCACTCGGCCTGACGTCGCTGCGCGTCGCGTGCCTTGACCGGCCAGAGCCAGGGGAGCGTCGGGTGCCAGGCCAGCAACCGCGACCAGTGGGCCGCCACGGCAGGCGCCGCGTGATCCGCCTCGAACGCCCGCGCCTGCTCGTAGCCCCAGGCGTCGTAACCCGCAAGTCCCGCGATGCTAACGAGCAGTACCCCGGCGACACCAACATGGCGACGCGTACGCCGGCGCCCGCGCAACGCGGCGAGGCGATTATGATAAATCGCGGATCGGTCCGATCGCGGGTAGCGCCTTTCGAACGCGGCGACACAACGCGCAAGACGCGGCACGTCGTGCGGTGCCAGTTCCCAGACCCGTTCAAGCTGCTCCTGGTCAATCGCCTCTAGCTGCTCGGCAAGCCATTCGAGCGGTGCTTCAAGACCAAGGGGGTTGAGCTCGGCCGGCGGACGACCGTCGCGAGCGCCTCGGCCGTAGGCGCTGACGCCAAAAATCGCCCCCCGAGGCGCGTGCTGTGCCAGCGCGTGCCGGGTCATCCCGTACCGCGCCTCGACCAAGGCGTCCACGCCCCAACTCGCAGGGTCATCGCCTCCCGCCACGGGGTTCTGGGCCAAAACCCGATCGAACTTCGTGAGCAGCAGCGCTACCGGCCGCCCCGTGGTTCCGTCCGGCGAGCCGTCGATGTACCGCTCCAGGAGGTTCTCAACCTCCTGCTGCCGGCGTCGACGCTCGGCCGGGTCGGTTGAACCCTCAGGATCGAGACAGAGAAACACCGCATCGCAGTCGGCAAAAAACGCCTGAATCGGCTCCTCGGAGCCAAGCGTGACATGCTCGCCCTGATAGTCCTTCACGATCAAGTCGAGCCTTGCCTGGCCTCGATAGAGACGCAAGTGCAACTCGGTCTCGCTCAAGGTGCCGGCGGCGGGTTCGCCGGCCTCGATCCGCGCGATCTTGCCTGCAAGATACTCCGCACTGGCTGGCTCGGGTGCGGCCAACCTCAAGCCGGGAATATGACCCGACGCGGCCTGGCGATAAAACATTGCCAAAAGAGTTGTCTTGCCCACGCCCCGATGCCCAAAGAGCGCGATGCGCTTTGGCCCAGTGAGTCGGGCTTCGAGGAGATCCAGAAGCGTTTTCTTATCATTCGACATGTCGTAACGCGGCTCCGCGCCCCCGGCATTTCAGGCGGCCTTGGGGGCACGCGGCTTCTGTCTCAGCAATCGCAGGGGCCAGAGAAACGGCCTGAGCACCCAGCGTACCGGGAACCCGATCACCACCAATCCCGCGCCGATCGCAACCAGGCCCACCAGACCCATCGCAAGATAGCGCAAGGCGGCGACGTTCAGCCCATGACGTTCGAGCGCCTCGGCAACCGACGACTCCAAACCTCGACTCGCACCCTGTGCAAGCGACTCGGCGAGGGGGACGCCAGCACGGCTGAATTCGCGGATGGCGTACTCGGTCGCTCGGCCCGCATAATCCACGAACTTATCCGGGTTGGCCAGGAACAAGGCCAGGACCCCCGCCGCCGCCAGCTTCTTCTTGTGCGGGAGCACCTCGCGCGTGAAAAACGCCCATCCGCCCCGCCCGGTTTTGCGAAGCACGCCGAGGCTTTGCGGACCCTCCTCCACAAGCACCTCGGCCACGTCATCGCCAAAGACACGAACCGCGGAGAGCCCCTCAGTACCCAGCTTGCGGATCATCGTCTCGGCCTGCCCCGGATAACGCGCCGCGAGTCGCTCGGCCGTCTCGCCCAGCTCGACCACCAGCCGCTTTTCCGCCGGAGCAAGGTTCCCGAAGGTGCGGACTGCCTCCGCGTCGCGCTCCAACAGCCTGGCAAATCGCCGCTGCAAGAGTGCTTCCGAGGGGGCGTCGACCCTCCGGCCCACGCGTGCAAGATCTTCGTAACGCTTGGCGACGAGTTCCAACCCCTCGTCGGCCTCGTGGGCAAACAGCCGCCCCACGGCATGACCGCCAGCGGCTTCTCCCTCCCTTAAGGCCGTCCTCCCACCCGACCTGGCGTTGCGCACGACTTCCTGCACCACGTCGTCGAGCCATGCCACGGACCCCGCAAATGACAGAGTCGGTGCCATCAGCAACAGGAGAATAACCGCGCCGACTCTCCAGAACGCGCCCGACCGCAGACCGTCGTGATCAATCATCGCTTTGAGCTCCAGACTGAGCTCATTTTACCAACAGAAGGGTATTCGCTCCTACAGTCGCCGTATTGGGATCCGGCCAAACTCTCTAAATCGCTGAGCACAGGCAAGGTTTCAAACGCAAAGGGCGCACCCACCGAGTGCGCCCCATTCTCGCGAACCGAGTCTGCGTCCCTCGCGTGTCATCGATTGGCCCTAACCTCCGTGCCGACCGATTGCCGCGCCAAGGGACGGACCTCACGAAACCTTGATGACCATGGTGTCATTCCCATGGCTGACATGCGTCTGGGGCAATCCCGTGCCCGACGACGTGCCGCTCGGGTCCAACGTGAGGATGATCGTGCCTTGCCGTCCGTTCAGTGACTTGAAGGCTCCGGTGGCATTCTCGATGGTGAATGTCAGACGGATCGTTTCCCGCTTCGTCGGCGCCAGGTTCGCATAGGCACCGGTCACGTCGAGCGTCGCCGAGCCGTCCTGGGTGGGGGACGTAACGGTGAGCGTCCCTGTTGTCTGCGACTTGTGCGACGGGAAGACGATATTGTTCGACAGGCTACCCGACACACTGATCGGACCAAATCGGCGCGTTTGACCCGCGTCGCTAATCTGACTCGTCGCATTCTCCGTATCGACCCCGAATGTGGTCGTCGTGGTGTACATGCCGTGCACCACGGCCCTCAGGGCGGCTGCAGTCGCAACCTCTGCGGTTGCCCCGGCGCCGCTGAGGGCAATGCGATCCTCGAGCAACCATTGTTCCGAATGCTGGAAGCGGCGAGACGTTCTCATGGTCGATTCTCCTTCTGCTGCACGGAACCGGAAAAACGCAAAAACCGGGAAGACGGCTCGAGACGCCGTCTCGTCGGGAGGAGGAATTCACGTCCAAATACCTACCAACTGACTCCTGCCTTCGCGGTCGAAACGCGCCGATCCCTCATGTTGATCCGCTGACTTGCAAACACGAAAACTAGCAAAGCACATACCCTGAGCAAGGACGTGGACAGGTCCGCGTGGTCGCTGGATACACTCGATGGTCTATGCGATAAGCGTGGAAGCTGATACGCGACGTGTCGGCGCATCAGTCCCAACCGTCCCCGTCCTTAAATGTTCCCAGAATCAGCCTTCCCTATGTCGACCAGTCGTAAACCTGACCTTGCCGCGGCCAGGAACCGAGTCGGATCCAGGCCGTTCGACATAAAGGACAGTGACGTGGCCCACCGTTTTCCATATTCGAGGGTCTTTCCGAGTGATTCCGAGCGACGGTTTTGCACCTGGAAACGCTCATTTCAGAACGCCCTGACCCTCGTCATGCCGCTGGGCTTCCCGAGGTCTTGAACGGTCGACTCGAACATCATCACTCATGTCTCCGCGATCACGCCGCGCCGCGATGTGCGGGCGTGCGGGAAACCGCGACTTTGTGCGAGTTCCGTTTCACGTTTCCGGAAAGTCGTCGATCGCTCTCTGCACGCAGCCTACCGCTCCCTCATGTTGAACAGCGAGGTTCGCGAGCCTACCGGTATCGATAGTCGGCGTTCGCTCCGCGAACGCACGTCTTTGTCTCTCGCATGCCCGCCCGTGCCGCCCGAGTCACGGTTGAACGCTTCCGAAAGGCACACCTTCCTCATGCGGGAAGGGCAGCTCTCAACGAGAGTCGACTCGGGACCGCTTCCTTTTCGCGTCCAAAGCCGCTCGTCCGAAGGCTTTGGCGTGAGCCTCGCCCTCCCAAAAACATGCAGTCCCCAAACACAAAATCATGTCGGCTCGTTCGGGCGTGCGCAACGCGAGAAAAAACCGCTCTATCTATCGGCAGCACCGCCCAAGCGGTAGGGACTGACCCCTTGCTGTTGACGGAGCGCCGCATCCCTGCCGGACAGTCGTCCCCGCTTGCCAGAGGCACCCCATTTTGAGATAACAATTATTTAACAGCCGGCTGGTGGGGCAGTCGTCGGAGGGGCGAGCCGTGGTCCGTTGGATCCTCGGAGCGATGGTCGCGTTTCACTTCGTGGCAGGTTGGGCGCGCGCGGACGATGCGCCCCCACGGTTCGAGCGCGATATCTTGCCGATCTTCAAGCAACACTGCCTGAAGTGTCACGGCTCGACGCAGCGGAAGGGCGGGCTCAGTCTCCGCTCCATCGCGTCGCTGCTCGAAGGGGGAGACAGCGGGCCGGCGGTGGTCAAAGGGAAGGTCGACGAGAGCCTGATCGTCGAGCAAGTCGAATCCGGCGCCATGCCGCCGGGCAAGGCGCCAAAGCTTTCCGCGGTGGACGTCTCAACGGTCAAGGCATGGATCGCCGCGGGCGTGCCTGCCGATCAGGAGACCACGACCGAACCGGTCGGCGAGGACGAGGCGATACACTGGGCATTCCAGCCGCCAAAACGGCCTGAGATCCCGCGAATCGACGAGCCGGCTCGGATGCGCAACGCGGTCGACACGTTTCTGCTGGCCAGGCTCAAAGCGGCGGGGCTGTCGTTCGCGCCGGAGGCCGACCGTCGCACGCTGATCCGGCGGGCGACGTTCGACCTCTGGGGACTTCCGCCAAGCTGGCATGAGGTCGAGGCGTTCGCCAATGACAACGCGCCCGATGCCTACGAGC
>DAIDJG010000198.1 GCA_027451445.1 Singulisphaera sp.
GCCGGGCTCGGCGCCAGTCACCAGACCGGCTGGACCGGGACGATCGCGCGCCTCATGCACCTCTTCGCGAGCGTGACGCCTGTTGAGAGCCTCAGAGAAGGCACCCGGAGTTATTTCGACCAGAGCGTTGCCGTGGAGGCCAGCACGCCGGCACATTGATCCTTCGTCACGGTGGCCACCGCCCACCGCGTTTTCCTCAGAATCCGTAAGCGGTGCCGACTCGGCTTGGGTCTAAGCGCAATACCGTTCATATAGTCGTAAAGTCCGCGAACACAGGAACATAAATACTCCCTCCCCCCTTGTGGGGGAGGGCCGGGGTGGGGGGTATCGCATTACCTGTGGCTGCTCGAACCCCCCACCCCAACCCTCCCCCACAAGGGGGGAGGGAGTTAAATCCCTCGTGTGCTTCGGCTTAGGGTTAGTTGAACGGCTTGGGTCTGCGCGCGGGTGATCGCACTGGCCGACGACTCGTCGGCCGGCCGCGCGATCGGAGATACACACGTGAAAGACGGTCCGCTGCTCGACCATCTCCCCCTATGGGGGCTGTTTTTCCTCACCGTCGTGATCGTCCTCCTCTCCGTTGAGGGAGGCTATCGGCTGGGGAAACGCCGCCGCCAGAGCGGAGCACCCGAAAAGGAATCGGCGGTCGGAGCAATGGTTGCCGCGACGCTCGGGCTCCTCGGGTTCATGCTCGCCTTCACGTTCGGCCTGGCGGCCACGCGCTTCGATACGCGCCGATACACCGTTCTCGACGAGGCCAACGCCATCGGCACGACGTACCTCCGCGCCGCGCTGCTCCCTGAACCCGAACGCGCCGAAAGCCGCAAGTTGCTCCGGGAGTACGTGGATGTACGGCTCACCGCCATCCAGCCTGGAAAACTTGAGCAGGCGATCGACGAATCCTCAGCGCTCCATGAACGGCTGTGGGCACAGGCCACCACCGCGGCCGAAAAAGATCCGCGGTCGGTTCCCACTGGACTCTTCATTCAGTCGCTGAACGAAACGATCGACCTCCATGCGAAACGAGTCCTGGTCGGTGTGCGAAACCGGATCCCAGGCACGGTTTGGGTCACCCTCTATCTCATGTCGATCCTTTCGATGACGGCAATCGGCTACCACGAAGGCTTGACAAGTGTCTCGCGGTCGCCCGCGGTCCTGGCGCTCGTACTCACGTTCGCAGCGGTGATGTTCCTGATCGCGGACCTTGACCGCCCGCAAGAGGGCCTGCTCAAAGTCAGTCAACAACCCCTGATCGATCTTCGCAGTTCTTTCGAGAGGACCCATCCATGACCCGTAAGACGCCCCAAGCCCCCTTCCCGTCACAGGCCGATCCCCGCCGCGCGCCCCCGCAGAAAGCTGCGGACAAATTGCTCGGTCAGCCCGCGGCGCAGCGAATGGAAGTCACCAGTCGCGCGGCGACGGATGCTTCGATCCCGAAAACGGAACTTCGAGCACTTCCTCGCTACCCATCGCTGTACCAGATCAACACGCGCGTCTGGATCACGGCGCTGTCGCGCACCCTCGGCCGGCCTGCGACCCTCGACGACGTACCCGACGCCGAGCTCGACCGGCTCGCGGCGCAGGGCTTCGATTGGGTCTGGCTTCTCAGCGTGTGGCAGACCGGCGCGGCCAGCCAGCGCGTCTCGCGCAGCAATGCACAATGGCGTCAGGAATTCCAGCAAACGCTGCCGGACCTCTGCGATGACGATATCGCCGGCTCGGGTTTCGCCATCACGGGGTACACCGTTCACGAGCAACTCGGTGGCGATGAGGCACTTGCCCGGCTTCGCGCGCGTCTGCGAGAGCGCGGCTTGCGCTTAATGCTCGATTTCGTCCCCAATCACACGGGACTGGATCATCCCTGGGTGGAGACGCATCCCGGATACTACGTCCCGGGGACCGAGCTCGACCTCGCCCGCGCCCCGGGGAACTACACGTGGATCAAGCGAGCTCAGGGCGATCGGCTGCTGGCCTACGGCCGCGACCCGTACTTTCCTGGCTGGCCCGATGCACTTCAACTCAACTATGGCAATCCGGACCTGCAGGAGGCGATGATCGACGAGTTGCACAACATCGCCGAGCGGTGCGACGGCGTACGCTGTGATATGGCGATGCTTGTGCTGCCCGAGATCTTCGAGCGCACCTGGGGCATCAAGGCCCGGCCGTTCTGGCCCGAGGCCACCGGTCGCGTGCGCGCTCGATCGCCCGAATTCTGCTTCATGGCCGAGGTCTACTGGGACCTGGAATGGACGCTCCAGCAGCAAGGGTTTGATTACGCATACGATAAGCGCCTGTACGACCGCCTCCGCGAGGCGCACGCCCCCTCGGTGCGTGCGCACTTCCACGCGGGTCTCGACTACCAAGACAAGCTCGCTCGCTTCCTGGAGAATCACGACGAGCCGCGCGCGGCTGCGGTGTTTGTGCCCGAGATCCATCGCGCTGCCGCGGTCCTGACATATCTCTCCCCTGGGCTGCGTTTCTTTCAGCGCGGCCAGTTCGAGGGCTGCAAGACGCGCGTCTCCCCCCATCTCCGGCGCGCGCCGATCGAACCTGTCGACAAGGGTCTCGAGACCTTCTACCACCGGTTGCTTGATGTCGTGCGCCTCCCGGTGGTCTGTGACGGCCACTGGCAGCTACTCGAGTGCCAGGCCGCCTGGGAAGGGAACGGGACCGTCGACGGTTTCGTGGCCTTTGCGTGGCAACGGTCCGGTGGAGAGCGTATGATTGTGGCGGTGAACTACGCACCCAATCAAGCCCAATGCTACGTCCGGCTCCCCTTCGGCGAACTGGGCGGCGTTCACTGGTGCCTGCGCGATGTCCTCGGCACAGCGGCCTACGAACGCGATGGTGACGACTTGACCTCGCGCGGCCTGTATCTGGATGTGCCTCCCTGGCAATTCCACGCCTTCGTGCTCGATCGCTGCGCGTCTGCATAGCGCGCGGGCAAGAATAAAGTCGTCAACTTTTTACCGTTGCGAAAACATCGGGAGGGCGAGGCTCCGTCCGAGCCAGCCTTGTTCCGATGACGAGTCTTCGAGTCATTGGAACATCGCGAGCCGTGAGCGGTCATCGGCTCGTAGTGATCCCGCGGCTCGAAGACTCGCCGCAGGATCAAAGCTGGCTCGGACGGAGCCTCGCCCTCACATATTTACTCATGACCACTCGTTGACTTAAAGGCTTTATTTGTGTCCGGGCCCTGAGCGATCATAACTCTCTCGGTCCACGCGCCACGGGATCGCGTCGCCGCAAGGTCGAACCCCTTACACCAACCCGAAGCGCAAGCGAGGAAATCACATAAATATCCCTCGCCCGCGCTTCGGGTCATTATGGTTTTTCCGACATCGTCGCGCGGGCACTGCCCAACGACACTGATCCGATTTGGCTTGCGCGGAACACCGGACAGTGTTTCCAGCGCCAGTCGATATGAAGATATCGATCTCGTCGCCTTTTCAAGGTTTAACCTAAACATTGGTTCCGGCTCAGGTGTTGTCGCGGATCCACATCCTTGCAGAAACATCCGTGGCCTGGTCACGAGATGACCGTCGGACCGTAGAGAGTCGGCGGGATCTCAGCAGCCCGGAGCTGATTGAAGATGCCCGCCCAGATTCTTTCCCGAGCGCAAGCGATAGCATTCGCTGTCGCGGCTCGACATCGGCTTCAACGGTTCACGCGCCACGCCAGGGCTCCTGCCAACTTCTCGGTCTCGAGCCTGAACACGTATCGCTCTTGGCAATTCAACGTGTTTTGACGCCCTCAACGTCGGGCCAGGTTCGCCCGGCGAAGAGCTCACGCATGCATTTCACCATTCACGTTCGGGCGACGAATCCGGTCTGCGCTCACCGGCTCCGTTGGGGTGGTGCCGATCCGAGCATGGCTTCGCTCCCGAAGGGCGGCGACGGAGGCAGCGAGAATGGCGACCAAGGTTTACTTCTTCCTCGGACCCAAATACTACCGTTACGACCGTGCCGCCGACCGGGTCGATGCCGACTACCCTCGGCTGATCCAGGGCAACTGGCCGGGGCTCGCGGAAGATGGGTTTGCGACCGGCGTCGATGCGGCGATCAACTGGGGAGACGGCAAGCTCTATTTCTTCCTGGGCGAGAAGTACGTCCGCTACGACATCACCATGGATCAGGCCGACGACGGCTACCCGCTCCTCATCACCGACTACTGGAGGGGCTTCCGCGCCGCAGGGTTCAATCGTGTCGACGCGGCGGTCAACTGGGGCAATGGTAAAGCCTACTTCTTCAAGGACGACAAGTACCTCCGGTATGACATCAAGAAGGACAGGACCGACGACGGTTATCCGCTGCCGATCGTGGGGAACTGGCCCGGTTTCCGGGAAGCCGGCTTCACGAACATCGACGCCGTGATCAACTGGGGCGACGGCAAGGTCTATTTCTTCAAGGGCGACCAATACCTCCG
>DAIDJG010000199.1 GCA_027451445.1 Singulisphaera sp.
TTTCACCTCTGTAACGCTCAATTGTGATTGAGTCAGGCTAACTAGACCAAGATGTTGGGCATGTTGCAAGGGTATCGTTTTTTAACCTTGGCGATTCTCGTGTTGTATCATGCGCGATTCAAGGATGGGCCGCTCCGAAACGGCTTGCGCGTATTCACGTTAGATCGCCATCGATTGCGCCAAGAGTGTAAAAAAAACACCGAAAATCGCCCAGCATCGTCTTCGGATGACGACCGAAACGCCCGGCCTCGTGAGGACATGGCCGTGGACTCCGACAGTCGGGAAGCGTCGAAAGGACGCGCTCCAGAGCGGCTCCAACGGCAAGGAATCGGCGCGGCGCCGGTGCCGCGAAAACAACAAAATGCTTGCCAGCAAGAATTGGTCGGAACTCCAACGCGAATCGGCATTTATGCATCAGGAGGCCGCGGAAGAACTATCGAGTTACCAGGAGCATATAAGGGTAGAGGGCGTGGTTCGGCCCCAGTGTGCACGATGGCTGGGATCGTCGAAATGCCACAGGCATTCTGGACAAGCGGCGGATCATGGAGCGAGTCACGCACGACGCCGCGTTGCAGAGGATGGACGGACGAAACCGGCGTGTCGAATCCGCGCGGGCACTTGCCCACCAAACGCCTCCGACTTGGGGTCCCTGCCTGGGCAAACGGCGACTGGACGCTTACCCACCGAAAACCTCACGCGGAGCGTGAGGTCTACGGTCATTGGCCGCTCGGCATGCGCAGGGAGAAGGGAGCCGGACATTGCCCAAAATCGACTCCAGAACTCTGAAATCGTTGATGTCTCACGACTCGGATATTTCCAGGTCGCGCGCCGTTGCGCAACTCCGGAACCCTGTTCCGCGACGGATCAGGGACTGAAACACAACTGCGAATTTACTCCGAAACTCCGAAGTCACTGATATTTCATGACTTGCGTATTTCGGAGTTTCTCAACAACTCCGAAACTCTGAAACCGCCGTCCGCTGCGGAACGGGATGCTCCAGCCCTGCGGTAGCGACGAGCCTGTGCGCGGCGGCTGAGACGAACGACCGAGATGACGGGCAACGTTACCAAAGTGCCGAGAACCCGTACCGCAAAGCGACCGGCCGGAACCAGGGCCTGGAGCAGCAACGCACGCCCACGGTCGATGACCTCCATCATCTGGACACAAAGAATGAGAACCAATCCTCAGCCCCCGAAGCCCTCCGCCGACGAAGAACATCTTAACCTGGCGACAGCGCAGGACGAGCGCGCGCCGCTGCGCTGTGCTATTCGGTAATTCGGAACCCTAAGGCCTGCAAGGGGTTGCGATTCCGAATCGAAAACCATTCGGAATCACAAGCCCAAGAGAAATAAAGAGTTATGACAAACGACGGATTTCTGATGATTGGTGTCAGACCGAGAATCTTGCGTGCCGAGCGAGGCACTGGTCTTTTAAGGCGTCACGCATTCCCGCGGTTTGGATACGATCCGGTGCAACCCGCACGATGAAAAACGCAGACAGTACTCGGGAACTCGGAAGTGTCGATGCGCGTATGTGGTTATGCACTTCCGAACGGACTTCCGAGTAGGACAATCGCGCTCGGGAAATCGGAACTGGGCAGCGCCACGATTGAAGGACAGGTCGAACGTTGTGCCCTCAATGAAACCATGCCCACGAAGGCGCTCCCTTTCCTTCCGTACGATGCTGACGTCGCAATTGCAGTCGGCCTGTGTTTCGGGTTGACGTGCAGGCTGGCAATGACTAACTTGCCCGCCGATTGTCCCATCACTCGCATGTCGTCAACGTCTCGACGCGCAGTTCGGTCGCACTTCTTCTTGCGTCGCAACGGGCCAGGATCTGGCCTCTGCCGGGTTGAAAGCACGAGTGGGCTCGGGAGACCGGGCTTGGATGGTCAGATTGCTTTGGTGTGCCGACGTATCTTCAGACGGGATCGGCCCAGGGGGGCTGTCCTGCTCGTCGTACCAGGGAGGAGCCGTGCGGGCGCACGACTACACGAAAGGCCCAACGCGCATCGGCGCGTGGTGCTGGCTCATCCTCTTCGCTCTGGCCCACGTGGTACGCGCACAGAATGCGAGTCCGGCCCCGAGCGCCCCCGCGCCCCAGGCGAACCAGGCGTCCGACCTTGTCGATCTGGTTGCGAACCAGATCCAGGTGTGGGACTCCGGCAACGAGCGCTGGATGGTCCTGGCGGGGCAGGCCCAGGCCACGCAGGGTCAGTTCGACCTGCGCGCGGACCAGATCGTCGTGCGGATCACGGCGGGGTCGCAGCTTGGGCTCGGTTCGAAGCGGATCGAGTTCTACGCCGAGGGGCGAGCCCAGGTGCTGGGCAAGACCGGGTTCCCGCGTTCCGTGCTCCGCGCCACGCTGTTTAGCAATCATGACCCGCGCCCGCGTGCCCTGACTGAAAAAGGGTTGCGCCGGGTGTCGGGACCACCGAACAATTTCCCGATCTGGAAACGTGCCTTCACCAGCGTGCCGCTCGACCCGGGTCCAACGCCGCCGCCACCCCCCGCGCGCAGAGCGCCGGCGGAAGCGAGGACACGGACCGTCCAGGTATCCCAGAACGGGGCACCGAATCGCGATCCGTCGCTCAAGCTCGCCATCGACAACCAGGACCTGGTTCAAGCGCCCGCGCCCGCTCCGCGTCCGAACGTCGGGCCGCCGGATATCGACTTGCCGCCGATCGAGGGCGCTCCGTCGGTTCCCAACCTCCAGCCGAAGCCTGCACCCGAATCGCCGCCCCCGACCGTCGAGCCGCTTCCCGGTCCGGACGACAAGCCGGTGCCTCCGATCCGCCAGGAGCCTAGACCCGCCAAACCTGCAGACGTGTCGACAGCGCCGATCATTTCTGGCTCCCAGCGCATCACGCGGATCTACGCACGCAACGGCGGCCCGGACTTTCAGTTTCAACGGCTCCCCACGACCCCGGAAGGCGTCGAGATCTATGTGATCCGAGGTGGTGTGAACGTTGTCGCCGAGGCGCCTGCGCCCCAAGGGATCGTCGACATCTCGTCCGACAGCGCGATCATCTGGCGACAATCCGACCCCAAGCACCAATCGGTGATCGGGCCGGATGGGGAGACGATCGACCCCTTGCACGCGCCCATGGAGATCTACCTGGAGGGCAATGTCGTCTTCCGGCAGGACCAGAGGCGGCTGGCAGGTACCGCCGACCAGAAAACGTTCCGCGCGAACGCGGCGTACTACGATTTTCGCACCGACCGCGTCATCAGCCTCGACAGCGAGGTCGATCTCTTCGCACCCGGCCTCCTCTCGCCGTTGAAGGTCAAGTCGCCCCGGATCGAGCAGTACAGGCCCACGGTCTTCGGTCCCGACGGGAAGCTCACGTACGGCCTCCAGCAGCTCCGAGCGGACCAGGCGGTCATGACGGGGAGCCGGTTCCCCAATCCGGGTTATCGGGTCAGGACAAAGTCGGTCGACCTCACGCGCGTCGTGGATAGCACGGTGAATCCCATCACGGGCTTCCTCAACCCCAACTCGCGGGCCCCCGGGGCGCCGGAGGAGTTGACGTGGCAGTACGACGCGCGCCAGAACTTCTTTTTCATGGGCCCGGTCCCCACCTTCTACTGGCCTCGGTTCGTCGGCGAGGCCGACGACTTCGATCCGGTGCTCCGTATGATCGGGTACCGGATGAACAACTACTTCGGACAACAGATCCTCGCCGATTTCAATGGCTTTAAACTCCTGGGTATCAAGCGGCCGTCGGCGATCGATATCTGGAACGTCGACGTCGACTACCTGAGCCGGCGCACGAAGGAGTTCCCCGCGCTGGGAAGCGAGCTCGGCTGGTTTGGTACCGACCTGATCCACGACATTGTCGATCCCTATCACAAAACGAGGAACACCGACCCGATCATTCTGTCGGACTATTTCGGCTACTTCGACATGTGGGGCCTGCGCGACTTCGCGACGGACGTCCTGGGTCCGGGACCGGCGATCATCACCAACAATCCCAAGTTTGGCAACGTCGGCATCCAGCGCACCAACACGCCCGCGTTCCAGCAGTTCCGCGGCCGCGTCAACATGCGCCATATGCAGTACTTCTTCGATCAAGACGACCCGGAAAATCGGTTCTCCGAACTGCGGCTCCAGGTCGAGGCGGCCTATCTCTCCGACCGCTACTTCCTTGAAGAGTATTACAAGCGCCTGAGCGAAACGGGCCTCGACGAGGAAACCCTCGGCTACATGTTCTACCAGCGCGATAACACGGCGATGTCGGTCTGGACTGAGGCCAACCTCCAGAGCTGGTACACCGACACGCAGTGGTTCCCCAGGCTCGACTACTACCGCCTGGGCGACTCATTCCTCGCCGATCGCGTGACGTACTTCCAGCACAGCGGGGCCGACTACGCCAACGTCCACACGGCCGTTGAAGTCAACAACCCGCACGTGTTCGCCTTCATCCCGTATGACCCGACCTCGAACACGAACGGCAGCTTTTCGTCAGGCCGCTTTTACACCAACCACGAAGTCGACCTGCCCCTCAAGTTCGAGTACTTCCGCTTCGTGCCCTACGTGCAAGGCCAGGTCGTGGGCTGGAACAACCAGCTCGCCGGCAACGCCGTCGGCCGCGTCTGGGGGGCTTACGGGGCCAGGCTCGACTTTCAGGCGTGGCGGGCGTTCCCGACCGTCGAAAGCGAGCTCTGGAACGTCCATGGCTTCAATCACAAGGTCAACGTCCAGTTCGATTACCGCAACGCGTTCTCGAACGTCGGCCTGAACACCCTGGCGATCCAGGACGACCTCGACGACAACGAATACGAGTACGTGCGCCGTTACTTCGCGATGACGAACTACGTGGGCGGGATCCTCGCTCCTCAGTACGACCCCCGTTTCCTGATGCTGCGCCGGGTGCTCTCGCCGATCACCGGCCCGACGGACGTCCAGGGGACCATTCAGACGCTTCAAATCAACGCCCACCAGCGCCTTCAGACGAAGCGCGGACCGGAGGGGCGGCGGCGGATTATCGACTACATGACCCTCGACCTCTCGACGACGTACTTCCCGCAGGACTCGCAGAACTTCGGCAAGCCTTTCGGGCAGAACATGTACAACTGGCAGTGGTTTGTGGGGGACCGGACCGCGCTTTACTCGTATGGCTGGTTCGAGTTCTTCAACATTACGGGCCGGCCGACGTTTGCGACCACGTCGCCCTCACAGAACAATCCGAACGGGCTCGCCGTCATCACCTCGGGAATTCAGTTCACCCGGCCGCCCCGCAGCAGCTTCAACCTCAATTACTCGGTCATCAACACGGGGCCGATCGACACGTCGGCGGTCGGCGTCAGTTTCAGTTACTGGATGGCCCCGAAGTGGTACGCGACGTTCTCCGATTCGTACGACTTCGGCAACCATATCCCCCTGGCGTCGTCGCTGTCGCTCACGCGCATTGGGGCTGACTGGCTGGTGTCACTCGGGCTGGTGGTCGACCCTCAGCGAAGCAGCTACCAGGGCGCAATCACGATCGCTCCGCGGGCGAGTACAGCCGGCCGGGGTGGGTCGCCCGCTTTGCAGCAGCTCGACCCCCGCTATGCGCCCACGCAATGATAGGGTAACGTACATGGCCCGGCCTGGCTTGAGGTGGTTTCTGGATCGAGGTGAACGAGACCGAATGGATCACGCTTTCACCGAACCCGCGTCGAACCCCGATCCGCGCGCGGCCTCGGCTCTTGACGAGCGGCTGAGCGACCTCGAACCTTCCGCCCCCCTGACGGCGCGCGCAGGCCGGCGCAACTCGCGCGAGAAGTTCGCCGCGGGCCTCTGCGGACTCAAGCATGCGATTCGCGGCGACTCCAGCTTCTTCGCGCATGGCTATCGCGGAATTTTGATTGGGATCACGGCCGCGATGCTCGGTGTGAACGTCCGGGGCTGGTGTCTCCTGGTACTCGGAGCGTGCCTCGTCCTCCTGTCCGAACTGACGCATAGCGCTGTTGATACGCTCGCGCGTACCGTCGGCGATCCCGACGAGCCGCGTTTGAAAACGGCGCGCGAGATCGCGGCAGCGGGGGTGCTTGTCGCTGCCTTCTCATCGGGCGCGGTGACCATTATCGTGCTCACGCTCAAGCTCGGCGAATTGCTGGGCTGGTTCGGCGACCCGTCCGTGCTTTGAACGGCGGTGGTGTCTACACAACCCGCAGGCGGACGGTCGTTCCCACACCCCTCACCCGGCCCTCGTTGAGGGCCGACCTCTCCCACAAGGGGAGAGGTGTATTTATGGCTTCTGCTCGCAGGGGGAAAAACATCCCTCTCCCCTTGCGGGAGAGGGTCGCCGCACCGCGGCGGGGTGCGGGGTCTCGCGGCTGTTGTTGACACCAACGCTCTAAGCGGGCCGATCGTTGCGTGCGACAATGAAACCATCGTGGTGATCAACCCGGTGGAGGTGCTGCCGGGACAGGAGCCGGCGCCGGTTGGGGTTCGGGTGCGGGCTTGAAGGGTTGATAGCCTCCGTTCGAGGTGTCCGCCGACGTTTGCCCGATGTACGCAAGATTCGTGTTCGACGTGTCGCCACCACCCTGGCTCACGGTCGACCTCGACACCGAGTTTCCGCCCCCCGCGCCACCGTTTTCGCTCGCGCCGGAGCCCACCTGTGTGGCAAGCGTCACCGTCGAACCGGCACCTGATCCGCTGCCCCCGCCGAACCCGGCGAAGCCGTTGGAGTTGCCGATCGCGATCGTGGACATGCCGAAACCCGTCACGGCGAAGCTGGTCCCCATGTTGCCACCGCCACCACCAAGCGCGGCTCCACCCAACGTCCCCAGGTTGCCGGAAAGGCCAGGGGGCGCTGTCAACCCAATGTACCCGTAACTCGTCAGGACCAGGAGTGGAATGCCCGGGGTGTAGGCCATGAGCGCGCGAT
Organism: Singulisphaera sp.; assembly: GCA_027451445.1. Taxonomy (GTDB): domain Bacteria; phylum Planctomycetota; class Planctomycetia; order Isosphaerales; family Isosphaeraceae; genus DAIDJG01. The sequence goes on from DAIDJG010000199.1 coordinate 6,878, forward strand.
CTTCGAGCATCGCGTCGTTAAGGTCGGGACGAAAGGAATGCGACTTCATGGTTCGTGAAGCTCCAAACCGGGCCTGACCGTGTCGGTTCCCCTTGTCGAGAACTTGAATCGATCTTCGGCCGTTTCGCCGTTTTTTCGGCGCCCAGCTTGTAAGGTAACTCGGGGGATTTGGCAAGGCGTCATGTCGGGCCGAAGAGACCCTCGCGGTTCCCTCGTTTTCCCGTTTTCCACCTGTCCTCCCAATTATAACGGGTCCGCGCCAGAATCCAGTGGGCGGGAGAAGACGGACGCAGACTCCAACCCACTCATGGAGACACGCTGGCCACCGACTGCCAGGTGTGCTCGGCAGGTTCGTCAGTCGCTCTGCCCCAAATCGACGGGGGTGAGCACGTATGACCCCGTGTCGTACAGGGCACACCGTCCTTGGCACACGGCGTCGACAGCGACCAGGTATCGATTTGCGGGCTCCAGGACAACCGGTCGCTCGGCCGACCAAGCCTGGATGCCCTCGAGAGTCGCGAGCAGCCAACGGTGATAGTGGCCGACGAAGATCACACGATGCGAAACCGCCGCAAAGCTGCGAGCAACCTGTTCGGAAGTCTCCGGTGGACCTTCGAAGTACCAGAGGTCTTCGATCGACTCCGCATTGAGCCACGGCTCGACGTGGGTCAACAGGCATCCCTCCACCTCAAGTCGAGGTTGCAAGCCGCTCATATATCGCAAAACACGCGTGCTGTAGCGCGCACGCGTTCCCTCGTCGGCGTTGTCCCTGCAGCGGCCAAAGTCGTGATTGCCCCACACGCCCTCGACAGCAGCTTCGTCCAGGAGAGCAACGGTTTCCTCAATCGCGTGGTGCGTGCTGCATATGTCGCCAAGATGGACGAGGCGATCGACGTCATGGCCCCTCAGCACGGCAATCGCGCGGGCCAACTCCATCGTCGCTTCGTGAATGTCGGTCATGATGCCGATTTTCATGGGATTCTGCGTAAGGCTCATGTCGATCGCAACGCCCTCGGCACGGCATGAACCGCAGACACGTCTTATGCGTCACCTCGGTCCGTGCGAGTGAACGACAATGTTCACGTTGATCCATCCGCTTTGACATAAATCGGGTTGCCGTAGATCCAGCCGCGCTCCTCGCCATCGAGCGTAAGCCACCCTTCGACGCGGTAGACTCCCGGATGATCAACAGCGAATTCGAGGTGGTCTCCGACACGCTCCGTGACGAGTCGCCCTCCTTCTAGAAGCCGAATCTTGCAGGGAACGGGGAAATGCGCTTCGATCCGAGCACCTGGCACGAGCCGCGTTTCATCACCCATAAGGACCGGTTTACCGGTTCCCAAAACCCCCTCAAAGCGGAACCCCGCTGGGTCGCACATCCAGTCGTGGCTCACGTACGCGTG
>DAIDJG010000200.1 GCA_027451445.1 Singulisphaera sp.
GATTGCGTGATGGCGGGCCATGACGGTGCTCTCCGTGATGCAGATGTGCTTGTACCGACATCCACAAAAGCTGGAAATCCCATGCCATGCTTAAGGCCCTGTCACGTAATGGGTTACAAAAAAACCCACTCCCTCTCAGCCCCTTCCCAAGGGAGGGAGTTATATATTCCTCTTTAAGAGAAGGAATCGGAGAGCGCATGGGACGACCTGTCGTGCCCAAAGCGAGCGTAAACCGCAGTAGCACTCCGAATCAACACCCCAAATTGCGACTCGGAATCGCAACCCCTTGCGAGCTTTGGGGCTCCGAGTAGCCGAGTAAGCAGCGCAACGGCGTGCTTTCGCCCTGCGCCGTCGATGCGACCGGGGCGTCATTGTGAAACGTGTTTGCCGGCACGACTTTCCAGTGAAGACAGGCGCGACCGAGCGTGCCATGGGGCGCCTCGAAGGGTTCGATCTCGAATCCGGTGTGGAGTTCGGGAAGCCGGTTCTTCGCGTTGTACAAAGGAGTGGGCGAGTCACCTGTGAGGATCCCGGCCTGCTGTGCGGCGAACACGACCTGCGGGAACGGGAGCGGGCCGTTTTGCAGGAGAGCCCACAACCATTCGGCATCGCGTGAGCTCTTCCTGGGAGCGGGGCCGTGGAGTCCTGCTCTACGTGAGGGATATTCATATTCTGGGACGCGGTTTGCGCCATCGGAATTGTCGATAACCTCCCACTCGATCCGAGGCGCATCGTCGGCGATCCGATAAGCCAACCTCGGCGCCCTGGGCGCCAGGTTGTTCTTGACGGGACGCAGGAGGAAACGCGTCTCGTTGCCCTCGTCCCTCGCCACCGACCAGACGGCGCGGACCGCATTGCCCCACGAGACCGAACCGAGCGTCCGTGCGGCCCCCTGGATCACGAGCACCACGGCGAGTTGGTGTGTCTCCGCGAGCACGGCGAGCGGGTCCATGAAGAGCCGCTGTCGCGCTCGGTTGCCGGCGGCGAGCGCCAACGGTGCGTCGATGATCAGGAGTCGTGTGTCGTCCCGCTCGGCCACGACCTTGTCCAGCACTGCGATGTCGTCCAGGCGGAGCCGCCCGAGCGCCTTGCTCTGGAGCGCGCGCACCCTCGACCGGTCGGCGCCGGCCGCGATGAGCCGGGGGACGACGACCGTTTTGATCGGGTCGTGGGCAGAGACCAGGACGACCGTCCCTTGAGGGTTTGGGACGTCGGGCGTATCGAAGAAGGGCGTCCCGGTTGTCACACGGCTCGCCATATCGAGGGCCACCAGCGACTTACCGTGCCCCCCCGGACCAGCCAGCACCATCAGACAACCGACCGGCACGCGCCGGTTCCAGAGCCACCGGAGCTCCGACGGCTCGACATCCGCGAGACAGAGCGTGAGTTCCTCGTCGTCTTCTAACGATTCCGATGGAGTTTGGCTCGGCAGCGCCGTCCTTGTGAGATTTGGCGTGCCCTCAAGAATCGCGGCGAAAGCCGCGGCGCCTCCGATCTCATGAAAGTCCTCTCGGGCCTTCAGCGTCGTTTCCACCGACTGGGCGTTGACCCGCCGCAGCCCGCCGAGGTCGTGCATGATCAGGATCGACCGGAAGATCGCCTCATGCGCCGCGTACGTGAAATCGCGGGGTTCGATCCGCTTGCGGACCTCGGGCAGCACCTGGTTGTTGTTCAGGATAGCCCGGATGACTGCCTGTTCCGCTTCAAAGCTGCGTGGGGGAAGCTCGAGATACCTGGTGAGCCGATTCATTGATGTCTCCGTGACTGGACGATCATTGCTGGACGCACATCTTGAAGTTGCGGACCGCCTGGCGATGGACGTGCGATGGCGCGGCGGGCTCATCCGCGGCTTGTCAACCTCGGCGTGCGTTAGCTTCGGACCGGTCGAAAACGCGTCGACTCGGCGGACTGACACCGGCCGAGCGATATGTCGTAGGGTTCATACGAGTGCCGACCATGAGGAACGACCGCCAATGGCAGGCCCTCGGAGCGCGCCCTACACCCTATATGCTCCTAGTAACTCGTTAATATTTCTCATAGTCTTTGTGCCGAAAATGCTTTGTGATTCAGGATTTAGAAAATCCTTGGCTCAGCAGTTTTTCGTCTGCGACGCCTCACCGGCGGAACCTGACTCGCTCGGAGATCAGGCCCGACGTTGTGTGGGGCTCATCCTGCACCACCCGAAGGCGTGGCGTGTGGAGCGTTGCCCTTTGGCACGGCTCCTCGTGCCGTCACCGGTGATCGCGATGACTGCGTCGTTGTTTGGCCGTCATGGGCGGGTGCAACGATGCGGCTTGTGCGAGGATTCCGGGCCTCTGCGAGACCGTTATTCTGAAAACCCAACGGGTTCGACGGCACGCCTGTCTTCTGGCCGCTTCTCGATAGCGAAGTGCGGTGAAGAAGATGATCAGGGCAATCCCAACGCGCTCTTCAGACACTCGTCGACCTTGGCCATCGTCGGTCGCGACAGGAAACCGAGTACACGCAGAATATCCCCCTGATTCATCGTGAGCAGGTTGGTCGCGATGAGGGCCGAATCCCTGGCGAGCCCGCAGTTCGGCTCGACCGCCAACGTGATGAAAAGCTGCGTCGGCTCATGCACGCGCATCGTGTTTCCGGAGAGTTGCGCGATGATCGTATTGGCCATCCGGGCGTTATCGCGGTCATTCTGAACGTCCAGAGCGGGGCGCACCTTGGCTCCTCCCGCCGTGAACGGGTAATCCACCAGGACGACGTCGCCGCGTTTGACGGTCATTTTCGCGGGTCAAAAACGTTGTATTCATCCATTTGAGGATCGTCCCAACCATCCTCGCCGAACACTCTCATCGCCAGGGGATAGGCTGACCTCAAATCGTCAGCCTCCGCACGCATGCGGTCGTAGACGTCGGCCCGGAGAATGACGTATTCGGTTTGCGTCTCGGGATCCGCACAACGAACCGGTTCTTCACCGGCCTTGTGGACCTCGTGCCGTTGCTCGGGTGTAAGCGTGGTCATCGAACGGCTCCTTCGCCGTCATTCTAACCCAAGCGGACGTTGAATCGAATGGGGGGCCGCGGAACAGGAGACACGGTTTGACTGAAATCCCGGCGACATGCATGAATGCCAGCAACCAGAACGATCGACAACAAGCGCACGATCTCTCTCCTTGCCATCGGTACAGAGAACTGCAGCGAAATCTGGATAGGCCTCCTATCGCCGTTACACTACTCGTGTGACATACGTTCCCAAAGAGGGACGGCAAGATGGAGAGAAGCCTGCGTGGGAGGCAGTGGCGGCACGCCGCCACATTGTTCAACGAAGGGGCGGTCGGGGACCTGAGCGACGGCCAGTTATTGGCGCGGTTCTTGACTTGCAACGCCGAGTCGTCCGAACTTGCCTTTCAGTCGCTCGTCGAGCGACACGGACCGATGGTCCTGCGCGTCTGCCGGGCGGTCCTGCGCGATCCACATGACGCAGAGGACGCGTTCCAGACCACCTTTCTGGTGCTCGCACGCCGTGCGGACTCGATACGCGCGCGTGATTCGGTCGCGAGTTGGCTGCACGGCGTCGCTTATCGTACCGGCTGTTGCGCCCGAGCATCCGCAGCGCGACGGCGCGCTCACGAACGCCGTGCGGCCGAAACGACGGCAATTGGGGTTACCGAAAAAGCCCCCACCGATACCAGCGCGGTTCTTCATGAGGAATTGAACCGGCTTCCGGAACGTTATCGCCACCCCTTGGTTCTGTGCTACCTGGAAGGTTTGACCCACGAACAAGCCGCCCGCTTGCTCGGCTTGCCCCTCGGCACGGTCCGCAGCCGCCTGGCACGCGGCCGCGACCGGCTTCGGCAGCATTTAACCCGGCGCGGCCTGGATTCCACCGTGGGAATCTTCGCGGCCTATCACGGCAACACGGCATCGCCGACCGTGCCCGCGGCCTTGTCGGGCATTTTGGGTCGGACCGCAGTTCGGTTCGGAGCTCGGGAGACGGCCGCCGGCGTATCATCCACGGTGATCTGGTTGACGGAAGGGGTGCTGAGAACCATGTTCGTCACTAAAATCAAACCCATCGCGGCAACCGCACTGGCCGGGATTACAATGGCCACCGCTGCGATTCTCTTCGGCCAGGTCACTTTGGGCAGCCAGCCGCCGGCACCGGGCGAGCCGAGGGCTCACGCGCCAAGCGTGGTTGAGCCTGCGGCTCAAGGCAACGCGCCACCTCCAGCCGAGGAGGCACTCGCAAAATCCCGAGAAGAAGTGGCTCGTAGGATCCGAGACGATATGTACCGGGGATTTACGGGTGGCGAGGTCAATTTGGACGCGTACCTCGAATGGCAGTCACGCTACAATTCCACTGCACTCGCGCTGGTGAGGACTGACGCCCAACGAATTCGATTCTTCGAAGCGACCGTCCGAGGGATGAAGTCGCTGCACGAGGTCGTTGAAAGAATGAGCACTTCAGGCCAGGCGTCACAAACCGACGTTCGCAAGGTGGAGTACTTTCTGCTTGATGCTGAGGTCGCGCTCGCCGAAGCGCGCAGGGTTGCCCCTAATGCACCATAGCTACACGGGAAGCCTTCAGGACAGGAAAGAATAAGAGGCCCGAACAAAATGGGGACTGGCACCTCGAAGACTCGGTGCCAGTCCCCATTTTGTTCGGATTTCTATGTCGGGGACAGAATCCGGGAAACCTGTGAGGCGCCATTCTAGCCACGCATGAAATGTGGGCGGTTTGCGAGAACCGCGTCGCTTCATGGTTTGTCCGTGGCCGGTATCGTCGGTAATCGGTATCGTCCATCCAGCGATGAGCCAGGCGAGGCCCCATTGAAGCTTTTTGAACCTCATCCCTACGATGGATGAGTCAGAGCCGTTTCCGCGCTCAGCCGAGCGCGACCCCGTTGAAGCCTCTTTCCGGTCGACGATCTCATCCCAGAGCTCGGGTTTCCGCGCTCAAATGAACTCGGACCCATTGAAGGAAGGAAGCCGGCGGGTGCTCGCCGCAATCGTGTCGGACGGCCGGATTTCCGCGCTCAGATGAACGCGCCCCATTGAAGCCAGACTCCGACGCCTCGTCACTGGGGCCCCCGATCGCTTACGGAGTAATTCGCCATGATTCAACACGCTGCTGTTGATAGATCCGACCAGCTCACAGACGCCGAGGGACCGATTCCGACGTTTCCACGGCGAACCGTCGACCCGGCGTTGGGTGCCGTTCCTGAATTGTCCGATGAGGAGCGCTCGGCGCGGGCCTCGGCAGTCGCGCGGGCCATGGAGGCTATCGCCGACATCACAGACGAGACGGACCACGATGATGAACTTTGGAAAGAGGCGATGCGCGACATCGACGCTTGCCGAGGGCCTCGGAAGCTCTTCGAGGGGATGTACTGAGCATGGCGCGCATTGTCTTGCTCGATGCTTCGCCGTTGATGCTGGCGGCCCTTCCCAGAGGCAAGCCTTTGGCCGACGATTGTCGCAAGTGGATCGCGGATCTTAACGCAGCCGGGGCCGTGGTCTCCATCCCCGAAATCGCCGACTACGAGGTGCGTCGAGCATTGATCGTGCGCGGGGCAAGGGCCAGTCACGCGCGTCTGAACGCGCTTCAAGCGACCCTTGATTACCAGCCTCTCAACACGTCGATCATGCGCAGGGCGGCCGAGTTTTGGGCCTTGCTCCGCAGCATGGGGTTGCCAACGGCCGCGGCCCAAGAGCTTGACGCCGACGCGATCCTCGCGGCAACTGCGACAACGGCATGGGGTCCGACGGACGTGGTAACAATCGCCACAATGAACGTGAAACACATCAGCCGGTTTCCGGGCATCAACGCTCAGTTGTGGTCAACAATCACGTGAACCCTTGACAGAAGAAAGGACGTCCCCCTGGCGGCTTCGAAGGCAAGAAATTGGCGCACCTTCGGCGCGACGAAAACAACGAAATCCTTTTCATCAAAAGTGGTCGAAGTTCCAGTGGGAATCGGCATTTATGCACTGCGAGTCGGCTAAGACCTATCGAGTTATCAGCAGCATTATAGAATAGGGACTGCGCAAATGCAGGCGCTTCGGCCGGGAGAAAGCCGACAGCGACTGCGGCGACCGTCCGAGGAAGAACGGAGAGATGACGAGCCATGCGCTTCGTTTGCGCCAGCGTGCTGAGAGCCCGTTCCGCAAGGCGACCGTCCGGAATCAAGCCCTCGAATCGCAAGACACGCCCTTTGCGAATGCCCCCATCATCCGGACACGAAGAACGCGGACCCTTTTTTCAGCCCCCGAAGCCCTCTGCTCACCAGGGGCATGTCAACCAAACGAGAGCGCAGAACGAGCGTGCGTCGTTGCGCTGCTTGCTGGGTAATTCGGAACCCTAAGGCCTACAATGAGTTGCGTTTCCGAATTAGGACTGATTTGGAACCCTAAGGGAGATAGAAGGTTACGATGAAACGGGGTCGAATCATGACACGATTCACGAAAGAACACCCGGTTCCCAACAGCGTACGGAGATCGGTTGACGGTTCACGCCACATGCGGGCCCACATCCTTGCTTTGCAAACCAATCCAATCTGAGATGGCGATCCACGCAGCGATTCGGGTGCCTGCGCCTCAGGCGTTTACCGCGTTCCGAGCGGACTTCTGAGCGGGCGCCGGCCATTCGGCTCGTGGGACGTCCGGGATCCGGCGATAGCGAGGCGCCAGGTCGTTAGAGGAGGCGTTGCCGGATCAGGATGAGCGGCGCACGTTTTGCGCTCTACGTCCTCGCTGAGACCACACTTTCAGGCCGCAAGACATCTCAAGCGGCCGGGCTCATGGGCACAACAACCCAGGGCAGAACGTGCGCGTAGACCCAGACGATCCCGCCGACGAGCAACGCCAGCGCAATGCTGTGCGAGAAGACCGCCCGCAACAGCTCCCCTTCCCGCCCGCCTTCACCGGTTGCGGCGGCGGCGACCACGATGGATTGGGCATCGATCATCTTGCCCATCACGCCACCCGTGGTGTTGGCCGAGGCCATAAGGATCGGGTTGAGGCCCAGCTTGCGGGCGGTGATCTTCTGAAGATTGCCGAAGAGCACGTTGCTCGACGTGTCCGACCCCGTCAACGCCACGCCAAGCCACCCCAGGAGCGTGCCGAAGATGGGATAAAGGTGCGGCCCCGTTCGCGTGAACGCCAATCCCAGAACGGCGTCCATCCCAGAGTATTTCGTCACGAACCCTAGCGCGAGCATGCCGAGAATCGCTGCGATCGCCGGGGCCATGCGCAGCACGGTATGTCCCATCATCGACACCAGGCGAGCCGGCGAGACACCAAGGAACAGGCCGCTCAAGATTGCGGCGACGAAGACGGCGGTTCCCGTCGACGAGATGGGAACGATTTCCACCTCGGCCTTTTCGAGGTCTTTCTTGGGGTCAGGTTCGCTGCGGCCCGTCACGGCTTCGCCCTTGGCAACTTTTTCGTGCAGCCACGGCACCTGGGGCTTCCAGGAGGTGTGCTGGTCGAGCCACTTTTTCACGGCTGGCGTACCGAGAGGTTTAATCGCGGGGATTCCCCAGAGAAGCACGGTTAACGTTAGGAGCGCGAACGGCATCCACGCTCGGGCGATTTTCCCCGCGGTCAAGCCTTGCTCGGCTTTCGGTGACGGCTCCGAAGGCTGATCGAGACCATCGTCGTGATCGAATCGCCACTCGTCCTTCGGCCGCCAAAATCTGAGGATGATGATGCCGGCGAACAGGCTCGACACCGCCGAGACGATATCGACTAATTCGAAGCCAACGAAGTTCGACCAGACATACTGGGCGCCTGCAAAGGTTCCACCCACCGCCAGCAGCGCAGGCCAGACTCCGCACATCGCCCGCCAGCCCGCCATCGTGCACACAAGCCAAAAGGGAATCAGCAACGACATGATCGGGAGAATCCGGCCCGAGGTTGCGCTCAAGGCCTCGACATCGAGACCGGTCACCGTGCTGAGGGTGAGGATCGGGGTGCCGATCGCGCCCCAGGCGACGGGCGCCGTGTTGGCGATCAGACAGAGGAGGGCGGACTGGAACGGGCGAAACCCAAGTCCGACGAGAAACGCCGCGGAGATCGCCACCGGGGCGCCGAAGCCGGCTGCGCCCTCGATGAATGCGCCGAACGAGAACGCCACCAAGATCGCCTGGACACGGCGGTCGCCCGAAAGTCGCGCAATCGAGGCCTTCATTACCTCGAACTGACCGGTGGCCACCGTGATGTCATACAGGAACACGGCCGCGACGATCAGCCAAACGATCCGGAAGATCGCAAAAACGACCCCGACCCCCGCGCTCGACACGATGAGCCCCACCGGCATCCGGAACCCCAGTGCGGCAACGGCCGACGCCGTCAGCAGCCCGCCGAGCGCCGAGAGCCACGCACTCACCTTGCCCGAGGCCAGCAGGCCAAGTAAGACCAGCACCGGCAGGGCTGCGAGGAACGTCGAAACCGGCCAGCTCCCCATCGGGTCGTAATTCTGCATCCACACGCGCATTGCTCCTGCCGAAGTCTCTCAGAATCGCGAGGGCGCACGTCGCCATGAACGGACCCAGAATACGGCATTCGACGCGGGGGGCCTAGTCCCCATCCTGATGTGGGAACGGCAATTGCGAGTATCTCGCGTGTCGGTGCAGGAGATACGCCCTGGCGCGAACGGGCGGGGTGGTCTCTTGACCGAAAAGGTAAAGGCGGGTTAATCTCTGTAGGCGCCTGAAACGTAGTTTTGGGCAGGCGGGATGGCTTGGCAAGGAGCGGACGGGTGCATATCGAGATATCGGGTCGCCACGGCGTTAACTTGGGGCCTGAGCAGCAGAAGCACTTTCGAGAAAAGGCCGAGAAGCTGCTCAAATACTTCGGTCGGATCATGGAGATCGAAGTGGCGGTCGATCACCTCAAACACTCTTGGCAGGTGGAAATCCTGGTCTCGGCGGAACATAAGCACGACTTCGTCGCCACCGAAGAGGGTCCGACCCCGGAGGCGGCGATGGATGCCTGCGTACACAAGATTGAGCACCAGCTCCGCCGGTACAAGGAACGCGTTCAGAACCACAAGGGCGATGCCGCTCTTGGGGATTCCTTGGCGAGTTCTCCCGACCTACCAGAACCGCCGGAGTCTTCTTGATGGGTCCCGGAGCGTTCGTTCTGAGAGTACGAACGTAACCCGCGGAGTATGTTGAGCAGCGAGCGCCACGCCGTGAGGGCTGCATCCCCTCTCTGAGCCGACCGGCGAGGCGCCCCGCGATGTCCTTGGATCTCCGGCGCGAGGCGCGGAATCGAGGGCTCAGCGGCATGTCGATGGAGGGCCGGATGAAGCTTTCGGATTTCGTGGTACGCGAGGCAATCCTCGTCGATTTGCAGGCGTCTGGAAAGGAAGAGGCGATCCGCGAGATCGTGTGGAGTCTGAGTGGGGCCGGACGCCTCGCCGAATCAGATCGGGAGAGCGTCTCGCGTGCCATCCTTGGTCGTGAAGAGCTGGGTTCAACCGGGATCGGTCAGGGCGTGGCGGTGCCGCATACGCGCCACCAGACGGTCGATCGCCTGATTGGCACGGTGGCCCTGTCACGCCATGGAGTCGACTTCGCCGCTCTCGATGGCGAGCCGGTGGATATCTTCTTTCTGCTGATATCCCCCCCCAATCAACCTGGCGACCATCTCCGGGCGCTCGAGAATATCTCGCGCCACCTGAAGGATGAGCGCTTCGTCAGTTTCCTCCGTCAGGCGAAATCCCGAGAGCAAGTGATCGAGCTTTTGGAAGAAGCCGACCAGGGAGCACACTGAAAGGAGAGGGGCAGATTGCCTCTCTCCGCGACCGCTTCCCTCCGCGCGTGTTTCGCAGATGGAGGCCGGCGCCTCACGACCAACCAGGCCTGGCTGTTGCCCGGGTCTATCGCCCGATGTTCATGAGTTGCCGCGTCGGGAGCCGTTGCGAACCAAACCGAGACCCACGGCCCGAGACCGTTGGAGTATCCTCCAAAGTCTTCACGCCCGCAGGCCGACCGAGCCGCCGATGAGCCAGGATCTGCCCGTCGTCCGCCGAGAAGTCGAGCTTACCAACTATTACGGCCTGCACCTTAGGCTGGCCGGCAAGTTCGTAGAGTTGGCGAACCGGTTTCAGTCGGACATTCGCGTGAGCCACAATGGAGCCGAGGTTAATGGGAAGAGCGTTCTTGATTTGACGCTACTGGCTGCAGAATGTGGCGTTTTGCTTCAGCTCGAGGCCCGTGGGAACGACGCGTCGGAAGCGATCGACGCGCTGGTCAAATTGGTTGCTACCGAGTTCCATGACGACGGCGAGGACCGGAAGGGCTCCGCCACATGACCCCCCAGGATGCGAGGAACCCGAGCCGCCCGGCCGCGTTGCCGGCCGTGCCGTCCGAGCCTCCCGTCACCCCGATGAGTATGCAAACCCTGTACGGGATTGCGGTCAGTCCTGGTGTCGCGATCGGCCCGGCGCTCGTTCTCGATCCGCGCGGTCCGCGTCTCCCCATTCGCGCCATCGCGCCTGATGGCATCGCCGCCGAACTCGATCGCCTCGACCGCGGTCTCGTCGCTGCGCGCGGAGAGGCCGAAGCCGCCGAGTCGTCCGCCCGGCAACGGCTCGGCCCCGAGTACGCCGACATCCTCGCGGCCCACGCCCAGATGGTCGGCGACCCCACGCTCCGAAACAACGCCCGGACGCGCATCGAACGCGAGCGCATCTCGGCGGAGCACGCGGTCAGCGAGATCCTCGAAGCGCATGCGGCGCGGCTCGAAAGCCTGTCCGATCCCTATCTCGCAGCGCGTGCCGCCGACGTCCGGGACATAGAACGACGCATCCTGGGACAGCTTTCCGGCAAGCATCGCCCCGCCGTTATGGACCACCTCGGCGGGCCGACCGTCATCTTCGCCCACGACCTGTCGCCTAGCGAGACTGCTGATCTCGATCCCCAGCGCGTGTTGGGATTCGCGACCGAGGCGGGAGGACGAGCAAGCCACACCGCCATCGTCGCCGAAGCACTCGAGATTCCCGCAGTCGTCGGTCTGGGCCGATTCCTCGATCGTGCCCGCCAGAGCCGGCAAGCGATTATCGACGGCGACGAGGGCCTGGTCGTCCTCGATCCGGATGCGGAAACCCTCGAGAGTTATCGCCGAGCGGCTGTCGAGCGGGCCGCCCGGTTCAAAGCACTCGCTGGGCTGACCAGCCTGCCCGCGCGGACCCTGGACGGCACGTTGGTGGAGCTTTGGGGCAATATCGAATTCCCCGCCGAGGCTGCCGCCTGCAACGAGTTTGGCGCGCTGGGCGTCGCGCTTTATCGCACCGAGTTCCTGTACCTCAACCAGACGCGGCCGCCCAGCGAGCAGGAACAGTTTGAAGCCTACGTGAAGGTCGTAAAGTCCCTCGGCGGGCATCCGATTACGATCCGCACTCTCGACCTCGGCGCCGATAAGCTCGCATCCTACCAGAAGGCCGGCTACGACGAACCCAATCCCGCACTCGGGTTACGCAGTCTTCGTCTTTCCCTGCGTAATCCCGTGCTCTTCCGAACTCAGCTACGCGCCATTCTGAGGGCGAGCGCCTTCGGCGATGTGCGCGTGATGTTTCCGTTGGTCACGACCCTGGCCGAATTCCGAGAAGCGCGCTCTCTGCTCGAGGACGTCGCCGCCGAACTCAGGGCCGAAGGGGTCGCGATTCGCGACAAGATTTCTGTGGGGATCATGGTCGAGGTCCCCGCGGCCGCGATTATGGCCGACCAACTCGCAAAGGAGGTGGATTTCTTTTCGATTGGAACCAACGATTTGATCCAATACACCCTGGCCGTCGACCGGACGAACGAATCCCTGGCCGACATCTACAGTGCAGCCGACCCCGCCGTTTTGCGCCTTATGGCGATGGTGGTCGATGCCGCACAGGCACACGGTATCCCCGTGAGCGTCTGCGGTACGATCGGTGGCGAGCCGCTGTACACGATGTTGTTGCTCGGGATGGGTCTGCTTCAACTGAGCATGCCGCCGCACCAGTTGCCCGAGGTTAAACAGTTGATTCGCGGAATTCGGCTCGAACAAGCACGTGCGGTCGCCCAGAAGGCACTCCGGCTGGAGACGTCGACTGCCGTCCTTGAACTCCTCCACGAGGCTCTGCAAAGCGCCCTCCCTGAGGAACGTCGGACCGTTGCGCGGAGCAAGTCCCGAGGCGAGATCAAAGCTTCATGAAGCGATGGTCGACGACCTCTCTGAGCCACTGGGAAATCACGTCCAGTTCCGATTCGAGGGTAAGCCGATTCCGACAGCGTTGGATCTCGAGGGAGGTGGGGCGTGCCCACCTTGAACCCAAAACATTTTTGCCCGTTCGCCGGTAACATACCATCAAGAAGGAGCTGCAACTAACGGCATGACGACGGCTTCCAGGCTCCGCCTCCGATTCGCCAAGTGTGGTGATCTTCGCTTGATCAGCCACCATGACCTCTTGCGCTGCCTGGAGCGGATGCTGCGTCGTGCCTCGATTCCGATCGCTCACAGCCAGGGGTTCAATCCGCGGCCGAAGGTCGTGTTCGCACAGGCACTCGGTCTGGGAATTGCCGGGATGCGGGAGGTCGTGGACCTGGAGCTCGCCGAGCCGATGGACCCGGCCGAAGTGTTTCGACGCCTTTGCGCCGCAGCCCCGCCAGGGTTCGACTGGCTGGAGTGCGAAGCCATCGCGCCCGGTCGAGCCGCTCGCGTGCAAGCGGCCGAGTATTCGATGAATGTCCCCGACGCCCGGCGTCAGGACGCACTGTCGGCTTTGACACGGCTGTGCGAGCGCAGCCACTGGCCGTACACGCGCCACCGGCCCGATCGTACGGTCGAGTTCGACCTGAGACCGTTTCTGCTCGCCGCCGAGCTCGATCCGCTCGGTGTGCTTCGTTTCCGAATGAAGATCGATCCCAGTGGGTCGGCTCGTCCCGAGGAAGTGATTGACGCCCTCGGACTGCGTGACCTGCTGGCACAAGGAGCCGTTCTGGTTCGCGAAGAGGTGGAACTGGCCCCTTGACGAGGTGGGCCCCGTCCGAAACCGATCCGCGACGCTTGGCGAGCCCGATCGTCGCCATCGTCCCGACCCGGAGATATCGAATGCGGAGCCCCTTACCGACCCACGCCAACCGCAATCGACTCAGAAAGATGTGCGTATGAAGAAGGAAATGCTGATCAACGTTCTCCAGCCCGAGGAGTGCCGAATCGCCATCGTGGAAGATGGAGTCCTCGAGGAGTTGTACGTCGAGCGCACCAGCCACGAGAGTTACACCGGCAACATTTATAAGGGAAAGGTCGTCAACCTCGAGCCCGCGATCCAGGCGGCGTTTGTGGATTTCTCGGTGGGACGCAACGGGTTCCTCCACGTCTCGGACGTTGAGCCTCAGTATTACCATCGCCACCAGGCTGCCGACTCGGCGGAATCGGGGCGTCGCGAGCGCGACGACCGCCGCCGAGGCCGCACGCAGGACCGCGATGCGGCTCCGCCCGCGCCGGGACAGGCCCGTAGCGAAGAGCGTCACCGTGAACGCCCCGAGCGCGAACGGCCGGATCGTGAACGGCCCGAGCGCTCCGAAAAGGGCCGACGCGACCGCTCGGAGCCTCGGCGCTTTGGCGAGGGGCTGACGGACGAAGACTTGCTTTTCCCACCGCGCGCCGTGGAGTCCCCCCCGCCCCCTCGCACCCCGGAACCGCCACCGCGCGTTGAAACTACCGAGCCTCGACGAGTGAATGCCGAAGCTGAGGAACCGCGGCGAGGACGGAGCGACGTACCGTCGTCATTCCGGTCTGCTGAGATTCCCTTCGGGAAGAGTGTCGAGCGGGAATTGTTCCCGACCGACATCGAGGAGCCTCGTGGCCGGATCGGACGTCAAAGCGAGCTCTTCGATCCCGATCTGCCTCCTAGCCGAACTCAGAGACCGCGTCCCCAGCCGCCGGCGCCGCGAGTTCCGGAGTTCAACGTCGAAGAGCCAGAGCCCACGCGGCCCGGTCCCGCGTCCTTGGGGTACGAGGCAGAGCCTGAAGCGCCGCCAGCGGCTCGTGAGCGCGAGCCGCGTCGGGGACGGGGCCGCGGGCGGTCGTCTCGGCCGGCTCCAGAACCAGAGAGCGTCCACCCCGCATTTCCCGAACCCATCCTCACCGGCGATGAGGATGTCATCGAGCCGCTGCTCGAAGATCGCTCCGAACCGCCCCGCCGGCGGGGTGGTGGACGAGCGGCGATCCGTGCGCGCGGCGGAGAGGGTGAGCCGCCTCGCGAACGGCCGCGCGAGGCACCCCCCGAACGGCTGCGCGAAGGAAGTGTTGAGCGGCCGCGAGGCCTCGTGCCTGAGCCGGAGCCGGAACGCTATCGTCCCTTTGAGCCTGAGCCTCCGCGGGAGCGGGAGCGAGCCCGGGAGCCCGAGCGCGGACGCACCATCGAGCCAGAGGCCCCTCGCGAACGGACGAAACCGCACGATCGCGCCGGCGAACCGGGGTATATCCCTCGGCGCGAGCGCCATCGAACGCCCGAAACGGCTTTTGGTGCGGACCTGCCGCCTGCGTTCGATTGGTCGGAGCTCACCGAGGCTGCGCCCGACATCGACGCCGAAGAAACGGACGGAACCTCCGGTCCATCGACCACCGGCAAGCATGAGGGACCCCGCCGACGTCGGCGCCGCAGGGGCCGTCGCCGCGAGCGTCCCGTTCCCGGTTCGGGCGCCCATCCCTCGGCCGATAGCGATGAGGCCGATATTGACGACCTCGACGATCTCGAAGTCGCGCCCAGAGCCGAGCTCGCGCCCCGGAGCCCCTCGGAACTGGACATCGAACCGCCCGACGCGATGGACGAATTCGACTTCGACGAGCGCACCTCGCTCGCTGAGTTCGACGAAGATGAGGTCGACGAATTCCCCGAGCCGGCCCTGGTCGCCCCTCGCGTCGAGGAGGAGATCGATCCGGAGCTCGAGGAAGAGATTCGCCGCGAAATCGAGGAGATCGCCGAGCTCGAGCGTGAGATGGGCCTGCGAGGGCCTGTCGAAGCTCGTCCCCGTCGCGGCGAAGACCGCGAGGAGACCGGACGGCCCGGCGGTCGCTTCACGCGCGGCCGTGGCATGGTCAAACCGCCGATCCAGGAGATCTTCCGGAGAGGCGACGAGGTGCTCGTCCAGGTCATCAAGGAGAGCATCGGCACCAAGGGCCCGACCCTCTCGACGTATATCAGCATTCCCGGCCGCTACCTCGTGCTGATGCCGGGCCTGAACCGCGTGGGGGTCTCGCGCAAGATCGCCGACGAAGGCCAGCGCCGGAAACTCCGCGAGATCATGAACGAGCTGAATCCCCCCAAGGGACTCGGCTTCATCGTCCGTACCGCCGGCCTCGACCGCACCAAACGCGAGCTCGCCCGCGACCTCGCGTACCTTCTCCGGCTCTGGAAAGTGATCCTCCGCCGGATCAAGAAGGCCAAAGCTCCCGCGCCGATCTACCAAGAATCGGACATGATCACACGAACGATTCGTGACATCTTCACATCCGAGATCGACACGATCTGGATCGACGAACCTTCCGCCTTCGAGCGGGCGCAGGAGTTCCTGCGGGTCGTGATGCCGAAGTTCGTCAACCGGCTCCGGCTTTACGAGGAGAAGGTTCCTCTGTTCCATAAGTATGGAATCGAGGACGAGATTGCCAAGATCCAGCGCCGGCATGTTCCGCTCCCCGAGGGGGGCTCGATCGTGATCGACCAGACCGAGGCACTCGTGGCGATCGACGTGAACTCGGGCAACTTCCGGGTCGAGAACGACGCGGAGCGAACCGCTTACGAGATGAACCTGCGAGCCGCCAAGGAAATCGCACGGCAGCTCCGCCTGCGCGACCTCGGCGGCGTCATCGTCAACGACTTCATCGACATGCGCGATGAACGTCACCGTCGAGGGGTCGAGAAGGCGCTGCGCGACGCCATCAAGCGCGACCGCGCACGCACCAAGGTGCTGCGGATGAGCCAGTTCGGCCTCATCGAAATGACCCGCCAGCGCATCCGGCCCAGCCTGAAGCGCTCGGTCTACGAGGATTGCACCCACTGCGCCGGGGCGGGCGTCGTCAAGACGGTTGAGAGCATGTCGATCGACGTGATGCGACTGCTCGCGCTTGCCTCGCACCGCGAGGAGATTCGCCGCATCAACCTCACGGTTTCGGGGCCCGTCGCAACGTACTTGAACAACCGCAAGCGTCGCGAGATCGCCCGTCTCGAGAGTGAGGCGAACATGACAATTCACATTCGCGCAGAGGACCACGTTCCGGCCGAGCATCTTCAGATCGACTGTTTCGACGGCAATAATAGCGAGATCCGGCTTTTCCCCCCTGCCGCGACCAACCAACGCCGCGCCCACTAATTACAGCAACCTTCGTATAGCGTCCCTCGCTCGCGACCGAGTCGTGAGCGAGGGATCTCTTGTTCCCGAACGACAACGTCGGTAAGATTTTCTCTTTTCCCTGGCAGGTTCTAAGCGCCCGACCGTCTGTTTGCGCGTGCCGCAGGGGAATGCCGAACTTCGAGCCATGATCGGTTCCCCGCCCTTTCGAAATGAGGCGAGGAACCTTGAGGAGTGTTAACGGATGTACGCGATTTTTGAGGACGGTAGCCATCAGTTCCGCGTGCGCGAAGGCGATCGGCTGATCGTCGACCGTCGCGAAGGCGAACCGGGCACCGAACTCGTATTCCCCAAGGTTCTCCTGGTCGCGGGCGACGGTGCTCCGGTCATTGGTGCCCCCGTCGTGGAAGGTGCCAAGGTTGTCGCCAAGATCGTCGAGCAGTTCCGCGACAAAAAGATCATTATTCAGAAGTTCCGTCGTCGCAAGAATATGCGTCGCCGTAACGGCCACCGCCAACCGCACACGCGGATTCAGATCACCAGCGTGGTTGCCCCTGCCTGAACGCCCAATGCACCGCTATCGGCCAGCCGGGTAGCACCGGCTGGCCTGGCGCTGCGCGTCGATCCCTATCGGCGCACGAATCTTCGCAAGCGACGTGGCACGTTCCTCGCCACGGGTCTTGTCGAACGGGCTCCTGAACCTGATCGCAACCACGACGTCTCCACTCACGCGTCGTGGGTTGCGACCAACCGAAATTGCTGCGCGCCCCCACCTGAAGCCACAGTTCAACTGGGGCGTTGAAAGTCGGGTGGGTCGGGCGCGCGTCCAGGCGGCGAGGCTCATCGAGGTTGAGCGATCGCCCTCGCCGGTGGGCCGCACGCCGCTGCGTGGAGTTCCGACCCACCCAACGATTTCGGCCGCTCGCGCGCGATCCGCCGACGCCGTGCGCAACCCTAACGTGAAACGTTCGCAGACGGTCCGATTGCGGGAGTGGTAAGCCGAAGCAATATGTAGACTTACACCAACGTCTTCCCAAAAGGTGGGGTTTGGTGACGCTCCCGTGTCCTCGCGATTCGACACATCCAGCAATTCTTCAACACTTTGCGTAACTCTCCGGCGAGTCGTCGCTAAGCCTTCGCAGCCTCAATACTTGCGCCGTTGGGATGGCGGAGTTGGGTTCGTTTCAGTGCCGCTCGGCCGCGACAGCCGCACCTATTTAGAGGTTGTCACCCTAACAGGCCAAGGATACGATTACCCAGAATCACCTGGTTGCCTTCAGCCAGCGCTTCACCTATTCTTCGCATTTTGTCTCCTCGGAAGTCAGACCGTTCCAAAGAGTCGGGTTGGATGCCCTCACGGGCCGGTTTCTGGGTTCACTGATTTACAAAATGGGATTGCTAGGGCAGAGTAGGTAACGGGCCGCATGATGTTTCGGGCCTGAATTCCGGAGTCACCGTGGACTCGACTCCTCATTGCTTAAAGCCGGTGCGGGTCCGTCACATTGCCTGACGGTGCGGACCTGGATCGGCTTCATTTCTTGCTCAATTCCTCTCGCTTTTTTGCCGAACTAGAGCAAGAATGACTCCACGACAGACGTACACCTGGGATACACGAGTGCAGGAACACGGAGAAGGGGGACGATACATGGCAACGGTTGAGGAACGGGCAATTCTCGAGCGCCAGGACACGCGACCGGGAACCGCACGTGCAGGGATGACTGTGCCTCGTGTGTTCAGCACGGAGGGGGTTAGCCCGTTCGACCAGGTTGACTGGGAATCGCGTACGGCGGAGATCAAGGACGAGAAGGGCCGCGCGATCTTCCAGCAGACCCAGTGCGAAATCCCCGCAACCTGGAGCCAGTTGGCGACGAATGTCGTGGCGAGCAAGTACTTCTACGGCGAGCTCAACACGTCGGAACGCGAGACGAGCGTCCGGCAGTTGATCGACCGGGTCACGAGCACGATCACTGACTGGGGACGTGAAGACGGCTATTTCGCCACGCCTGAAGACGCCGATCGTTTCTACGACGAACTGACCTCGCTCTGCTTGAACCAGTACGGGTCGTTCAACTCCCCGGTCTGGTTCAATGTCGGGTTGTACCACCGCTACGGCCTGGTCGGCGCGGCCAACAACTGGCGTTGGGACGAAGAAACCCGGACAGTCGTCAAGGCCACGAGTGCGTACCAGTACCCCCAGGGGTCGGCCTGCTTCATTCAGAGCGTCGCTGACGACATGCAGGACATCATGCGGTTGGCGACCTCCGAGGCCATGCTGTTCAAGTATGGCTCGGGGACGGGGACCGACCTGTCGACCCTCCGCTCCAGCCGTGAGAAACTGACCGGCGGCGGGCGGCCCTCCGGTCCCGTGAGCTTCATGAGGGTCTACGATGCGGTCGCCAGCGTCGTGAAGTCGGGAGGCAAGACCCGACGCGCGGCCAAGATGCAGACCCTCAAGTGCTGGCACCCGGACATCCTCGAATTCATCGAGTGCAAGACGAAGGAAGAGAAGAAGGCGCAAACCCTGATCTCATCGGGCTATGAAGCCAATTTCAACGGCGAAGCCTACAGCTCGGTGATGTTCCAGAACGCCAACCTCTCCGTCCGTGCGAGCGACGCGTTCCTGCGTGCCGTCGGCAACGACGACGAATGGACCACGCGCGCCGTGACCACCGGACGGCCGATGCAGACCTACCGCGCCCGCTTCCTCATGGACAAGATCGCCGAAGGGACGTGGCTCTGCGGCGACCCGGGCATGCAGTACGAAGACACGATCCAGCGCTGGCACACTTGCCCCAACACGGCGCCGATCAACAGCAGCAACCCGTGCTCCGAGTACATGTTTATCGACGATTCCGCGTGCAACCTCGCCTCGATCAACCTCATGAAGTTCCGTCGCGAGGATGGCTCGTTCGATGCGAAAGGGTTCCGGGCCGCATGCCGGATCTTCATCACGGCGCAGGAGATCCTGGTCGACCACGCGAGCTACCCGACCGATCGCATCGCGTTGAACAGCCACAAGTTCCGCCCCCTGGGACTGGGCTACGCCAACCTCGGCAGCCTGATCATGGCTTCGGGCCTCCCGTACGACTCGGACGAGGGGCGGGCCCTGGCCGGAGCGGTCACGGCGATCATGCACGGACAGGCCTACCTGACGAGCTCGGAGCACGCTGCGCAGCTCGGGCCGTTCGAGGGTTTTGCGCTCAACCGAGAGCCAATGCTGCGCGTGATGGAGATGCACCGCGACGCGGTCGAGTCCATCGGCTCGACCGCTCCTGCCGAACTGATGTCGGAAGCCCGCGCCGTCTGGCGGGAGTGCCTCGAATCGGGCCGTCGGTTCGGCTACCGCAACAGCCAGGTCACCGTGCTGGCTCCGACCGGTACGATCGCTTTCATGATGGACTGCGACACGACGGGCATCGAGCCGGATATCGCGCTGGTGAAGTACAAGCAGCTCGCGGGCGGTGGAATGTTGAAGATCGTCAACCGGACCGTTCCCATGGCCCTGCGAAAGCTCGGCTATGACGAACCGACGATCCGGGGCGTGCTCGACTACATCGACGCGAAGGACACGATCGAGGGAGCACCCGGGGTTAGCGACACGCATCTGCCGGTTTTCGATTGTGCCTTCGCACCGCCGCAAGGGGGTCGGAGCATTCACTTCCGCGGTCACCTGCGCATGATGTCGGCGGCGCAGCCGTTCTTGAGCGGTGCGATCAGCAAGACGTGCAACGTACCGAGCGACGCCACGGTCGCCGACATTCACAGCGCCTACCTCGAAGGTTGGCGGCTTGGTCTGAAGGCCCTGGCGATCTATCGCGACGGCTCGAAAGGGAGCCAGCCCGTGAGCACGAAATCCGAGAAGGAGAGCGCCGAGGTGAACGAGGCTCTCGAGCCCGTCGCCCCAGCCCCGGCGACGGTCCCCTCGGCCGTTGTCGAAACGAGCCCGGTCCCAGCCCCGGCCCCCGGTCAGCCCAGGCGCGAGCGGCTCCCGCACACGCGACAGAGCCTGACGCACAAGTTCGATATCCAGGGCCACGAGGGCTATGTGACAGTCGGCTTCTATCCCGACGGCCGCGTCGGGGAGATGTTCATCACGATGGCCAAGGAAGGCTCGACGATCGGCGGCTTGATGGACGTGATCGGTACGTCGATCTCGATCGGGCTCCAGTACGGCGTGCCGCTCGAAGTCTTCGTCAACAAGTTCGCCCATAGCCGATTCGAGCCGGCAGGCTTCACCCGGAACCCCGATATTCCGATCGCGAAGAGCATCACCGACTACATTTTCCGCTGGCTGGGGATGGAGTTCATTCCCGGTTACCGCGAAGCCAATGCTCCCCAGCGCCCCACTGAGGAGACCCCGGCCCACACGCCGCCGGTCGTCAAAGTGAACGGGCATCGGACGGCCACGATCGCCGACCTGGAGCACGCCGAAGCCGAGTTGGTGTCCCACCCCTCCGGCAATCCTGGGAACGATCCGGGCCAACCGGCGACGCATCCGCTGATCGAGACGATCGACGCTCAGGAAAAGCAGTTCGCCCACTTCCAGAGCGACGCCCCCGCCTGCGACAACTGCGGCGCGTTGACAGTGCGCTGCGGCACGTGCTACCGCTGCTTCAACTGCGGAAACAGTATGGGTTGTTCGTGACCGAACGTGTCACCACCCGCTGAGCCCGGCTTGCTAGAGCAGGAACGCCAGGAGGCTGCGGATCTCGAAAGAGTCCGCAGCCTTTTGGCGTTTTTCGCTGACCGAGCTTTCGGTCGCGGGGGGACCGGGTTGACTTACGCTTTATCAGCCTTCCTAGCTACATTCAGCCACGTGTGGACGTGGGGTGAGCCGTGGAAGTACCAGGAGAACGCGGGGCCGTCGAGCCGCCACATATCCCAAACACCATCGTTGCCGATGTCGCCTTCCTTGAAGTACGTGAGGCGGAGCTTATCAGCACCCCCTGCGTCGCGCAAGCACTCCTGGAGTTCCTCGGCGTCGACGGCCCGGAAGGGCATGCAGAGGTCCTTCAAGAGTTGCTGGACCATCTGCTTCTGCTGGTTGTCGAGCTCGCTCACGGCCAATCCCGTCTCCCCGAGCTTGTTACCCTTGAGCCGGATCGAACGGGCGTCGTCCTCGTCGGCTTTCACGACAAGAGCCTTGGCTTTCTGTTTGTCGTCGAGCGTGCTGTAAATCTTGTTGGCCTGCTGACCCTGGTACCACCAGACGTTGTTGGTGTGTTTGGGATCTTCGTTGAAGTGTCCGTCCGCGGCGTGACCATAGAAGATCGGCCCGCCGAAGGCCGCGCCCTCGACGCTGTTGCCGTCGGCGCGCAGGGTATCATGCCGGCCGCTGAGCACCCACTCGAACGGCTTGTCGGTTCCCGGCTCACCGAACACGGCGACATGGTAGCTGTCGAACCCGCCGTAGTCGTCTTCCATCTGGCGGGTGAACCGTTCGTAGCCCTCCTCGCTGCAAAGGTTCTTGAAGATCTCCTGGCAAAGGGCCTGCTGCTCGGAATTCATCTGGCCGATGTTCGGTTTGACGATCGCCCAGTTGTTCTTGACCTCCGACCGCAAGGGATGATCAAACGGGAAACAGATTTCCTTCCGCTGCGCCTGCGTGAGCGTTTTGTAGAAGCGTGCCACCGCCGTTTCGGCAGGCGCCGAGGGGCTCGGACCCGCCGCGGCCCGGGCGCTCTGTTGGCCGATCACGGGAACAGACGCGGCCAGCGCGGCCGTGCCAACGGCTTTCACGAACTCGCGACGCGAAACGCTGGAGCCGGACTCGTCCCCGGCGAGTTGGATGAACTGCGCCATGATGAACTTTCTGCGTAAGACGATTGCGAGGAAGAAAAGCGGATCCTGGAGCACGCCGCACCAGGTGAGCTTTGACTAATGTAAATGGGCTGAGGAACCACGTCAATCGGCCCGGCATCTTCCCTGTCTGCCATTGCCGATGGAAAGTCGCAAGCTCCCGTCCCTTCGTCTCAATTCCGCAACTAACCGAAGACGCAAAACCGTCGGAATTGCGGATAAACGGGACGCCGTAACTTGACTCACGGTCAACTCGCGAGTACTCTTAAGTGTGTTGAAGGAGGAGTCAAAACGAAGCTCAACGAAGCCATGATAAAACGCGATCCAAACTCAACCTATGCCCCGAACCGCGAATTCAATGACAACACCCATGATAATAAATAAATTTCGAATTCCGATTTTGAACCGCAAGGAAACTCAAGATGACTCCGCCAAGAATGGTTGAGTGCAGCTTCCTTATTCCAATCTACCGCGATACCCAGCTCTCCGATGGTGAGCCTCATACGATAGAGGCTTGGTATTGGCTCAAAGACCGCCTTTGGGACGCTTTCCGAGGAGCGACGATCGCCCCAGGACTCTACCATGGGTTCTACGAAGATCCTGATTCAGGCGATCAAATCCAAGATAAATCTCGCAAATATATAATTGCTCTAACCGATGACGCAGCCTCGCTCGACTTGCTCCGCGATCTGCTTTGTGACGCGTGCTCCGTGTTTCACCAGAAAATGATATATTTGAGCATTTCCGGTCGAGTTGAGTTTATCAGGGGAGCGAACCATGACACGAGCTGAGCCTTACACTGATCTCAAGGGGCGACCGATTTTCCTGACCGACCTGGACCCCGAGGAATTGGCCTTGGTCGATGATCTCCGTAACCGCGCCGAGTCCCATCCCGATTGGAATGACTTCGAGAACTACTGGACACAGGCTGTCGGATCGTTCTACGACGCGCGCGGTGTGCCTCGCGTGGAGTCACGGCGGACCGCTGTCTACCGGATCGCAGAGGATCTCGGGGGACGGTTGGCCGTCGAGGCGGGATTGGCGAGCCTACCCGACTACCGCGATGATCTCGAGCGACTGATTCAGGACGAGTTTTCCACGCGCCGTGAATTTTGTGCGGCCACCGGACTGTCCGAGGATATGCTTAGCCACGTCCTGGCACACCGCAAGCAATTTGGCATCGACACGCTCGCCAAAGCGCTGGACCGGATCGGGTATCAATTGCGAATCACACGTGAACCCGGTCGTACTGCGTCTAAGCAGTAAGACCGACTCGCCACTTGAGGCATTGTATGCCGACCTTCGTACTAACCGACGTCGCGCACGATTTGTGGATGGAAAACTTCACGATCAGTGCGCCTCATCTCGGCGTCCACTCGAAGTTCCCCTGGTCGGTGACCAAGCGGGTCTTACGAGGAGGCCGTCGGGAAGGCGTGGAGCTGATTCAACTCGACAACGGTGCCCTTTCCGTCGCGATCTTGCCGACTCGCGGCATGGGACTCTGGAAGGGAAGCTACGCGGGCGATCAGGTGGGTTGGCACTCGCCGATTCACGATGGACCCGTGCATCCGTCATTCGTCAACCTCTCGCACTGGGGAGGGCTCGGCTGGTTGGACGGGTTTGACGAGTTGATGGTCCGTTGCGGGCTGGAGACCTTCGGTCCTCCCTATTCCGAAGGCGGGCGCGATTACACGCTGCACGGAAAGATCGCGAGCATCCCCGC
>DAIDJG010000201.1 GCA_027451445.1 Singulisphaera sp.
GATTCCACCCGCATAACCCGCGCCTTCCCCGCACGGATAGAGCCCGGTCACGCCGATACTCTCATACGAGCGCGCGTCGCGCGGTATGCGAACCGGCGAACTGCCACGCGACTCCGGGCCGGTCAGCGTCGCGTTCTTCAAGAACAGCCCGTGGAAGCGCCGGTCCATTGCCGGCAGCCCCCGATCCAGTGCCTCCAGAACCACAGGCGGCAGAATGGTCCCAAGGTCCAGCGGCGCCGTTCCTCTGGGGTAGCTACTTGGCAGCGTCCCCCGGCTTACGCGGCCCGCGCGGAAGTCGCTGACCCACTGAATCGGCGCGGCGTAGCTGCGCCCCGCGGCGAGGTACGCGAGTCGCTCCGCTCGCTGTTGAAAGTGAACCCCCGCCAGCGGATGCCGGCTCCCGGTCTCTTCCGGCGTCACGGTTACGACCAACCCGCTGTTGGCATAGGGCGAATCGTGACGGCTTTCGCTCATCCCGTTGGTGCAAAAGTAGCCCGGCTCACTAATGCTCGGCATGACGTAGCCGCCTGCACACATGCAGAAAGTGAACATGTCGCGCTCGCCGGCCCGCACCACGAGGTTGTAATCGGCCGCGCCGAGCGCAGGGTGATCGGCAAACGCCCCGTAGCGGGCGGTGTTGACCTGGCCCTGCGGTTGTTCGATCCTGACCCCGAGCTGGAAGGGCTTCGCTTCGATCGGCACTCCTCGCCGCAGCAGCATCCCGTACGTGTCGCGCGCACTATGGCCGGCCGCGAGCACTGCGACGTTAGCCGCAACGTAGCCTGAACTGGTCATCAGCCCTCGTAGCTTGCCGTCGACGATGTCGAGGTCTTCAAGGCGACACGCAAACCGCACTTCCCCGCCGGCTTCCTCGAGCTTGCGCCGAAGGGTGCGCACGACGAGCGGCAGCCGGTTTGAGCCAAGGTGCGGCCGCTGTTCATAAACAATCGACGGCTTGCCGTGGCATTCGGCGAGGATCTCAAGGACGCGGGTCACATCCGGACCAGTATTGCGACTGGTCAGCTTGCCGTCGCTAAACGTCCCCGCGCCGCCTTCGCCGAAGAGGTAATTGCTTTCAGCGTCGAGCGGTCCCCCGGCGTCAAACCGGCGCACGTCGGCCACCCGCTGCTTGACGTCGCGCCCCCGTTCCAGAATCAACGGCCGGTACCCATCGAGCGCCAGCAGGTAACCGGCAAAAAGCCCAGCCGGCCCCGCCCCTACGATGACGGGCCGATGCTCGAGCGGCTCCTGTCCCGGCTCAGGCCAATCAAACTGCTCCGGCTGAAAGCGCTCGATGCCGGCTCCGCGCGACGGTTGGGTCCACCGATCTTCGTCTGGAAGTTCCACCTCGGCCGCATAAACGAAATGCAGGTCGTCATGCCGGCGCGCGTCCAGACTCTTTCGCAGGATCCGCCAACGTCCAATCGCGTCACGGCTCACCCCAAGGCGCGCCGACGCCTTGTCGGCTACCGCATCCTCGGGCTCGTCCAACTCCAGGCGGAGATTCGCAACCTTCAACGACATCGCGCGCACCCACTCCAGCCCCAAGCACGTCGACAACGGAAGCATTCTACCGGCTCGCCGAAAAGATCGACACCTGGCCATGGTCGCCGAGCCCGACACCGCGCCCATAACGAGTTCCATCACGCCCGCAAAAAGAAAATGACCCGCCGCCACATCGTTCCCTTGACAAACGTCATGGACCGGGTGAATACTGTGCTAGGTCACTAACACAGTAAGGGACCGAGATGCTTCTCATCCATCTCAACACGACCGACGAGCGTCCGATCTACACCCAGATCGCGGATCAGGTGAAGTTCGCCATTGCCTCGGGGATCCTGACACCGGGGGTACTTGTCCCTTCCGTGCGGGAGTTGTCGAAGCAGCTTGTGGTGAATCCCAACACCGTGGCGCGGGCGTACCGGGAACTGCAATCGCAGCGGCTCCTGGAACCGGTGCGAGGGACAGGCCTGCAAATCAGCGAGAGTGCGCCCGACCTGTGCCGCACCGATCGGCGCGAATACGTACGCCGCCGCTTGCGGCTGGCCATCGAAGAGGCGAGGCGGAGCGAGCTCGATCCGCAGGAGATTGAGCAGATCCTCCGCGAGGAATGGTCGAACGGAAACGGTCGCGCAGAGTGAGCACGGCGGAAACGAACTCAGTGGGGAGCGCGGTATGTCGACAAGGCCAGTAATTCACGTTCAGGGGTTCACGAAGCGTTACAAGCGCGAAATCGCCGTCGACGGGCTCACTCTGGACGTCCCGCCCGGCGCTGTGTTCGGCCTCCTCGGCCAGAACGGGGCCGGCAAAACGACGACGATCCAGGCGCTGCTGGGCCTGATCACGCCCGATGCCGGCGAGGTCCGGACCATGGGCCTCGATCCCGTCCGGCGCAGCCTGGAGGTCCGCAGGCGGGTCGGTTACGTGCCCGAGCAGCCAAGCCTTTTCGAATGGATGACGGTGAGCGAGATCGGCTGGTTTGCCGCCGGTTTTCATCGCGAGGTGGATTACCTTAGCAACTTCCGTCGGCTGACCGGCAGCTTCGGCCTGCCGTTGGACCGTAAGATGAAAGGCCTTTCGAAAGGCATGAAGGCGGAGGTCTCGCTGTCCCTGGCGCTCGCGTCCGAGCCGGAACTCCTGGTGCTCGACGAGCCGACGTCCGGGCTCGACGTGCTCGTGCGCCGCGAGTTTCTCGAAAGCATGGTCGACCTCGCTGGCGAAGGACGAACCGTGCTGCTTTCGAGCCACCAGATGAACGAGGTGGAACGCGTCGCGAGTCACGTGGCCCTGATCCACAAGGGGAAGCTGATCCTCGCCGAGCCGCTCGACGAGCTGCGAGCCCGAACCTTCGCGCTCTCGTTCACGTTTGCCACGGACACGCACTCCAACGCGCCACCCCCGGGCTCGCCGCTGGAGTTGATCTATGCCGACCAGTCCCCCAGACAAAGCCGCTGGCTGGTCCATGCGCCGGATCGTCTGGCGTGTGAAGCGGCGCGCGATTGGCCCGACATCGTGGACCTCGCCATCGAGACACCAAGCCTGGAAGAGATCTACATCGCCTATATGCGTGCGCGGCGAGAGCCAATCAGCACGCCAGTCGCGGACGAAGTCGCGGTTTCTTGAGCGCTGGTCAGAAAACGGGAAGCAACGCAGCGGGATTCAAACGGTCGGTGGAGTCGTCAGCACGGAGCCTGTTAGTCATGCTCGCTCGATTGTGGTGGAAAGAAGTCCGCGTTTTCGGCTGGCTCTGGGTCTTCATCGTTGTGCTTGCCGTGTTCTCCCAATGCGTCGCACTTCAGGTCGGCGATGAATCCTGGCGGCACGGCGCGCTCACCCAGCTTGTTCTTTCGTGGGCAGCGTTGTACGCGTTCGCGGTCAGCTCCGCCGCATTCGCGGGCGAGCGTGAAGAACAGACGCTCCGCTGGCTCGACGTGCTTCCCGTCCCTCGGTCCCTGCTCTGGGGCGGTAAGGCGAGCTTCGCCGTCCTCTCCACCCTCATCATGGCCCTCGTTCTGACAGTCATTGCCGAGTTGGGCACCACCCATCGCGATCCCCAGTCGTACGGCCTGAATGCGATCCTGCTTGGATTCTTCGCGCTTCTTCTCGAGTCGGTGGCCTGGGGCCTCTTCTGGTCGTCGCTTTCGAAGCACGTGCTGATCGCCGCGACACTCGCGATCGTCTGCGTCGGATCGATTGCGGGAATGGCTGTCGAGGGCGTCTTCTTCAACCTTCAGACCTTGAACCGGTCGGCCTGGCTGCGCTTGCTGCTGGCGAGCATCCTGTTCGCTATCTCCTGCGTCGTGATCACGCGCAATTTGCAGCCCGAACGAGTCCAGCTTCCCGCACCGAGTTTTTCACGCCGGAACCGCGTCGAGCGTCGGCAGGGGCGGCGACATTCGGCCAACTGGAGCCTCATCTGGGCAACGTGCCGCGAGTCGCTGGGAGTGTGGTGTGCGCTGGCGCTCCTCGGCATCCTCGGCACGCTGGCGGGAAGGTGGTGGGTCGAGAAAGACCCGATGCTGTCCATGGCAACAATCTTCGCCACCGTGACCAGCCTGCTAGCAGGCGTGAACGTCTTCCACGCGGATAATCGTAGCCTCACCTACCGCTTTTATGTCCAGCACGGCGTTTCCGCGGCCCGTGTCTGGCTCGTCAAGACAGCCGTGTGGATGGTCGTCCTCGGAGTCTTCTGGCTCGGCTTCGCTCTCTGCTTTGGAGCGCGCGGCCTCGTTGTATTCCTGCCGATTCCCGCCGCGTTCGCTTCGGGCTTATTGTGTGGTCAAGTGATTAAAAATGGAATCTCGGCAGCCGTCGTTGCAAGTGGTGTGTTCGTGGCCCTCGGGGTGCCTACCGTTTCTGCCCAGATGCTATTCCTTGTGCCCTTGTGCGCGATCGCCTTGCCGCCTCTCGTTCTCTCTGCCGCCTCGTATTCCTGGGCCAACGAGTGGATGCTCCGGCGCTCCGGCGCGAAGCCGATCCTGCACCTGATGGGTGCCCTGGGTCTTGGCTTTACCGGGTTGTTTTTGGCCTATCTGGCGTATCGGGTCGGGAGCGTACCCGATATTGGTCCGGTGTCCGATGGTGTTGTGGGCGGCGTCATTCCCGCAGGTGCCGATCGGACCGGCATCAAGCTCTACGAAGCGGCGCACCGTTCCGCACTGCGTCATCACCATAGGAACTCCGACGCACTCCCTGCCGGGAGGGCTGGTCAGCAATGGAGCAAGGAGGTCAATACCGTTCTCGCCCGAGGCTGGAACCCGGAAGCGAAAGCGATCGTGGAATGGTGGCGGGAGAACCAGGAGACCATCGCACTCGTACGGCAAGCGGCGGCGTTCAGCGGTGTCCACTTCGAGCCGCAGGGAGTCACAAGCGTCGTCGGTACGCGCGGGCCGAGAGTTGTCGATCTTCGCGACGTCCTGCTCTTACTGGCGATGGACGCCCGCGAACGCGAGTCGCGCAACGATCTCGCCGGTGCCTGGGACGATATCCGGCTCGCGTTTCGCGTGGCGCACCAGGCGACCGAAGACGGCGGACTGATTCGATGGATGGTGGCCGCGGAGTATGAGAATCAGGCCCTTCACATGGCCCTCGCTTGGGTGGGCGATCCCCGACACACCCGGCAGACCCTCCGCGCTGCACTCGACGACCTGAAAACGATACCAGAACGCTTGCCGATCGCAGAGGCGATCAAGACGGAATCAGCGCTCTGGGACCAGGCCATGTCCCTCCCCGGCGGGGAACTGAAACCGTTAGTGATCGAATCGTTCGCTTCCCCCGAGTGGAAACCCTACCAGATCGACCTCTGCCTCTGGCTTCTCGCAAATCGCGCCGAGCGTACACGCGCGCGCCGCGTGGGACGAATCAACTTCGCCGATCTCCTCCAAAACTGCGACTACGACCCATGGAAACGACCAGGTCTCGAGAGGACAAGTGTATTCGATGGACGCCAAGGGCTCTTTAGTTTGCGGGACGCGATAATTATCCTTTTTGGATCACACGAAATGGGTTATTACCTCCAGAGCACACCGCTCGTCCGTTACTCGTTCTACGCCTATTTCTCCTTGACGAATCCGGGAGATACGAACCTGACCGATCGCCGCGCCCTGGTCCAACTCCTCGCGTTGCGCCTCTGGCAAACCGAGCACAACGGCGAGGCGCCCGATAGGCTGGATGCTCTGCTTTCCTCCGACTTACGGAGTCTGCCGCTCGACCCCTATTCCGGTCGTCGCTTCGGCTACGTCCGTTCCACTGGCCAGTCCGTCATTCCGCTCGGTCTCCCGGCCGACGCGTGGCGATTCAATGAGGACTCCACCGTTCCGAGCACGAAGGGCCAATGGCTCCTCTACAGCGTTGGCCACGATCGTAAGGATAACGGCGGGAAGGACTCGGAGACGTCCATGAACTGGTCTAGCGGCGGCGGCGACATCATCTATCCCGTCCCCGACGGGCGGGCGAAATCGAGGGATGGCGCCGAGCCCGCACCGAAATGATACGCCTCCGGTTCACGCGCCCAGTCTCCGACGCTCTCCATTGAAAAGCTCCCATACCGTCACGTCTACACAGCCGATCATCACTTGCAGCCCAACGGCCTCCGGCAACGCGCCCCATGGTGCGCCGACGAAGTCCAGGCCCGGGAGGCGTTGCGGTGAACCGGGGTCTCGGTGTAACTTCGAAGCCGGCGCCCGAGCCGGCTCCGACCCGGCTCCCCCTCCGCTGGGAAGACACCGTTATTTGGGAATCAAGCAGCGCAACGCTGTAACGATCACAATCCGCACATTCCGTCCTGACTGGAGTCCAACAATGTCTACACTGTCGCGTCCCCCCGAAGTGAAAAGTAACATTCGGCGCGTGGCGATCCTCTTCTCCGGCGGCCCGGCTCCCGCCGCCAACGCCGTGATTTCGACCGCGGCCACGGCATTTCTGCGCAACAACATCGACGTCATCGGTGTCCTGAATGGCTACTCGCACCTGCTCGAGTACAGCCCCTCGCATCCGCTCCAGGAAGACCGGGATTACCTCAGGCTTGATCTGAAGACACTGAAGCGGACGCGCAACCGTCGAGGCATCATCCTCGGCACTGCGAGAGCCAACCCGGGCAAGCTCATCGGCGGACCTGACGACATGAAGAACCCCGAGCGAAACGCCCCGTTGCGCACGGTCTACGAGGCGCTGTCGTCACTCGAGGTCGATGCCCTGATCTCCATCGGTGGCGACGACACGCTCAAGACCGCCAACAAGTTCAAAATGTTTCAGGACCAACTCCCCCAGGGCTCAAGGCGCATTCGGGTGGTCCACGTCCCGAAGACCATCGATAATGACTATACAGGAATCGACTATACTTTCGGCTACTTCACGGCCGTCGAAGTCATCGGCAGCGAGATCCGTAACCTCATCGCCGACGCCGAAGCCGGTCGCTCCTATTACCTCTGCGAGACCATGGGCCGGAGCGCCGGGTGGCTTGCCTACGGAGCGGCCATCGCCGGCGAGGCCAGTCTTGTCATCAGCGTGGAAGACATCGTCGGCAAGTATCGCGGGGAGGAGGAAGTCAAGGATGAGGCCACAGGGCGTACGCACAAGCGTCCTGTGATGAACGTGGATGAAATCGTCCAGCGGATCATCCGCACCATGCTGGCCCGGGAACGGGAAGGCAAGGAATTCGGCGTGATCGTGCTTGCGGAAGGGCTCGCCGAACTGCTCCCGTACGAGCGCCTCAAAGGGATCAAGATCGATGAATTCGGCCACATTTCAATCGCTTCCGTGAACCTGGGCAAGACGTTTGCGAAGCTGGTGGCGGCGGAGTACCAGAAGCAGACAGGTCGCGAGCGCAAGGTGACCGGCCTGCAACTTGGTTACGAAGCGCGCTGCGCTCCGCCTTTGGCATTCGACGTGCTACTCGGAAGTCAACTCGGAGTCGGCTCTTACCGAGCACTCGTCGAAGCGGGCAAGGACGGAGTGATGGTCTCCGTCTCCGGCCAGTTGAAACTGAACTATATTCCCTTCGAAGACCTTGTCGATCCGAAAACGCTGGTCACGCTCGTCCGCTTCATCGAGCGCGACTCCGATTTCCACAGCCTTGCGCGGTTCTTGGAGACGTACGTAACGGATTGAGGCCACGACCCGATTCTCATGCTCAACAGGGCCGCTTTGGGGTGTGCTTCGCATTAAGTCGCTCGAATCCAGGAGCGCAGGGCGGGGTGCACCCTCTTTTCTTAGCGGTGCGGCCAACGCACAATCCGAGATATCAAGGATTGATTGTGCTGCATTCTCTCAATGGGATGACCCGCACATCGAGAGTGGCGTTCTCGGAGCACCTTCATGTCCCCGGATCATATTCATCTCCCCTGTCCGTCCTGTCAGCATCCTTTGCGCGTTCGCCGCGAATACGTCGGCAAGAACGTCATTTGCAAACATTGCAAAAAACCCTTCAAGGTCTTCGTGCCCGATGACCGCGAGTTCCACCCTCCTCCGGACGAGCGACCGTCGTCGGAAGGCAAAACGCCCGCGGAACACAAGTCGGACAGTCTGAGCTCCGAGGTTCCCATCACTCGGGAAGAATGGGAGGCCCTTAACCGCGCGTTGAGCGAAGCCCGCCTTCAGATCGAACATCATGAGGCCGACGTCAGGCGCCTTCAGAAGGTAGAGGCCGACGCCGAGACCACCCGAGAAGAGCGCGATCGCCTGATTGCCGAAGTGGCGCAACTGAAAGACGAACTGGCGCAACATTCCGACGACGTGGCTCCCGTTTCCCCGTCCCACGAAGAGGCGCTTGCGCTCAAGGTTGAACTCGAGGGAGTTAGGGAGGAGTGCGCGAAGCTTCGCGCCCTTTCGGCCGAACAATCAATGGCCCTGACCGAACGTGAGCGGTCCGCTCAAGACGCCAACGAGCAGAGCATTCGCGCCGGTGCGGACGAAGAGAATGCGCAATCGCCTTCTCGGTTCGAGGAAGAGCTTCTCGCTGAGAGGGCTCGTCATGCCGAACAAACCGCGGCACTCGAGCGAGTCGAGCAAACCCTCGCCGAGGCCAAGCAAGAACGCGATCGATTGCAGGACGAAGTTCGCGCACTGAAAGAGGATCTCGTCCAAGCAACGGCCCTGGCTTCGGACACCAGTTCGATCGAAGCCGAGTTGAACGCCACCAAACTCGAACTGAACGCGTTGCGAGAGGAGCACGCCAAGCTTGGGTCCCTCGAGTCGGACCACACCACCTTGCGCGAGGAACGCGACCGCCTGCGCGACGAAGCCGAAGAATTGGCCGAGCGGCTTCGATCCCATCAGGAAGCGACTCGCCGACTCGCTGGGATCGAAGAGGAACTCCGAACCGAACGGCTTCGCGGATCAGCGCACGCAGCCGAATTTGAACAAATGGAGACCGAGCTCGGTCTCGTCCGTGACCAGCATGACCGTCTGCGCGACGAGGTCCAGGCGCTCCAGGAGAAACTCGCGCACGCCGCGGAGTCCGAGTCGCAGGTCGATGCACTCCAATCGGAGTTGAACGGGCTCAAGCTCGAGCTCTCTGGGACGCAGGAAGAGCGTTCGCGGCTGGAGGAACTCCAATCCGAGCATGCCGCGCTTCAGGCCGAGCGCGATCGGCTGCGCGAGGAAGCCAGAGAGCTTGCGGATCGTCTCGGCGCGCACGGAGAAATGGAACGGAGGCTTGCGTGCGTCGAGGAAGAGCTTCGTGCGGAACGGGCCGAGCTCGTCGCTCGCGACGCGGAGGCCGAGCGCCTTCGCGGCATGGTTGAAGAACATCGCGACGCGCTCAGCGAAGCTACGCAGGCCCACGAGACCGCACTCGCCGCCCTCAGGAACGAGTTTGATCAGGCTCGCCGCACGTGGGAGAACGAGCGCCAGGGCAACACGCAGTCGGTCGATGAGCTGCGTGCGGAACACGAGCGGCAGATGACTCACATGGCCGAGCGGTTCACGAACCTGGAGGAAGTCTACCATCAGGAACGGGCGCTTTGGGAGCGCCGTGAAGAGGACTTCGCGCGCGAGCGGGAGGAACTCCTGCACGCCAAAGCAGCCATGGAGGAACGGTTACAGGCCGTCGAGGCGGAGCGCGTGAAGCTCCTCGCCGAACAGGAAACGCTGTCCGCCGAGCGTAAACGCGCGTTGCAACAGCTTTTCGACTCTCAGATCGAGCATTCCCACGCCGTTGAGGAACTGCAGAAGAAGCTCGACGAAGCCAGGACGAGACCGGAGGACAGCTTTGTTGAAGGTCACGAACTCGCGCAGGCGAAGGCCAATCTCGTGATGGCGCGACAGAAGATCGAGGAACTGAGTGAACTGCTGGAGGAGAGCGAAGACGTGCGCCGGTCGATGCAACAAACGTTGCGTGCGCTCGGGATCCGTGTGTCGTGACTCCCGCCCGTGCGCAAACGGGCAGGAGTGCACACGTTCCCTTTCCTTGCAAGGTCGCCTCACAGCCCTTGCGCGAGTAGTCCACCGTCCACCGTGAAGGTTGTCCCGGTGATGTAGCTCCCGGCGTCACTCGCGAGCAGCAGAGCCGTGCCTGCGAGCTCGCGCGGCTCCGCCCAACGGCCGAGGCACGTCTTGGCCGCGAATTCCGCCTTCTGTTCCTCGGAGAGAATGCTCATCGGGAGATCGGTCAAAAACGGCCCGGGAGCGATGCAATTGACCGTAATGCCGTGAGGCCCGAGGTCAATCGCGCTCGCGCGCATCAGGCCGATGAGCCCGCTCTTGGTCGCGCAGTAGATGCTGCGTCCACCTTTGCCCGTCAAGCCCAGGACGGACGAGATGTGGATGATGCGTCCCCAGCGGCGCTCGATCATTCCGGGTGCGAGGGCGCGGCTGAGCGCCATGCACGACGTCAGGTTGAGCTCCATGAGCTGGTCCCAATCTTCGTCGCGGACTCGGTCGATCGGTTGGGGCGTATTGCTGCCCGCATTATTGACGAGGATGTCCACTTTCCCCATCGTTTTGACGGCGGAATCCGCGAGCCGGCCGACGTCGCCCCGCTGGGTCATATCAGCGACGAAGTAAGCGACGCGGACCCCGGTCCCCGCCTGAATCTCCGGCACAGCGGCTTTTAGCTCCGATTCATGCCGGCTGGAGATGACCACGTCGGCTCCGGCCTCGGCGAAGCCGCGGGCCATGGCCTTGCCTAGGCCCTTGCTTCCGCCCGTCACGAGCGCCACGCGCCCTTTCAAATCAAACAGTGGAGTCGGCATCGACAAGAATCTCCGGAAGAAAAAGCGGTAAACCTCAAGGCGTTTGCGTCTTCTCTTCGAGCAGCGTGCTCACAATCGCATCAAGATCGATGAACGAGTGATAGCCGACAACTTTGAGCCGGACCTTGCCTTCGCGATCAATGAACAGGGTGGTCGGAAAGCCTTCGAACCCGGGAATTCTCTCCTGAGTCTTATCGTCTCCGATCACACAACGGTAAGGCACCCCATTTTTCTTGACGAACTTTCTGACTTTCTCTTTGACCTGGTCGTCCGGCACCCGCTCGTAATTGATCCCGACGATGTCAAAGCCCTTATCGCGATAACGCTGGTGGAGCTTGACGAGGTGGGGGATCTCCATCCGGCAAGGGTAACACCAAGTGCCCCAGACATCCACGATCACGACCTTGCCCTTGAGATCGGCCAGCGAAACCGTCTTGCCATCGATGCTGGGAAGCTGAAACGCAAACGGAAACGGCTTGTTTTCCGCCAGCATCTTTTGCGCGTGCGCAAAGGCGATGGGGATCGCTCGCGCTTCAACGTCCTGAACGAGTTTCTTGAACTCAGGCCGGCTGCGGATCGACTCCAGATCCTCGTCGGTCTCCAGCATATCCGACTGAGCAAAGCCCACGTTGTAAGCGTCGGTCAGGGACGCGAGTGCCTTGGCAGGCTCGTTCTTGAGGGCGTAGGTGCACGCCTCGTAGTAAAACGCCTGCGCGGCGAACTCCTTTTCTGCCTCGGTGGGATCTTTGATCAACTGGAGCTGGCGGCGCGTCAGCGACGCGGCTTCGAGGAACAAAGGGAAACACTCCGGCCTTGCAACGACGGCTGCCTGGTCCATCTTGATCTTGGCGAGCAGCGAGAGTGCTTTTTTGTTCTTTGGCTCATCCTTGAGAACTTTTTGGAGCAACGTCACGGCCTTGGACAGGTCGTTTCCTTTGATCGCTTCGAGGACCTGCTGGGTTAGGTCGTCCTTCGTCGGATCCGCCTTGGGTTTTGCGGGTTTCCCGGCGGGGTTGTCGTTTCGATCGTCCGTCGTGAAGGCTGACCCAGCGTTGACGCGACCCGAGTGGCCGAGACTTGCCGCGAGTCCAACAAAGACGGCACACGACACAAACCACGAGGCGCGCATGGATAAGTCCTGGAGAGGAAGGGCCGTTCTGAGGAAGTTGCTCCCGCGCGGAGGGCATCGATCTTCGCCGGCCCGGTGAGAAAGTCACAGTCCCATACTTCACTGCGGATTGCCCTGGATTTCAATCCACGCGTCCCCGTTGTGGGCGACTCAGCACGTCGCGCCGGGGAGCGTTGACGCGTCGAAAAACAAAAAAATCAACAAGAGGGTTGACGACGAGGCCAGACGAAGGCATGTTGTAGCTGGAAGGTTATCGGTCCCTTGGGACCGATCGGCGTGAACAACGGCGGCTTCGAATTTGCCGTTTGCCGGTGCCGAAATCCCGTCGGGCCTTGTGCCTCGGCTCGATCTTCTGCGACCGCCGCTTGCTTCGCGGACCTGCTGAGGGGTAGCCTGGCGCTCGAGGGTCGTGTCCAGCCTTCTCTTGAGCTTTCCGGACCACTCGCCCCAACACGTCCTCCTGGCCGGCGGCGGCTTCGTTTTCAGCCCGAATCCGTCCTCAGCACACGTTCTGCGACAGCATCGAAGCGGTCCAGCACATTGAAGCGCAGCCCTCTGTCCGTTACAGTGCAGGTCTTTGCGGCAACCCGCGGACTTCCGGACAGGATCAAAGATGGCGACGACTCCCTTTGTGAAAGCCGACCGGCTTCAGAAGCTTCCTCCCTACCTCTTCGCCGAGATCGACAAGAAGAAAAAAGCCGCCATCGCCGCGGGTCGTGACGTGATCAATCTCGGCGTGGGCGACCCCGATCGGCCCACGCCATCGGCGATCATCCGCAGCCTTCAGCACCACGTCGAAAACCCGGCGTTCCACCAGTACGCACTCGATCAGGGTGCCCCCGAGCTCCGGCAGTCGATCGCGACTTTCTGCAAGAAGCGCTACGGCCTCGACCTCGACCCGAACAGCGAAATTCTGCCGTTGATCGGGTCGAAGGAAGGGATCGCGCACCTGTGCCTGGCGATTCTGGATTCGCGGGATACGGTGCTGGTGCCGAATCCGAGCTATCCGATTCATATCTACGGTCCGGTCATTGCGGGTGCGCATGTGGTGAGCGTGCCGGTGCAGGACCAGGAGCAGTTTCTGAAGCAGCTGGAAGAGCTGATTCCGCGAATGACGCCGCGGCCGAAGGCGCTGATTGTCAACTTTCCCGCGAATCCGACGACGCAGACGGTGGAACTGCCTTTCTTTGCGAGGCTGGTGGAGATGGCGCGGGAGTATGGGTTCCATCTTATTCATGACCTTGCTTATGCGGATCTGGGATTCGATGGATATAGGCCGCCGAGCGTGCTGCAGGTGCAGGGGGCGAAGGATGTCGCGGTGGAGTTCTTCACGCTGTCGAAGAGCTACAACATGCCCGGCTGGCGGGTGGGGTTCATGGTTGGGAATCCGGTGCTGGTGAATGCGCTGGCGCGGTTGAAGAGCTACTTCGATTACGGGACGTTTACGCCGATCCAGGTGGCTTCGATCCTGGCGCTTGAAGGCCCGCAGGAGTGCGTCACCGAAATTCGCGATAATTACCAGCGCCGCCGCGACTGCCTCGTCGCCGGCCTGAACAAAGCCGGATGGGAGATCGCAGCGCCGAAAGCCACTATGTTCGTCTGGGCGCGCATTCCCGAGCCGTACCGGAGCATGGGCTCG
>DAIDJG010000202.1 GCA_027451445.1 Singulisphaera sp.
GGGGTGGGGGGTATCGCGCTACCCGTGACCGTTCGCCCCCCCACCCCAACCCTCCCCCACAAAGGGGGGAGGGAGTTTAATCGTTCGTCCGCTTCGGCTTAGGGTTAATTGAACGGTATTGCCCCTACCCCCCCCTTCCCAAGGGGGGGAGTTAATATGTTCGCCTCTCGGAAGAGATTGGGCGTAGCGTTAAGTTAACACGTAAGCCCCTACCCCCCCTTTCCCAAGGGGGGAGTTATGAGGTACTCCGCTTCCGAAGGGAATGGCGTGATCCGATACCTTGCGCAATCTCAGCGCAAACCGCAGTAAGCTAACGCGTATCGGCCTACAGCGGTTGTGGGGCTCGCGCCGCTGCGCGGCGTTCCGACCCACCCTACGACCCTCGATGGGGACAAGGTCGTGACGCTGCTCGAAAACGGGACGGCGTCAGGTCCACTTCGTCGCAATCCATGATAGGCTCAAGGAGTGAGCCCGGATCCGCCCCTCGGGACGACTCGTATGCAAAACCCCGCGAACGCTCGCTGTCGACCGGCCCCGCCGGAACTCTTGCAATGCCTGAGCGACCGATTCCAGGAGCGTTGCCGCACCGGCGCGTCCGAGCGGGAGCGGCACGGACGCGATGAGTCGCCCTACGACACTACGCCTCCCGATTGCGTCGTCTATCCGACGACGAGCGAAGAGGTGGCCGAGGCCGTCCGACTGTGTGCCGCTTATCGGGTCCCCATCATCGCCTTCGGCGCTGGGACTTCGATCGAAGGCCACATCATGCCCATCGAAGGAGGCGTGACGCTCGACCTGTCGCTCATGAATCATCTGATCGCCGTCAACGCGGAGGACCTGACGGCGACGGTCGAGGCCGGAGTGACGCGCAAGCAGTTGAATGCGGCGATCGAGGATACCGGGCTGTTCTTCCCCGTCGACCCAGGCGCGGATGCCACGCTCGGCGGCATGGCGGCGACCCGCGCATCGGGTTCCAACGCGGTTCGTTACGGCACGATGCGCGAGAACGTCCTCGGCCTGAAAGTCGTGACGGCCGATGGGGAGATCGTGCATACGGCCCGCCGCGCCAAGAAATCGTCGGCAGGGTACGACCTCACGCGCATCTTCGTGGGGAGTGAAGGAACACTCGGCATCATCACCGAGGTCACGGTGCGCCTTTTTCCTCAACCAGAAGCCGTCTCGGCCGCGGTCTGTCCGTTTGGGGATGTTGCCGGCGCGGTCAATACGGTCATTCGCACCATCCAGCGCGGTGTCCCGGTGGCACGCGCTGAGTTGCTCGACGCGTTGAGCATCACTGCGGTGAACCGTTACAGTAAGACAACGCTCAAGGAACAGCCGACGCTGTTCCTTGAATTTCATGGCACTCCTGCCAGCGTCAACGAGCAGGCCGAGACGGTCCAATCCATCGCGCGCGAGCACGGTGGTCATGACTTTGAATGGGCCGTTGATTCCGAGGCCCGCATGCGCCTGTGGGACGCCCGGCACTCCGCCTTCCTGGCGTGCCTCCAACTACGGCCCGGCGCTCGGGCGTTTGTGACCGATGCCTGCGTTCCGATCTCCCGGCTTGCCGAGTGCATCATGGCAACCATCGAAGACACCCACACGTCAACACTCCCCTGCCCCATCCTCGGACATGTGGGGGACGGCAATTTCCACTGCATCATCATCGTCGACCCGGCCAATCCGGCCGAGATCGAGGAGGCCGAGCGTCTCAATCAGCGGGTCATGCGCCGGGCGCTCGCCATGGACGGAACGTGCACCGGTGAGCACGGCGTGGGCATGCACAAGATCGCGCTACTGCACGAGGAGTTCGGTGAGCACGGCGTCGATCTGATGCGCCGGCTCAAACAGGCATGGGACCCGCTGAACATCTTGAACCCCGGGAAGGTCGTCAGCTTGGTCTGAGCCGATGGCAGATGGCAGATGCAAGATGGCACGACCACCGTAGGCGCCTCTTGCATCGCTCATCGGCCATGCACGCTGTCGCGAATCACCTCCACGCCGCTTCCTCACTTCTTCGGCCAATTCAGATGCTTGTGCAAGAACTCGAATGTCCCCACGCCGTGAATCTCGTGTGGGCCGACGAACCATTCGATCTCGCACATGTCTTTCAAGCCGAGCTTGGCCTCATAGTGGAAGCGAACCTTGGCGAACTCGTAGCCAACGGTCTCATCGGGCGCAACGCCGTCGAAGTGTCCGCGCTCGACCATGAAGGGACGGGGCGCGATCAGGGCGGCCATCTCGGCGTAATTGAATGTGCTTCCCAGGTCGAACTCGAAGATCTCGTACTCGGGCGTCCAGACGTAGCTCATCGTCGTCCGAGGTTCGGTGGTCGCGTTCTTCCAGACCCACTCGTTGAAGTCGGCCGAGCAGATCGACAGGGCGTAATTCTTCACCAGCGGGGGGATGCGCATCGCTGACTTGCCGCCGTAGCTCAGACCGTAGAAGCCGATGCGTGCGGCGTCGACGTAGGGGAGCGTCTTGAGCCAGTCGGTGATCTGCTGGTGCTGGGGTACGATCGTGGAGAAGAGGGTCTTCTTCAGCGGGTTCGACTTGCGTTGAAGGGTGCGGAAGCGGTCCTTGAAGATGTAAGGGTTCTGGGGCGAGAATGTGACGAAGCCTTGCTCGGTCAGACGATTCGCGAACTGGTGGTAATAGGGGCTCTTCACCTTGGGGTCGGCCACATCTTGAGGACGTCCCTCCAGACCGTGCTGGCAGACGACCACGGGACGCTTCTCGCCCTCCTTGATGTCCTTGGGGACGAGCAGGACGCCGTAGGCGAACACGTCGGGGAAGACGTCGAGCACGACCTCATACCCGGTGTACTTTTCCTCGTCGTAAACCTTCCTGGTGCGCGGGTTGGCGGGCAAGAAGGGATCGTCGAACCGGCCGACGACTTCGTTGGCGAAGATGTCGCGGTATTCTTCGACAGTCTTGGCGTACGCCTCGGGGGTCTTGGTGTCGAGCTTGGCCATGAAGTCCTGGCGCACGTACGCGCAGCGAGCGAGCAGGGCCTGACTGTGCCGGTCGATCTCGTGCATCTGGCTCGCCTGACGAGCCCGGGCGTCGGGCAGGGGTTGCACGACTTCAGGAGCGGCGCCGTTGGGAGCGAGGTGCTCGGAGGATTTCTCGGGGCTATGATGCACGCCCAATCGTGAGAGGAAGCGCTCCAACGCCGGCGCCGAGCCGAAAGGGCCCGCTCCTTTGGGCGTTTCCACAAGCTCGAGCTGGCTGGCGAACGCACCTACCGCGAAACTTTGCACCCGCGCGACCTCGCGGCGCACATCCTCGAGCGGCGGCGACTCGAGCTTCGCCGGTGCGCCTCCTTCACTCGGCAACGTCAGCTCGGGTCCCTTGCTGGCTTCAATGATCAACGCCCGCGGTAAGACCATCGAGGCGATCTCGGCGTCGCCGAATTCGTCGAGCAAGGCGAAAACGTTGCGGTCGATCGGCTGTTGCCAACCCTTCCGGCGGTCGTCGAGGTAGCCGCTCACGCACGTGGCGTCGATCCGAGGATCAAGCGCGGCGGCGTAGAGGGCGAGCAGGCCCCCTTCGCCATAGCCGAACACACCGACCTGGGCATCGTTCTTCCCGGCGTCCTTGACGAACCAGTCGACCGCCGCGAGCACCTTCTGCACCTCGTAGCCGATCAGGTGCCGGCCCAGCTCGAAGGCCGACCGGTAGAGGAACTCGCGGCTGGTGAGGTTAGCCCGGCCCTGGCGCTTCTCCATGCGGCGGTCGATCAGCA
This sequence comes from Singulisphaera sp., assembly GCA_027451445.1. Taxonomy (GTDB): domain Bacteria; phylum Planctomycetota; class Planctomycetia; order Isosphaerales; family Isosphaeraceae; genus DAIDJG01. The sequence continues at coordinate 3,749 of DAIDJG010000202.1, forward strand.
CGGGGACGAGCACACGGCAACGGCTCTCCGCCAGTCGTCGCGCGAACTGAGATTCGCGTGCCACACCCGGGGCCAATCCCACGATCTGCTCGGGCGTCTGGTCGGCATCGGGAATCGCGACCACGTCCGCCGCCGGCTTCCCTTTCGTGGGAACAAGGAGGAGCCCTTCGCCCGTCACGTCGCCGAACGCAGGCCAGTGGACCGTGAACACCTCGAAACCGTCGCCCTTGGCGATCAACGCGGGCCTGCTTGGCGTGCCGGCAAGCTCGGGCCCGTCGGACGGCACCCGGGGATCGCGAGCGCCGATGATATGGGCCAGCCGCTTGCGATTCGGCTCGATCGACGCGCTGTAGCGCTCGGGAGACGACGTGTCGCGGTTCCAGTGCTTCTCGCGCCCCGCCGCGGAGCGTTCGATCTTCCGCAGCAGGAACGTGTCGACGCCGTCGACCATCTTCGACGCCAGGTCTCCGGTCCAGTCGAGCGGCTTCGTTCCGGGCAGCGGCTCATCGTCACCAAAGGCTGGGCATGTCGTCCACAGGAACGAAAGACAGACGACGAGCAGGTATCGCAGGCGCATTGGCGGGCTCCTGGGAAGGAAGGATCCGGTGGGATTTCGCCACCAGGATGGCCGAGCGGTGCGCGAGATTCAAGAGGATGCGTCCGCGCGCTCGGCGAGACGGACCGCCAGTCCTCTGGACAAAGCAGCCCGAATTCCTCACGGCCGTACCCCGCGCATTTACAATCACACGGTATCGTGATGTTTGCTAAATATGATGATTATCACGATTGCCGCGTGCGAGTTTTGGGCGTGGGAGTCTCGGGGATCCGCCTTTGGTATCGGAGTTGCATCATATCGATTCTCAGTGAAGCCGGCATTCGGCGCTGACATTCCCGCCTATTGTCCGGCCTGCCTCGAGTCAAGGGGCGGCGCCGGCTGCAGTTGCGGTGCGCAACGATGTTGAGGCAGCAATGGACGTTTTGCATCTTTTCCGCGAACCGGTGAACGCGTGGAGTCACTGTTCAGGGCTATTGCTTGCGGTGCCCGGTACGTACTGGCTGTGGAGGCGAAGTCGCGGCCAGCGCGTCAAGCAGTGGAGCCTGTTGATTTTCGGCCTGAGCCTGGCGTTCTGTTATGCGAACAGCACGCTTTATCACGGGGTGCGGACTTCGGAAGAAGGGTTGGCGTTCTTCAACCTGATGGACTACATCGGGATCTTCGTACTGATCGCCGGCACCTATACCCCGCTGGCTTGCAACCTGCTTCGCGGGCGTTGCCGGCAGGTTACGCTGCTGGCCGCCTGGGTGACCGCCGCGTTCGGCATCGCGCTGCACGTGGTGTGCCGGACGCTGCCGCAGTCGTTCTCGACCGGGCTGTATCTGTTGATGGGCTGGGCTCCCATCTTCGCTTACTTCGAGATCGCCCGGAACATCTCCCACCGCCCGCTCCGGCCCCTTCTCTGGGGAGGCGTGTTGTATACGGTCGGAGCGTTGATCAACTCGCTCGCATGGCCCAGTTTCTGGCCGGGCGTCTTTGGCGCACACGAACTGTTCCACCTCTTCGTCGTTGCGGGAAGCCTGGCCCACTTCGTCTTCATGCTCACCGTCGTCGCGTCGTGTTCTTCGGATGCGGTCGAGCCGAGCCCCGCGCCCTCTCGGCGCATTCCCGCTTACGCCATTGTCCTGGCTCGATCCGTCCAGCCGTACGTTGACGGCCTGGCTCCCAATTCGGTCAGGCGCTGGACGGACCTCCAACAATCCTAAAAACGCCCATTACACGGGACTGAGTTCCTCGGACTCTCTTAATCGTCTCACCCTTGAGTTTGAGCGTTCGCCTCACCAGGACGTACCAATCGCGTGAACAGATAATTGCACTAACCCGAAGCGCGAGCGAGGGATAATTATATGAATCCCTCGCTCGCGCTTCGGGTTAGTGTTAATGAAGTTCAACCTTACGGCGAGCGCAACTCGATCCTGCGGTGTTTTGACCCACAATCCCCACAACGCTGACTGCTTATAAAATGGGCTCGCATGCCAACGAGTCGCGCTGGCCAGACGATCGACGCTTAAAAACTGTTGCCAGCGCCTCGTCCTTAATCCTCACTGTCTAAAGGCTTGCGAAGAGCATAGCAAGTCCGCCCAGGGCGCGGCATGCGACTCGCAAAGAGGTTGGGCATTCCTGGTTCTTGGCCATTCACATTCCCAAACGTGAAGGGGTCACCGTCAAGAGCCTGAAGGGAAGAGGCCTACCTTCGACCGCTCATTTCTTGCGAGGGGAGGCGGTCACACTTTTTTCTTGGGTGCGACACCAAGAGGGGCGAGGATCATGGAGCTGGCTCGGATCGAGGCGTTGGCGGAGCGGCTGGAGCGGCTGGAAACGGTGAATGAGCGGTTGCGCCGGGAGTGCCGCCGCTGGCAGCGCGTCGTGGTCGGAGCCGTTCTGGTTGCGGGTGTGGCAGGATTGGCGGGGGCGAAACTGGCCGACGAGTCCCGCACGGTCGAGGCGAGCCACTTCGTGCTCCGCGACGACGCCGGCAAGATGAGGGCCGCGCTCGCCATCAGGCCGGACGGCACGCCCGGCCTCGCGCTGCTTGACGACCAGGGCCAGATCCGCCTCTCATTCGACCTGTCGCCCGGCGGAGCACCTGGTGTGAACTTGTACAATAAAGAGGGGATTCACCAGGCGGCTCTGGCCACGCGCCCGGACGGGACTCCGGGGCTCGGGCTCTTCGACAACAAAGGCGGGGTCCGTCTCTCGCTCGATCTGGGGCCCGATAATGCTCCCGGTGTGAACATCTTCGATCCGTCGAGCACCGTCCGCGGGGCGCTGGCGATTCGGCCGGACGGGCAGCCGAGCCTTGGTCTGTTCGACGAAAAGGGGCGAGTGCGACTCTCACTCGACGCCGCATCGGCGGTTTACGGTAGTGCGTCGGCTCGTTGAGATCGGCTCAGCAACGCTTTCAGCCAATTCGTTCATGGCACGCGGGGCGTGCGGCCGAGACGATTTCTGTCGTCGGCCGCACGCCCTTTGCACGTCCATCGCCACGCCGCACAGCGCCGATTTCTCTCAAAAGCATTGGATGCGCAAATACGAAGAAAGATAGAGCGCTTTTTCTGTGGTGTACAAGGGATTTCGATGCTACAATTTACCCCTGGCGCGTTCCTCATTCAGAGTGCTCCCAGGTGCGTTCCCGAGACATCATGACCCGGTCGCTGCGCGCGACGCCGCGCTGGCGACGGGCGACTTAGGCTGAGCGGTTCGATAACACGGAATCCCGAAGTCTGTACCGTGAACAACCCTTTTTCCGGAGATCCCTCCGCTCTCGTCGAAAGGGCGATCCATGGCGAACCGAACGAACGACTGGATCGGGGCGACTCTCGCGGGTGGCCGCTACCAAATCAGCGCGATGCTCGGTGAAGGGGGCATGGGCTCCGTCTACCGGGCCGTGGACCGGAACCTCGACGCGGAAGTCGTGATCAAGGTGCCGCGGCAGGCGATGCTGGAAGACCCCGAGTTTGCCGCGCGGTTCACGCGCGAAATTCGGTCCCTCGTCAAACTTTCGCACCCCGGTATCGTCAAGGTCACCGACGTCGGCGATTGGGACGGCCACCCCTTCGCGGTGATGCAATACCTGCCGGGGGGAAGCCTGGCGGATCAGCAGACGGGCGGGGCCGATGGCGCGAACATCTGCGCCAATCCGAGGAGTATCCCTCGCTGGCTCGCGGGGATCGCCGACGCGCTCGATTATGTCCATGCGCAGGGGTACGTGCACCGCGACGTGAAGCCGGGCAATATTCTCTTCGATGCGCAAGGGTATCCGTTTCTGAGCGATTTCGGTGTGGCGAAGGTACTTGCCGCGGCGACCGATAGTTCCTCGTCGCAGGCCGCGATGACGGGAACGGGGATGGTGCTCGGGACGCCGGAATACATGGCGCCCGAGTTGATCATGGGCGAGGACATCGACGGGCGCGTCGATCAGTATGCGTTGGCCGTTACCGTGTACGAGATGCTGTGCGGGCGCCGACCGTTCGAGCATGAGACCAAGACGAAGCTCCTCGTGCTGCACACGACCAAGGCCCCTCCTGCCCTGACCGAGTTTCTCCCGGCCTTGCCGGAGCGGCTGTCTCAGGTGGTGCTCAAGGGGCTAGCCAAAGACCCGAATGACCGCTACGCGCGTTGCGCGGGGTTTGCCCTGGCCGTTGCCGCGGCAGTGGAAACGTTGCCGATCGCGCCGGAGGATCGTGTCCGGGTCAAGTGCCATGGCTGCGGCAAGGCGCTGCTGGTGGCGTCTCCCATCTTTCAGAAGCTCAAGCAGACGGGCCAACGCGTGCCCTGTCCCGCGTGCAAGGCGCCGATCCAGGTGACCGACGCGAGCGTCGTTCCGAACCCACCCGCACCTACCCCCACGAACCCGCGTAGCGGCACGGTCGCTCTACCAGGAAGCGCTGCGGGGGGCGAGTCGGCCGCTCGTAGTGGCACGATGAAGCTCGATGCACAGTCAGGCTCCGGCGGAACTGCGGTCCCGCAGCGCAGTGGCACAATGAAGGTGCCAACGCAAAGCGGCTCGGGCGAGCACGCGGCGGCGCCGCGCAGTAGTACGATGAAGATCCCGTCGCAGTCGTCCTCCGGTGAGCATCCGGCAGCATCGCGCAGCGGTACGATGAAGCTGCCCACGGAGGGTGCGGGCGAGCATACCGCAGCCGCGCGCGGCGGTACGATGAAGCTCCCGACCGGAAGCACATCGGGTGAGCACCCCGCCGCATCGCGCAGCGGCACGATGAAGATCCCCACGCAGGATGTCACCGCCGCGCCGGCGGGGACGCGCGACAGCGGGCGGACCGTGGCGCTTCCCGGACTGGGTGGCGAACAGGTCTACGACCTCGCCCCCGCCGAGGAGCCGGTGCGCAGGCCATCGCCCCCTCCGCTCGATATTCAACCGGTGCCGCCCCCCGCTGCTACGTCGTCGAATCTGAATACGATCGTGATCGGGATCGCGGCGAGCGCCGTGCTTACGATCATGGTGATCGCGGGAGGCGTCTGGTGGTTTGTTCTACGCGCTTCCCCGACGCGGACGAACGGGCCATCCACCGTGATCGCGGGGTCCCCTTCGCCACCGAGTTCGATCCCGGGCTTCCCCACCACGAAACGGGCGCCGATCGTGGCGACGCCGCTGCCCTCGCCGACTGCCGCGGTGCCGAAACCGAGTGTTCTGCCGAAGCGAGAGATGGCCTCGATCTCGCCGCCAGGCCCGGAAACTCCGATCCCGTCCCGTCCTGAGACTGTCGAACAGCCTCAACCCGCGGAACCGGATTCCGCTCCCAAGCCGTCGAACGACTTTCCGGAACCGCCTGCTCCGAGCCAGCCGTCGCCCTCGCCGGTAACGACCGTGGTCACTGCGAACCAGCCCGGGGTCGTGGATCAGGCCGCTCGATCCGAGCCGAAGGAGGAATGGTCCTCTCAGCTTGCGCTCAAGAGACCCATGAAACTCAAGGGGATCAACCTGGCGAAGCTTCTCAGCGATCCTGCGAAATATGCCAGCCAGGTGGTCGTGCCCGATGGGATGTATTGCCTGTCGGACTATTCGAGAATCCGCGAGGACGGCGCGTTCGAGTTGCCCGTGAATCAGAGCCGGATCGAAGTGATGCGTAACGGTACGCTCAACGTTCAGCCGCAGAAGACCGACGTCGTGGAAGTCGATCCCAAGTTCCTCCCTCGATTGAAAGAGGCACGTTCGCAACTCGGGGCGGAATTCAACGCCTTGCCGGCGATCCTGACGTTCTGGGTCACGAGCCGAGGAACCTGCCGGCTGGTGAAGGCGGACATCATGACCCAGTTTCGGCCTCGTTACAACGCGAACGGCAGACCGGACGTCGAGTATTTCGTACTCAGGACCACGCCGGACGGGGTCGCCTCCGCCAAGGGTCTCGACGACGAATGGGAGACCATTGCGAGAATGCTGCATGTCAAGAACTTTTTCGAGAAAAGGCTCCTGGCGTATAAGAATATGAAGCAAGCGGTGACGGAAGCGCAGATCGGCCGGGAAATGAGCTCGATGTTCAGCTCGATCATGCGGAGTTCGGCCATCGCCAACGCGCGCGACCAGCAATTCCTCAGTAATATGCGCGGAGGTCTGCCGTGATCACGCCGGCGCCTCATGGACAACGCGTCTTCGGAAGTGAAGCGGAGCCGGAAAATGGGGACTGGCTCCGAGTCTTCGAGGTGCCTGTCCCCTTTTTCTGGCGGAGCGGGCGTGGCCATCGGGACAGGCACCGCCTGAAGACGGCTGAGCCGTGGTGAGTGAAGTCGACGTCTCCGGAATCGGTGCTGAATACTGACGGTGGGATATTCCGATCGTGGAACCGGCCCTTCCGCGGGGAGGGGCGATTCGGAGGGACAGGCGATGTGGCGAGCGGGGTTTCGTGTCCGAGCGTTGGTTGCCCTTACCTTCTTGGTCGTGATGGGGCCTGCGAGTTCTGCCCGAGCGCAGCGTTTCGGCGGGGGCTCGACCTTTCCAGGCGACGTCTTGCGCGGTGAGGGGGCGTTTGCCTGGGGGGCGGGAGTCTACAATCTGTACACGGCCCAGGCCGAATCCATCCATGTGAACACGGCGATTCGACTCAATGAGTATCTCGCCGCGGCCCTCAAGCAAGAGAATCGGGAGAACGCCGAGTATCGCGCGTTTGTGCGAGCGAAGCACGAGGCGAACTACAAGCTGATCCAGCAGCGTCTGAAGGAATCGCCCGAGGAAAAGGACGTCATGAAGGGCGACGCGCTGAATATGTTGCGGATTCAGTTGCTGGAACCCAGCAATGAATCGTCGGTCCGGGTCTCGCAGGTACCGCTGACGCTCCCGGGTGACACGGTACGCCGCATTCCGTTCTTTTTCGCGCAGGAGAAGGCGACGATCTCGTTTCAGCGGATGCAGGGCAAGGGGAAATGGCCGGTCGGGCTCCGCGACGCCAAGTTCGACGTGGAGCGTCGGGCGTACGATCGGGCTCTCGACCACTGCCTTGATCTTTTGAACGAAGGGAAGGGGAAGCTGTCGCTCCCCGCCGTCGAAGCGCTTGACAGGGCGGTGAAGGATCTTCTGGCCAAGCTCGACCGGGAGGTGCCGCCGTACGGTGGCGCTGGCCTCAAGGTCTACCTCGACTCCAAGAATTTCTTGATGGCGCTCGACGCATCGGCCAGGCTGTTCAAAAGCTACAAGGTCGAGCAGATTATGTGCGAAATCGATAAGTACTCAGGGACGACGGTTTACGACCTGCTCCAGTTCATGCAGCGCAACAATCTGAGCTTCGGCGCCGCTGCCGAAATCGGCGACGAGCGTGAGCTCTTCCCCAGGCTCTACGCGGCCATGGTGGAGCAGCGCGATCAGGCGATCCGGCAGCCGATGAAGTAACCTCGCACCCTGGCCGGTGTTCCTCGTACAGGCTACGTGCAATACCGTTCAAACAGTCGGAACCTATGGGAGCACAGGGACATAAGTACTCCCTCCCCCCTTGTGGGGGAGGGCCGGGGTGGGGGGTGTCGCACTGGCAGTCGCTGCTCGAACCCCCCACCCCAACCCTCCCCCACAAGGGGGGAGGGCGTTAAATGCTTCGCCCTCTACGGTTCATGGTTGGTTGAACGGTATTGGGGCCACGTGCCGGTTCGTTGCGCGACCTTCTCACCGATGGATCCGCCCCCCATGCCCAGGCTTGCTGTCGCCCTGATTGTCGGTTGTCTGTACATCGCCGTTTCGGTCTGGATCGTTCGTTCGGAGGGCGAGTCCTACCGCGAATCCTTGCGCCGCGCCAAAGCGGAGGCGAAGCCGGCCGCGCCGACGGTTGCGACTCAGGAGGAGCCGGTGAATAGCGCGCTGGATGCCACACACACTGCGTCGACGCCCGACCGGGAAACGACATCATCCCCGGCGCTCGAGCACGTCGCCGATGTGGCGAAGACCAAGGACGCTGCCAAGGCCAATACCGTGCAGAACCCTCCGCCTGTGACGCCTGCGGAGGTTCCCAGGCCGGCCCCGGAGCCGAAGCTGGATCCTTACCTGTCCTCCCCTGAGCTCGATAAGGTCTGGGACCTCGCTCATCTCAGCACCGATGATGAAGTCCTGTTGGGGCAGCAGCTTCACGAGCTCGTGATGCACTTCAATGTCACCGCGAAGGGGAGCCCATGGCTCCGAAAGATTGAAGAAGCCGCGGCGCCGCTGCTCGAAGGTCGTGCGCGGAAGGACATTCGTTACAAATTTACGCTTCTCGACTCCGAAGCTATGTGCGCGTTCTCACACCCCGGCGGCTACGTTTATGTTTGTCGAGGGCTGTTCAACCTGATTGGCGAAGATGAGGACTACGCCCTGCAGTTCGTGCTGGGACATGAGATCGCGCACGTGGATCTCAAGCACGCTCTCAAGGATCTCGATGCGCCCGGGGTCAAACAGTTGAAGCTCGGCACTGCCAAGGCCTACATGGCTCTCATCGCTCCGATGGCCTACACCGACGATCAGGAATTCGAAGCCGACGCGTGGGCGCTCCAACATCTTCGAAGGTTGGATCGAACGCGTTATGAAGTGCTGATCTTCATGCGCCGCTTCGAGGGCTATTCGCAGGACCACGAATTCGCGGACGGTCGCATGCCTCCCGCGCCGGGTGCCTCACTTTTCGAAAACCATTTTCGCGCTCATCCGGCGGCCTGGAAACGGCTGCAAAAGCTCAAGGAGCTGTGGGGCCACAAGTAAACGCGGTTTCACCGGCCGCCGCGACGGCCTCCCTGGACATTTTTGTTCGTGTCCTCTAGCATGAATGTCGATAATTCGAACGTGCTTCGACCCAAGCGCAGAGGAACGTTATGAAGCGTCATGCCTACGTCCCCTCGACACTGGCCCCGCTGGAAGAGCGGATCGCTCTCAGCCATATAGGCCTCATCGGCGCCGATACGTCCCACCACCACCACCACACAAAGGTCACTCCGCCAGCACAGACCCTGAACCTTTACGGCCTCGTCGGCGGGACCGACTCCACCCATGGGAGCAAGCACCAACTCAAGGCGTCCGGTGCGACGCTCTCCCCGCTGACGGGTAGCGTGTCCCTGAGCGGTGATCTCGTGATCCCGATCACGGGCGGAACGGATCACCCGGCAGACGGAACGATCAGACTTGCGGACCGCAAGGGAACCGTGACGGTCGACCTCAGCGGAACGGTGACACCGCTTCAGTTTTCCTCGTTCACGGCCTACTCCGGAAACCTGACCTACAAGATTATTTCGGGTACCAAGGCCTACAAGGGTGCGACGGGAACCGGTACGGTCTCGTTCGGCCCTGGTCCGGCCGTCGTCGCGGGTAAGTTCCTGCTCGATTTCGGCGGTTACCCGCCGCCGCCTTGATCGCGTCGTCACGCAGAGGGTCGTCGTTTGGAGTCGGACAGGGACGACCGCCCGAGCGCTCGCCGTAAACGCGTTCGTTAAAAAGACGGTAAACGATCGGACTGAATGTGCCGCATCAGTTGATTGTCATCTTGAAGCGTTGTTCGCCGACCTGAAACAGGACCATCCCGTCCACCGTGAGCTGCGCCATGCGGAGCCAGAGCCCGTTGCGGGTCTTGTTGTGCTCCGCGCTCCAGGTTCCCTTGAGGCTGCGCGCGAGCCGGACGTGTTTCGGTTCGCAGAATGGGTCGTCCGGCCGACAGATCGCGCACGACGCATCGGTGCCGATCCAGTATTCGGGCTTGATCAGCAGAACGCGATTACCGACTTCCCGGCCGAGCAGCTCGGTGACGGCCGGTGGCCGGAACGAACCCGCGCCTTCGGCCCAGCCCTGGGTCTGGCTCGTATCAAGTCCAGCGGGCTCCTCGGTCGCTGTGCCCGGTTCCACCCGGTTCTCGTCGAACTGATATCGGCCGTTGCCGACCAGGAACTCGGCCCTATCGGCGAGCGCGGCGCGGCTCACACGGACGAACATTCCGTGCGTGCTCTGAAGGTCAGTCACGACCCAGCGATGCCGTCCGCCGACGGCCTGGTGCGTGATCTCGACATGCCGGGCCGACATCCGGCCGTCAAGCGGGAACCGCAGGTCCCCCTCGGTGCGACCGATCGTGAACCGCGGCTCTCGCAGACGGATGATCTCACCGTCCATCTTGCCATCGTCGAACACGGTCAGGATCGGGACCGGCGGGCGCGCTGAGGGTCGATAGAGCATGGCGGGACGGCCCTCGTCAACCTTGGGTGGAGCGACCCGAATGGAGGGTATCGGGAC